>ONLA01000028.1 GCA_900318495.1 uncultured Eubacteriales bacterium
AGGACGCGGCAAGGCTGGCGCCTTGCAAGGACGACAACGCAGTATTGCGGAAAATAGACCGCAAAGATTGGCTACTTTTTATTAGGTATTAGTATTACACTTCCGTTAAAGCAAAAAGGACAGGCACCCTTTTATGAGTGTCTGTCCTATATAATTACTTAGATTAGAATATTATCAGCCGATTACTCTTACCTTAATTACACCGTCGATAGCGCTGATTTTTTCTGCGTCGGCGTCGCCTGTAACGTCAACGATTGTGTAAGCGTAGTCGCCGCGAGCCTTTGAAGCACTGCCCGCAACGCCCGATACCTCTGCCATAACAGCCTTTGAGATATCTTCAACGTTCTTGCTGAGCACGCAAACGCGCTTTGTGCCTTCCGCACGGTCAAGACTGAGGCAGGGATAGTTAACCGAGTTAACGATGTTGCCGTTTTCAATGTAATCCTTAACCTGGTTGCAAGCCATTACAGCGCAGTTGTCCTCGCTTTCGGGAGTAGAAGCGCCGAGGTGGGGAATTACAATTACGCCTTCCTCGCCCAAAATCTTGTCGTTGCCGAAGTCGGTTACATACTTGGCAACCTTGCCGCTCTTTAATCCTTCAAGAACAGCGTCGGTGTTTACAAGACCGTCGCGGCTGTAGTTGAGGATGCGAACGCCGTCCTTCATCTTGGCAATCATACCGGCGTCTACAAGATCCTTTGTGCCGTCGGTAAGCGGAACGTGAACCGAAAGATAATCGCAGTTAACCATAACTTCCTCGCTGCTGTCCTTAACCTCAACAGCCGGGTCAAGCTTTGCTCTGTTCGCGTCGCTGAGGTAAGGGTCAAAGCCGATTACGTTCATACCTACAGCTACGGCAACGTTGGCAACCAAAATACCGATTGCGCCGAGACCTACAACGCCGAGGGTTTTGCCTGTGATTTCGGGACCGACGAACTGACTCTTGCCTTTTTCTACCTTTTTGCCCATTTCGTCGCCTGTGCCCTTGAGGGTTTTTGCCCAGTCAATGCCTTCTACTACCTTTCTTGATGAAAGAAGCAGACCTGCCAAAACAAGCTCCTTAACAGCATTGGCGTTAGCGCCGGGAGTGTTGAATACTACGATTCCCTGATCGGCGCACTTATCCTTGGGGATGTTGTTGGTGCCGGCGCCTGCTCTTGCGATTGCAAGAAGGTTTTCGCCGAACTCCATATCGTGCATTGCGGCGGAACGGACAAGGATTGCGTCGGGATTCTGAACATCGTCGCCGCAGGTATAATTTTCGCCGAGACGGCTTGTGCCAACGGCGGCAATTTTATTTAAAGTAAGTACATTATACATTATAATCACCTTTTTATTAAATTACTTGTTTTCAGCCTCGAACTTCTTCATAAAGTCAACAAGAGCAACAACGCCCTCATAAGGCATAGCGTTGTAAATTGAAGCTCTCATACCGCCTACTGTGCGGTGACCCTTGAGATTAACAAGACCTGCTTCGGTGCTTTCCTTAACAAACTTTGCGTCAAGGTCGGCGTCGCCTGTTACAAACGGAACGTTCATAAGCGAACGGTCCTCGGGAACAACCGTGCCCTTGAAAAGCTCGGAGCTGTCGAGGAAATCATAAAGAAGCTTAGCCTTCTTTTCGTTGAGCTCCTTCATCTTGTCAAGACCGCCTACTTCGTTCTTAATCCACTCGAGAACAAGCTTCGCGACATAGATTGCGTAGCAGGGCGGAGTGTTGTAAAGCGAGTTGGCGTCGGCATGAGTCTTGTAGTTGAGCATTGTAGGAGTGATGTCCATAGCGTTACCGATTAAGTCCTCGCGAACAATAACGATTGTAACGCCCGCGCCGGACATATTCTTCTGAGCGCCCGCAAAAAGCAGACCGAACTTTGAAACATCAAGAGGCTCGGAAACGATGCATGATGAAATATCGGCAACAAGCGGAATGTCGCCTGTGTCGGGAAGCTCGTGATAAACCGTGCCGTAAATTGTGTTGTTAAGGCAGATGTATACATAGTCTGCGTCCTCGCGGAACATTGACTTGTCTGTCTTGGGAATATAGGTGAAGGTTTTGTCTGCCGAAGAAGCAACAGCAACAGCGTCGCCGTAGCGCTGGGCTTCCTGAAGAGCCTTCTTTGCCCACTGACCTGTTACGATATAGTCAGCCTTGTTGTTTTTGTTCATAAGGTTAAGAGCAACCATTGCGAACTGTGTTGAGCCGCCGCCCTGAAGGAAAAGAACCTTGTAATTATCGGGAATGTTCATTACTTCTCTGAGAAGCGCTTCGGCATCCTTGATAATCTTGTCATATGCCTTGCTGCGGTGCGACATTTCCATTACGCTCTGACCTGTACCCTCATAGTCGAGCATCTCTGCCGCTGCTTTTTTCAGTACAGGCTCGGGCAGCATTGACGGACCTGCGGAAAAATTATAAACTCTTGCCATGTCTTAAAAACTCCCTTTTATTAGTTTGGGCTAACCGCGGACATTCCGCATTACCCCTTTTTTACCTTTAAGATTATACGCTCTTTAAAAAGCATTGTCAATAATATGGTGAATATTTAGTTAAAACTTTAACAATATACCGCACAAACGCGGATTGTATCCGCAATTTATAATGTAATTTCACCAATTGTTGAAATAATATCCTCTTTCATTCTCAGCGCTTCGGCTCTTGCCGCTGCGGCAAAATCGTCCTCGGTAAGTCCCTGCTTTTTCCACGCGCACATTATTCCGCGGCTCGAATTGATTACAGCGCCGAGTCCGCGGATGTCAAAAGCGTTTTTGGCGTCCTGCGCGCCGCCGCCCTGCGCTCCGTAACCCGGAACAAGGAAGAAGGTGTGTTTTGCCTTTGCTCTCATTTCGGCAAGCTGTTCGGGATAGGTCGCGCCTACAACAGCGCCGACTCCCGAGTAGCCGTATTTGCCGGGAAGGCTTTCGCCCCAGCTTTCGCACATCTCGCCCATTTGAGCGTAAACGGTGTTTCCGTTTTCAAGCTTCATATCCTGAAGCTCGCCCGAGCTTGGGTTTGAGGTTTTTACAAGCACAAATATGCCCTTGTCATTTTCGGCGCAGATTTCCGCAAGCGGCTTGATTCCGTCGGTGCCGAGGTAGCCGTTAACGGTGAGCGCGTCGGCTCCGAAAGCGTCGATTTCCTCGCCGGCAACAACGGTTGTGCCGAGGTGGGCTGTGGCGTACGCCTCCATTGTTGTGCCGATGTCGTTGCGCTTGCCGTCTGTTATTACAAACATACCCTTTGATTTTGCGTAAGCTATTGTGTCGCAAAGCGCCTTTACGCCCTGCCAGCCGTACATTTCATAATATGCCGCCTGTGGCTTGATTGCCGGAACAATATCGTAAATTTTATCAATTATCGCTTTATTGAACTCAAACAGCGCCGCTGCCGCGCCTTCAAGAGTTTTTCCGTACTTTTCAAAGCAAGCGTCCCTGATTGAAGCCGGAACATAGTCGAGCTTGGGGTCAAGACCTGCTACGGTCGGGTTTTGCATTTTTACAATGCCTTCAATTAATCTGTCAAATGCCATTATTCTTCCTCCGTATTAATTACCTTTATCTCAATGCCGAGCACTCCGTATTGTGCCTGACGTTCCTTTGTGTAGTATTCGTCCATATCCCCGGGCGACGCCGAAGCGATATTTTGCGCCGTGTAACCGCATTTTTCAAGCGGAAGCTCACGGTAAAGCTCCGCAAATGACGGAAAACGCGTAAGCTTTATTACAAGCGCGTTAAGCTTTTGTCCGTTTTGAGTATTGGTAAACACAATTGTGTCGCCCTCGCTCAAAAGCTGACGCTTTTCATCATTAAGCCTTAGCTCAATGGTCTTTATGCCGTCCGCAATAAGCCTGAACGGTTCGGGGCTGAGGTTCATCGAGTGAGTCATATTATGAATTGATTATATCATAGAGGTCGTTAGCGAACTTGTAGTAGTCCTTTCTGTCCTCGTTAACAAACTGAATTGCCGGACGCGGATGTGTGTTGTACTGTCCGGTGAGCATATAAGGAATATCGTAACCCCATTTAACGCCCTGCTCGCGCAGCTGATTCATATGGTTTTGAATAAAGCGGATTATGGGATTCACCTTATATTTCGGGTTTTTCAAAAAGCCGAGCAAAAGCTCAAGCGAGCAGTTGCCCGCGCCGCGTCCCATTCCGTCAACCGTAGCGTCAAGGTAGCTTGCGCCGTAAGCCATTGCGTCGATTGTGTTGGCAAACGCGAGCTGCTGGTTGTTATGGGCGTGGATACCCGTTGACTTGCCGTATTTTTCGGCGATTTCGCCGTACATTTCCGCAAAGCGGCGAGCCTCCTCGGGATAAAGCGAGCCGTAGCTGTCAACAATATAGAAGCAGGAAACGGGAGTTTGACCGAGAATGTTCAGCGCTGTGTCAAGGTCCTCGGTTCTCGCCTTTGAAATTGCCATAATGTTAATTGTTGTTTCGTAGCCCATCTTGGCGCAGTATTCAATCATTTCAACTGCGGCAGGAATTGTGTTGATGTAGGTCGCGATTCTTATAAGGTCAATCGGGCTTTCGGACTTCGGGATAATATCGGTTTCAAAATCTGTTCTGCCTACGTCCGCCATTACCGCGATTTTCATTTTTGTATCGTTATCGCCGACAATTTGGCGGATGTCGTCATCGTTGCAAAACTTCCACTTTCCGAAGTCGTCCTCGTCAAAAATTTCCTTTGACGCCTTGTAGCCGAATTCCATATAGTCAACGCCTGCCTTAAGATTTGCTTTGTACAAATCCTGAACAAACTGATCGTCAAAACGGAAGTCGTTGCAAAGTCCTCCGTCGCGAATTGTGGCGTCAACCACGCGTATGTCCTGTCTGACTGACAGAAGGTTACCTTTTTGTGCCATTGCACTTCACTCCTTTTATACAATTATACCCAAATATACATAGCTTAGGGAGACCTCAGGAGCCTCCCTTGAATCATTTAATTATCTAATCATTTAATTATCTTTATATACAACCTTACCGTCGAGCAAGGTCATTTTTACCTTTCCCGTCAGGGTTTTGCCCTTAAACGGCGTGTTTTTGCTTTTGCCGTGAAGCTTGTTTACGTCCACCGTCCACTGTTCGTCCGGAGCTATAAGCGCGATGTCCGCCGGAGAACCCGCGCCGAGTGTTCCGGCGTTTATTCCGAGAATTTTTGACGGATTAACGCTCATTTTTCTTATAAGCTCCTCAAAGCTTAAAAGCCCTGTTTTTACAAGATAAGTGTTGGCAACCGCAAACGATGTTTCCATACCGATTGAGCCGTTGGGAGCGGACAGAAAGTCCGCCTTTTCTTCGGGTGTGTGAGGCGCGTGGTCGGTAGCGATAGCGTCAAGCGTGCCGTCCCGCAAGCCCTCGATTACAGCCTTGACGTCCTCCGCGGTTCTCAGAGGAGGATTCATTCTGTAGTCGGCATCGCGCTTTAAAAGCTCCTGCTCGGTTAACGAAAAATAGTGCGGAGCGGTTTCCGCCGTTACCCTTACGCCGCGTTTTTTTGCGTCGCGCACAAGGGCTACGCTGGTTTTTGTGCTTACGTGACAGATGTGTACGGGAACATTTTCAGCCGCGGCAAGGGCGATTTCCCTTGCGGTTCCGCAGTCCTCGGCAGAAGCGGGAATCCCCTTTACGCCGAGCGCCTTGCTGACCTCGCCCTCGTTGATTTTACCGCCGTCGGCGAGAAACAAGTCCTCGCAGTGAGCGACAACTGTCATACCGAGCTTTGGCGCTTTTTTCATCGCTTCGCTTAAAAATCTTGTGTTCTCAACAGGTCTGCCGTCGTCCGAAAGTCCTGCCGCGCCTGCCGCCCTGAGCTCTTCAAGGTCGGTCGGTTCCTGACTTTTAAGTCCCTTTGTGATGCTTGCGGCAACATAAACCTTCGAGTCGGCTTCCTTTGCCTTGCCGAGAATGTACTTTACGGTTTCGGCGCTGTCAACGGCCGGGATTGTGTTCGGCATAGCGAGCAAAGAAGTAACTCCGCCTGCCGCCGCCGCCTTACATCCGCTGATTATATCCTCCTTCGCGGTTTGACCGGGGTCGCGAAGATGAACGTGCATATCAACCAAGCCGGGAACCGCGTAAAGTCCGCCTGCGTCAATCACTTCGGCTTCCTCCGCGCCGGCAAGTCCCGTTCCTACAGCGGAAATTTTGCCGTCCCGGATTAATATGTCGCATTTATCGTTGATGTTGTCCGCAGGCGAAATAACCTGCGCGTTTTTTATTAAAATATCTTTCATTGTTTACCTCCGGTGTTACGGACAGGCTTGCGCTGTCCGCGCGCCTTTACCTGCACAAGTCCGCCGTTTTGGCGCTGAACCGTTTGACGCTTGGCGCGCTGCCGCGCACGCTCACGGCGCTCTTTTTCCGCCTTTTTGCGTTTCTTTTTTGCTCTGCTTCGTTTTACTTCATTTTTTATGTTTTTCGCGAAGTAGCCGCAGTGGATTCCGAAGCCTTTAAAGCCCATAGCGATTTTTTTAAAAAGGCTTTTCTTTTTTATCTCTTTGCGTTCGGGTTCCTTTTCAACCTCGGTAACCCTTTGCTCAACCTCGTCGATAACGTCAAATTCCTCGGCGTCCTCTATTTCCTCACGGCTTATTACGCCGATTACCTTTTTGGGTGCCTCATCGAAAAAGTCGTTGCTGCTGCTGAACTTGTTGCGCTTCGCTTCCTCGCGGACAAGCACCTCGTCGTTATTGTAGTCGTCAAGCTCCTGCTGTTCCGCTTCCTCTTTGGTGAGCTCTTTATCCGAAAAGATGTTGCTGTCCGCTTCGGCTTTTTGTTCTTCGGCAGCTTCTTCCGGCTCTGCGTCAGTGGCGTTTTCGCCCCGCGAATCAGGCGCGCCGGATTCTTTATCCGGCGTTACGGGCGCTTGCTCAACCTCCTCCGAAGCGTTTTCAGCCGCATCGGGCAGGCTTGCTTCCGCAATCGCCCGAACCTGCTGCCCGGCTTCTCCGGTTTTGTTTTCGGGCTGAGGTTCTTTTGCGGTTTCTTCGGCTTCGCTTTCATCCTGAGATTCTTCATCCTGATTTGCGGAAAGCTCTTCTCCGGGCTCAGCCTTGGTTTCGGCAACCGGCTGTACGGCTTGATATTCCTCGTCCGCCTTTTTTCTGGCGTTCTGTAAAAACCGGGAAAAATCAAAAACCTCTCTTACGCTTTTCAGCGGCTTTTCCGCCTCAAATTCGGCGAGATCCTGTTCAATCAGCGCTTCCGTGTTATCCCTGCTTATTTCTTCGGGAACGGTTGCGGTATCGGGGCTGGAATAAACACTTTCCTCCTCCGGGTAAGCCGCGGAGTCAGCCTCTGTCTCGGAAAGTGCCTCAATAAAATTTTCGTCGTCCTCCGCTTCGTCGCCGAGAAGTCTTGCGATTTCGGCGTCGGTATATGATTTTACGGGACGCGAATAATCATCGTCATCATCGTCATAATAGCTTTCACGCGTCACTGCACGGCTGCCGCTTACTCCGCGAGACTTGTTCATATCAAAGTGCCTCGTCCTTGCGATGTTGTCCTCCGTCTGAGCTTCGCCGCCTGTTCCGGCGTAAAAATCATCGCCGGCGTCTGTTTTGGTTTCCGCCTTTGCGGAGCTTTCGGTGTTTTCGTGACGGCTGTTTGACCTTCCGGTGCTGTATTTGCTTGCAAGCTCTTCTATAATTTTATCATTTCTGGTTTTTTGTCTGCGGCGGCGTGCGCGTTTTGCGGCAATCAGAATAATAATAAACAAAATTATAGCAAGTACGGCTCCGCCAATGATTATGTAGAGCATAAAATTCCTCGGCAGACCTGTTTTTGTAAACCTTACGGACGAAACAATTGCCTTTAAAACATCGTAATCGCTTCCGATAGCGTCGGCGCCGTTTCTTTGAATTGTAACGCTTACATTTTTGCCGTTAACAACAGTATTTGCCTGGTACTGCTTGTACACAGCGTTGTCAACAGTCGCGCGGAACTCAAAATCTATCCACACAATGTCCTCGACAACCTCGTCAACCGTGCTCTCGCTGTAGGTGGTTCCGTTGGAGTTTTCCTTGTAGCTTACGACAATATCGCTTAACTCCGATTCGGTAAGGCGGTTGTAGTTGTCAATCCTCTTGGTATCGTCGTTTTCAAACATAGAAACCGAAACGGTTATGCTTTGCATACTGTCGGTTGCCAAAAGATAGATATTTCCGTCCTCCATCTTTTTCATAACATCGGTATAGCCGTTGTTCTTCAAGCCGAAAAATCCGTCCGAGCTGTCCGTACCGCGCGTTACCGCCATCATCTCGGAATCAACGGTTAACTGCATTCCGTCGATTTCTTCGATGGTGTAGGTGTTTCCTTTTGCGGCAAACGCAGGTATTGCCGCAGAAATACCCAGCAAAACACAAAGTGTAACAGCGGCAAGTCTTTTTAACACTTTTTTATACATTTCCATTCCCCCAAACTGATATTGGCGCAATATAGTTACATACATTTTTAATTATACCTTAAACCGCCGGCAAAAACAAGTAATTTAATTACAAAATTTTAACTTTTATTAAATTTGTCGAAAAACAAAAAAGCAACCCGCTTAAGGCTGCTTTTTTTGCTTATTATTGATATCAACAGTTGCTTTGATGATTGAAGGTGGGAACCAGCTCCGCAAGGTGTTCAACCGTTTTTTCGCTGTCATTTTCCCGGGCGGATTTTTTAAGCTCGGCAAGCTTTGAAATCAATACCTTTTCATCAATATCAATTTGGTTTCCGATAAAGATTTTTTTGTTTTCGGTTGACTTTAAGCCTTCCTCATCCATCAAAAGCTCCTCAAAAAGCTTTTCTCCGGGGCGGAGTCCCGTGAAAACGATAGGAACATCCTTATAGGGAACCTTTCCGTACATTCTTATAAGATTTTCGGCGAGGGTTGTAATTTTTACCGGAGCGCCCATATCGAGCACAAATATTTCGCCGCCCTTTGCCATTGCGCCCGCTTCGAGCACCAGCGAAACCGCTTCGGGTATTGTCATAAAGTAGCGGATAATGTCGGGGTGCGTAACCGTTACCGCGGAACCGCTTTCTATCTGGCGGCGGAACAGCGGAATTACCGAGCCGTTTGAACCGAGCACATTGCCGAATCTTGTTGTAACAAACTCGGTATGTCTGCTGTTCTGGCTCTTGTACTGGATTATCATTTCGCAGGCGCGCTTGGTTGCGCCCATTACGTTAGTTGGATTTACCGCCTTGTCGGTGGAAATCATTACGAACTTGTCAACCTTGTATTTTTCGGAAAGGTCGGCAACGTTGTAGGTTCCGAAAATATTATTCTTTACCGCTTCCTCCGGCACGGTCTCCATTAGCGGAACGTGCTTGTGAGCGGCAGCGTGGAATACAACCTGCGGTTTGTATTTATTAAATATAACCTCCATTTTATCGTAATCGCGCACAGAAGAAATTAATGTAACGAGGTTAATTGCCGAGCCGTATTCAAGCAAAAGCTCCTGCTGAATGTCATAGGCGTTGTTTTCGTAGATATCAACTATAATAACCTGCTTGGGACTGTATTTTACAATCTGACGTACAAGCTCGCTGCCTATCGAGCCGCCGCCGCCCGTAACCATACATATTTTTCCGTTTATAAATTTGCTTATCTTTTCGCGGTTGAATTCAATCGGCTTTCTGCCGAGCAAATCTTCAATTTTTATCTCCTTAGCCTGTGAAATGAGCGGCTGCTGATCGTTGAACAAAATTTCGCTGAGGTAAGGAATAACCTTGATTTTGCACTCGGTGGCGGAACAATAGTCCAGAATCTTGCGTTTTTCGTCCTCCTCACAGGAAGGAATAGCCACAATTATATTGGCGATGTTATATTTTGAGCAAATTACAGGAATTTCGGGACAGGTTCCCACAACCTCAACGCCGCTGACTTTTGTGTGAAGCTTTGTGGTGTCATCGTCAACAAGACAGACAGGTAAAATCTTATGCGACGGGTTATTTACATCCGACCTGGCGTTTTTGATTTCGGTAAGTATCATTCTGCCGGCGTGTCCGGCGCCTACAATAAGGGTGCGTTCGGAATTTTCGTCGCGTCCGCTGTCAACAAGCTCCAAAAACGTCCTTTTGAAGATAAACCTGAAAAGCAGCACCCCGGTGGTGGCTACAACGAAATACAAAAGTACAAATATTTTCCTCGGCGACATATCCATCATGGTGAGAACCGCAAAGCCTATCACAAACCCGACAGCCATTGCGAACGCGCAGACAATATAGTCTTTTATGTCAAAATACCGCCACAGCCGCGAATACGCGCCGAAAGCAAAAAGCATCAGCGAACAGCTGAGCAGATTGATTACCATATAATAAAATAATGTTCCGTTTGCCTCGGCTCCGATAACCTTGGTTACGGCGAGAGCGTAGTTGAGCGCCAGTCCGCTCGTTATAATAATAAATATATCGGCAAGCATTAATACAACCTTGCGCAAATTAAAATTTCTCATATATTTCCTCTGTATTTACTCATACCGTTATTAGTCTGCAGCTATTAACAGTTTTAATTCCCAAACCTTCGCATATTAAACCGAAATAATTATAATACAGCCGATTGTAAAAGTCAATCTAAAAAATCGCACAGTTGTTTATAACGCGGCAATGAATAACAGGAATTAATAACACATATATTTTACCAAAGTTTTTTCGCGTCAAAAACACAGGGAGGCTTTAGATTGAACGAATCGACAGAAGAACGCGCGGCAATTCTTGCGCGGTACATAATTGAGCGGAACGCTACGGTCAGAGCTGCGGCGCAGAAGTTCGGAATAAGCAAAAGCACCGTGCACAAGGACGTAAGTCAAAGGCTGAGAACTTCCAATCCTCCGCTGTATAAAAGCGTGCGGCGGGTGCTTGATACGAACAAAAGCGAGCGGCACATGAGAGGCGGACTCGCTACGCGCGAAAAATACCTGCGTCGCAGGCAGGCGCTGAGCACGGCAAAGCAAAAGGGCTGCTCGAACGAACAACCCATGGAATAATACAGCGTTAAATTGCCGTGTTAACCTTTGCTATTTGTTTTTGAATGGCGGTTGCGTCGGCGACATTCACCGTGCCGTCGCCGTTAACGTCCGCCGCGGCAAGCTGCCTTGAATCAAACTGAACAATAAACGCCGTATACCGCTGAATCATAGTAGTGTCGCGGATATCCACTCTGCCGTTGCCGTCGGCATCGCCTGCTTCAAGCGGCGGCAAAGGCTCGTCAATATGACCCGCATAAACGCTGTCAAGAAGCTCGTTGGGCGTTGAGGCAGTATAGGCGTACAAGTCGCGGTTTATTATATTGATACCGTATATTTGCTTGTCCGACAGATTTTCCGCAAATATCGAAACCGTGTCGCTTGCCATATCGTATGTATTTACGGTGACGGGCGAGTTAAAATAAAACTTGCCGTCAAGATATTCCAGTCCCGAAAAGCATCCGGTCCAGAAGCCGCCGCCCGGCGCGCTCCAATAATAGTTGAAGCTCTTTACCGTTTCGGCTGCATCGTTTGCGTAGTTGTAACGGACAAGACTGCTTGAGTAATCGTTGTCGTTGTACTTAAAAGCATAAAGGCTTCCGTCAACATAACAGAACTTCGACTTAACGTTTCTGAACATTGCGTTGTCGTAGGTTGTAGGTGAAGGGTAAAATGATGTGTAGCCGGTGTGAGGCGTACCGAGCGCCGTTGAGCCTATAAGGGAATCGCTCACGAGGAAGAAGGTGTGGTAAACAAGACCGCTGTGAGTATTGGGTCGGGTTTCGCCGGAATTATATTGATAATAATAGGCGTCCTCTACAGTGGGATCGTCCCACGTGGGGTCAACGTGATAATACGTACCGTCAATGCACACCTTCACCCACTGGTGTGACATACCGTCCGTGTCATTTTCATCTTCCTTTGGCGAAAGAATCAGCTCACATTTAACACCTGCCTGAGCCAACAGAAACGCGTATGCCTTTGAATAGTCCTCGCATTTTCCCGTTCCGTCCACCATAAGAGAATAGGTTGAGCCTTCAAGCAGGTAAGAGCTGTTTAAAATCAGCTCGTCATGCAAAATCAAAGCTTTTTCAAAATCACTCATACCGGGCTCGATTTTGGAAAGGTAATAGTCCGATTTTTCATCAAACTCCTCCATCATCGTGCTGACTTCCGCGGCTGTGTATGTGTAATCAAGTACAATAGAATAAATACATTTTACGCCGTTGTATGTTGTTGTATAATAGCTGAAGCCCTGTTCTACATAAAACAATTCCGGATAGATATTGGTTACCGCTTCAAACAGAAGCCTTGCGTCAGACGCGGGAATATGATACCTGTTTATATTGATTTCGGTTTGTCGGTTTCTCATCCCCTGAGCCAAAGCTTCAATAGCTTCGGAATTGGCGGCAACAAATTCCTGATGTACGGTTATGTAGCCCGAAGGAGTTACCTGTGCGGCGGATGCCGCCGGCGCGGACATCATTATTCCTGCCGCAATCGCGGCGCTGAGTACAGCGGAAGCGATTTTGCGCGATAATTTTTTTATACTCATATATTTCACCTTCCTTGTTTATTCTAATTTTAATTATAGCATTTTAGCATTTGTTATTCAATTAGCAAAACAATGGTATATTATAAACAAATTTGTACACATTGCCCACAGTGCGGCAAAAAACAGCACAGGTCTTTGCCTGTGCTGAAATACATTTTGATTTCTTTTCCTATTACTCTTTGCCGTCTGAGCTTTCTTCGCTGAGCTTTTTGTTAAGCTCCTCCTTTGCCACCGCAAGCATAAGCTTAATGCGGTTTTCCTGGTTAACCTTGGGAGCGCCGGGGTCGTAGTCGATTGTCACGATATTGGCGTTGGGCTTAACCTCCTTGATTTTACGGATAGCGCCCTTGCCGTTAATATGATTGGGCAGGCATCCGAACGGCTGTGTGCAAACAATGTTTTCATAGCCGGTTTCGGCAAGCTCAAGCATTTCGGCGGTCAGCAGCCAGCCTTCGCCCATTTTGCTGCCGTAGCCGATTACTCCCTTTACAAGCTCTTTGGTGTGGGCGTATTTATGCGGAGGAACAAAATTAAACCTTTCCGCCGCTTCAACCATTAATGTCTCAAGCTTGGTCAGGTAATCGAGCAGCCGCTTGCATACCTCGTATTTAATACGGTTGCCGCCGAACATTTTATAGTCTTCGATACGGTTGTCAACCTTAAAAGAGGCAAAGCCCATAATTCCGGGCACGCAAACCTCGCAATCCTGCTCGGCGAGGAATTCTTCAAGACCGTTGTTAGCCATTTTAGAATATTTTACGTAAATTTCGCCTACAATGCCCACCTTTACCTTTGGAACCTTGTTTAGCTCGATTTTAGAAAAATCCTTGGTAAGCTTGTGAAGGTTTTCATCAACCTCCTCAAGCGTGTAACCTCTGCCCTCGATAAGCATATTGGAAATTCTTTCGCTCCATGTGTCAACAAGCCGCATTGTTTCGCCCTTGTTAACCTCG
Organism: uncultured Eubacteriales bacterium; assembly: GCA_900318495.1. GTDB lineage: Bacteria > Bacillota > Clostridia > Oscillospirales > Acutalibacteraceae > Ruminococcoides. Next base: position 13,467 of record ONLA01000028.1, read on the forward strand.
TAAGGCTTTGTCTGGTTCGACAGCAGCATAAGCTGGTCGCCGTAAACAAGGCCTCCGACAAAGCGGCGGATAAGCGGAATTGTCAGCGAAAAGCCCGGGTTTTTCTCCATTCCGAAGGAAAGCGAGATTACCGGAACAAACTCAAAGCCGGCCTTTTTAAGCGCCTTTCTCAGAAGAAAAATGTAGTTCGACGCGCGGCAGCCTCCGCCGGTCTGGGTAATCATAAGCGCAACCTTGTGTACGTCGTATTTTCCGCTTTGGAGCGCGTGAATAAACTGTCCGATTACCAAAAGCGCCGGATAGCAGGTGTCGTTGTGAACATACTTCAAGCCTGTTTGAGCGATTTCGGGACCGGTTGTTTCAAGCAGGTCTGCCTTGTAGCCGTAGTGCACAAACACATTTTTTAAAATTCTGAAATGAATAGGCGACATATTCGGCATTAAGATTGTATACTCCCTTTTCATCTGCTTTGTAAATATCAGACGGTCGGATTTTTTGTCGTATTTTAGTTCCGCCATTGAGAATTTCCTTTCAAGCCCCCGGTTAATCGTTGTCAATTGCGGCAAGCAGACTTCTTATGCGAATCTTAACCGCGCCGAGGTTTGTGATTTCATCTATTTTTATCTGGGTATATATTTTATTATTGGATTCGAGAATTTCGCGAACCTCGTCTGTTGTAATAGCGTCAACGCCGCAGCCGAAGGACACAAGCTGAACAAGCTCCATATCCTTGCGCGCGGTAACATATTTTGCCGCCGCGTACAGACGCGAATGGTAAGTCCACTGGTTGAGCACGTGAGTTTGGAAGCGCTCAACCTTTGAGGAAACCACGTCCTCGCTTACAATCGCTACGTTAAAGCTCGAGATTAGCTTGTCGATTCCATGGTTGATTTCAGGGTCAACGTGATAGGGACGTCCGGCGAGAACAATGATTTTTTTGCCCTCTTTTTCAGCCTTGGCAATAATTTCATCGCCCTTTACCTGAACTTTTTGCCTGTATTTGTCCTGCTCCTCATACGCCTTTTTGGCGGCGATTCTTACCTCGTTTAAGGTGAGGTCGGGGAAGTAGAACGAAAGGCGCTCATAAGCCTTCTTCGGAAAATCCTTCGGCCGGTGAATACCAAAGTATTCCTTGATAAAGTGCACCTTTTTAATGTCCTTCATATTGTTTTGGATAACCTCGGGATAGTACGCTACAACAGGACAGTTGTAGTGGTTGTCGCCGAGGTGCTCGTCAAAATTATATGTAAGACAGGGGTAAAATATGGTTTTTGCTCCCTCGTCTATTAATGTTTGTATATGGCCGTGCATAAGCTTGGCAGGGAAGCAGATTGTGTCGCTGGGGATTGTCTGTTGTCCGCGCTGATAAAGCTTGCGGCTTGAGAACGGAGATTTGAAAACCTCAAACTTCAGCTCGGTAAAGAAACGGTACCAGAACGGATAAAGCTCAAACATATTGAGTCCCATCGGGATTCCCAGCTTACCGCGAAGTCCCTCAACGGGTTTATACTCATTAAGCAGCGAAAGCTTGTATTCATACATATTCATTCCCGAAACGGGAGCTTTTCTGGTTACCGGGCGTTCACAGCGGTTTCCGGCGATAAAACGCCTTCCTCCGCCGAACGAGTTTATTGTAAGGCGGCAGTTATTTGAACACATTCCGCAGTTTGTAACCTTAATTTCGTGAACAAAGTTTTTCAGGTCGTCAATACCCGATATGCTGCTTTTGCCATTGCCCTTTGATTTTTTCATCGAGTAAAGCGCCGCTCCGTAGGCGCCCATAAGTCCGGCGATATTAGGGCGTACAACCTCGACGCCCATCTCCTGCTCAAATGAACGCAGCACCGCATCGTTAAGAAAGGTTCCTCCCTGAACAACAATCCGCTTGCCGAGCTCGTCCGGGCTTGACGCGCGAATAACCTTGTAGAGCGCGTTTTTAACAACGCTTAGCGAAAGTCCTGCGGATATATCCTCGATTGTAGCGCCGTCCTTTTGAGCCTGCTTAACGCTGGAGTTCATAAAAACAGTGCAGCGCGAGCCAAGGTCAACCGGACGCTTGGCAAACAAACCGAGCTTTGAGAATTCTTCGATTTCATAACCGAGAGCATTGGCGAAGGTCTGCAAAAAGCTTCCGCAGCCTGACGAACAAGCCTCGTTAAGAAAGATATTGTCGATTGCGCCGTTGTGAATTTTAAAGCACTTAATATCCTGACCGCCGATGTCGATAATAAACTCAACGTCAGGCATAAAATACTTTGCGGCGGTAAAATGAGCGATTGTTTCAACAATTCCGTAATCAACGTTGAAAGCGTTTTTAATAATGTCCTCGCCGTAACCGGTAACCGCGGACGAAACAACATTGAGGGACGGATTGACAGCGTAAACTTCCTCAAGAAACGCTTTGATGATTTCAACAGGGTTTCCCTTTGAGGGCAGATATTTTGAATACAGAAGCTCGCCGTCCGAATTGAGCACAACTCCCTTTACGGTAGTGGAGCCGGCATCCATACCGATGTAAGCCTTGCCTTTATAGCCTTTAAGCTCCTTTTGCTTTACGTCGGCTTTGGCGTGGCGCGCTTTAAATTTTTCGTACTCCTCCTCATTTTCAAACAGAGGCGGATTAAACGCGAAGTTACCCGAACCGCGGTAATTCTTCACTTTTTCAATAATTTCGTCAAAATTAATTGTGTTTTCGGCGCAGAGAGCCGCGCCGCAGGCAACGTAATACAGTGAATTTTCGGGGCATATTCCCTTTGTTCCGAGCGTGCGGTCAAAGCAGTTTCTGAGCTCGCTCATAAATGTAAGCGGTCCTCCGAGATACACAACCTGTCCTTCAATTTCGCGCCCCTGGGCAAGTCCGGCAACAGTCTGGCTTACCACAGCGTTAAATATGCTTTCGGCAATGTCTGCCTTTCTCGCGCCCTGGTTTAACAGCGGTTGGATGTCGGTTTTCGCGAACACTCCGCAGCGCGAAGCGATTGTATAGGTTTTTTCAAACTGCTTGGCAAGCTCGTCAAGGTCTTCAAGCTCAACATTTAAAAGCGTAGCCATCTGGTCAATAAACGCGCCTGTGCCGCCCGCGCAGGTACCGTTCATACGCACCTCAAGACCGCCGGAAAGGAACAGGATTTTCGCGTCCTCTCCGCCCAGTTCAATTATCACATCGGTGCCGGGAATAAACGTATTAGCGGCAACTCTGGTAGCGTAAACCTCCTGAACAAAGTCGATTCCGCAATCCTGCGCGACGCCCATACCTGCCGAACCCGACAGCGCTACCGCAGCGTTTTCAACTCCGTCAATTTGTGTTCGCACTCTCGCGAGAATTTCGGAAATTTTATCCGTAATCTGCGACAGATGACGTTCATATGTACTGTAAATCAGCTTGTTTTCGTCGTCAAGCACAACGCATTTTATTGTTGTTGAGCCGATGTCAAGTCCTAATTTCACTGTTTGCCTCCGTATGTAAGCCGCGCTGAATTCCGCGGCAAAAATAGATAAACGCCGAACGAACGGGCATTATTTTACATTATCGTCAATATATTATTATATTACTTTGAACAATTGTTTGTCAATAGAGCTGTTTGTAGGAATTATCCAAAGATTAAAAGACTTTTTTGGCAATTCTTCAATATGTTATTTAATGATTATCGTTCAGCGTTTGATTTTTCGAAAATATTTTCGATTAGTTCGAGCATTGTCCGTTTTATCGGACACCAATCAATTTATAATGGAAGCATAAGGTAAATTAAAAGCAAAATTTAAATGTTTCGGAGGAAGGCAGAATGATTAATTTCAGTATTTTTATTTTCATTATTTACGCGGTTTACGAATCGGCAGCGAACATTGTATTCGGAATCGGAAGAAAAAAGTACCGCAGGCGCAGAAGGCGCAAAGCCTGTGCCGCAGCGGCAAGGCGCAAAAGAAACCGGCAGGTTGTTTTATACAAGCCGAAAAGTCACAGACACACAAAAGCGCGGATGCCTAAAAGCTCCGCGCTTACTTTTTATACTAATTCCTGATAGAAAGTAGGCTTATATTTTGCGAGGATATTTTTCGCAAGACAAGGCGAAGGACGCGGCAAGGCTGGCGCCTTGCAAGGACGACAACGCAGTATTGCGGAAAATAGACCAGCCGAGCTCCCTGAATCTTTGCTCGGCAAGCTTTTTTTCAAAGTGGGACACCTTTCCGGCAACAGAATCAGCCATCAGGTAATCCTTTTGGTCGTAACCTATGAGCACCATACAATGCTCGTTTTGCAGCCATGTGAAGGTATCGCCCTTTTTGGTTTTTGCGTTTTCGTCTACAAAATCGACAACCCACGACGCCTTTTCATACGGCTCCTGCATATATGTTGTAGCCCAAACCATTACCGCTGTTCCGTTTTTGACGTATTTTTGACAAAGGCTTTCAAGGGTTTCGCCGACAACCGAGGTTGCCTTCAGCTTGGACTTTTTCGCCTCAAAAAACTTGTTCATTGACTTTGCCATTGCGGGCGAGTAAATTCCGTAGCCGTTTTCCACGGTTCCGGCAAACGCCGAGTACATATCGGGACCGAAACGCGTTCCGTCCTCGCCGTAGCTTATCGGCGAGCAAATAAGGTAATTTTCGGAAAAATCAAACTCATCGGTATCAAAGCCGAGGCTCTTTAACAGCATTGTGCAGGCATAGGTTTCACAGCCGGCTTTAAGCTCGTTTTGCGAAACAATCGGCACTCCCTGAATTTGATAGCTCACAGGCTCGGTTACCGGCTGAGTCACCTCAGCCTTAACCTCAACCGGCTTTGGCTTTGGCTTTGGCGCTATGGGAGCTACATTTACAATAACAATAAGAACCACAATGATTACAGCCGAAACAGTTAAAAAACCTGTCATGGAACCAAAGCCCTTTCGGCTTCGGCTCCTGTTCCTTCCGCTGTTTCGGCGGTTACGGCTGTTTCTGCTGCTCATCATCCCACTTCTTCCCATAAAATTCATTAAATCGGCAATAAAAGCTTTGCTACGGCAAAATAGATTAAAAGCGACAGCGAGTCGCAGACCGTAGATATAAGCGGATTTGCCATTACCGCCGGGTCAAAACCGATTTTGTTCGCCAAAATAGGCAAGCTCGCGCCGACAATTTTTGCCATAACAATAGTACCCACCAGTGTTGCCGAAACAACAAGGGCTATTTCAACAGGGCTTCCCGTTCCGGTGTAGTGGCGCAAATCGAAAAACAACAGCTTAAAAAAGTTGGCGACCGCAAGGGTAAGTCCGCAAAGCACGGCAACCCTGATTTCTTTCCAGAGCACTTGCAAAATATTTTTAAACTCGATTTCACCCAGCGACAAGGCGCGTATAACCGAAACCGACGCCTGAGAACCGGCGTTGCCGCCCGAGCCCGTAATCATCGGTATAAACGACGACAGAATAATTATCTGAGCCAAAATTCCGTCAAACGACGAGATAATTGTGCTTGTAAAGGTTGCCGACAGCATAAGTATCAGCAGCCACGGCGCGCGCTTGCGGTAAATTCCGAATACGCCCGTGCGCATATAAGGCTTGTCGGAAGGCAATACCGCCGCCATTTTTTCGATATCCTCGGTTGCCTCTTCCTGGATAACGTCGATAGCGTCGTCAATTGTTACAATACCGACAAGGCGCTGTTCTTTGTCAACGACGGGAAGAGCAAGGAAGTTATAGTTTGAAAACATCTGGGCAACCTGCTCCTGGTCGTCAAGGGTGTGCACGGAAATCACGTTTTCCTCCATCATTTCCTCAACCTTGGCGTCATCCTCGGCAAGCAGCAGGTCTTTTACGGTAGTAATTCCTATAAGCTTGTTATTTTCGTCATTTACATAACAGGTGTAAATAGTTTCCTTATCAACGCCCGTGCGCCTGATTCGCTTAATCGCCATTTCGGCGGTCATATCGGGGCGAAGCATAATAAACTCGGTTGTCATAATCGAACCGGCGCTGTCCTCGGGATACTTTAGCAGCTCGTTAATCTGTCTGCGCATATCCTTGTCGGCCTGGCGCAAAATTCTTTTGACGACGTTGGCGGGCATTTCCTCAATAAGGTCAACCGCGTCGTCCACAAACAGCTCGTCAACGACTTCCTTCAACTCACTGTCGCTGAAGCCGTGAATCAAAAACTCCTGTGTTTCGTCATCCATTTCCACAAAGGTTTCCGCCGCGAGTTCCTTTGGCAGAATCCTGAATAAAATAGGGGTTTTTTCATCCTGAAGCTCCTCAAAAACCGCGGCAATGTCGTACGGCTTCATGGTAACCAGAATATCCCTGAGCGTGCTGTACTTTTTCTCGTCCAGCAACACTTTAATTGTTTCGGTAAGGGTTACATTAACCTGAACCATCATCTCTCCTCCTCCGGCTTAATAATGCATCGTGGAAAGACGTGTTCTTGGGTAAAATTTAAAATATTACCGCGCAATTACAGTTAAGCGGTAATTACAGGGTGATACTTTAAACAAAATGAACGCTGTTATGACGTTCATTTCTACTTCGCCCGGGAACTCCGCCTAAATTTCCGTCTGCGTCCATTAATTTTTCACCTCACAATTTTATTTTCGGGCAAAGCCCGTATACATTATTATTTTAGTCTATTTTGCGTTTATTGTCAATCTGTTTTTCGCCGCGAACGCCAATGCAAAACAGTTTTTTACAACAGACTGAGTAAAACTTGATTTTTTTAAAAACTATAGTATAATAGGTTTATACTGTGAATATAACAGCATTTAAATGTATTATAACAAGCTTCATCTATTCAGGAGGTAATCAATGAAAAGTCTTGTAAAAAAATATCTGCCTTACGCGCTGGTTATTTTAGCGGTTTATCTTATAACTCCGCTGTTCTTTATGGGGGCGGATAAAGGCAATTTTACTCCCGTGCTTTATTACTTTATTTTCCTGCTGACAGCCGTAGGCTGCGCCGCTTTTTTCAGCGCGAAAAACGGACTTGATTTTCTGTTCGCGCTTATAGCGCCGATAGCCTTTTTGTTTACGATGTTTATTTACCTCGGCGGATTCAGTCTGTTTTCGATAATTTTGCTTGCGCTGTACCTTGTGGCAGGCGTTTTCGGACTGTTTTTGGGCGACCTTGTTTTCGGCGAGGAGCGCCACAAAAAAGAAAAGCAGGATCAGAAAAAAGCCGAGGAAGTTTTGCTGAGAGCAAAACGCCGCGACGAACGCGAAAGCCGCAGAATTAACAGGGAAAGCTCGGTTAAAACCGCAAGACGCGAACGCGCCGAAAGGCTGCAAAAAGAAAGCGGAAGCGAAAAAACCGCTCCCGCCGCCGAAAAGGCTCCTTCTGTTAATGAAGATGATTTTGACTATGATAAATATATGTCGGATATCGACAAACTGCTTGAGGACGACGAATTTTAAACGCAGTAAAGGTTGGTGTCCCAAGCCGGAATGTACGGATGATGGCGCAAATATATTTTATATTCGGGGTTCAGCTTTTTTATTAAAAGCGGAAGCCTGAAAATATCCTCAAACCTGTGATACGCTGAAAAATTTAGCTTAGGCTTAAAGTTTTTCAGCGTATTTTTTGCGCCGATAAGCGTTTCAAAGTCCGCGCCCTCAACGTCGGCTTTAATGTAAGTTGCCGCCGCGCCGCAAAGTATGGTGTCAACAGCGGCAACACGTGTTTGAACGCCTGAATCCGCAATTGCGCTGTTGCGCCCCGCTTTATTGTTAAAGGTGAGTATCGTGTTGTGACTGTAAGCGCCGAGCTGCCACAGCTCGGTATTTTTCATATCCAAGCAATGCTCGCTGAGCTTTTTAAAGTTTTTGCCGTTTGGCTCAAAAGCCACAATTTTGCGGTAGCTTCCGCCGCTGTAACGCAGAAACTCGTCGATAGTGTCTCCGTTGTACGCGCCCAAATCCACATACAGCTCATTTTGACCGAGCTTTAAAATATTTTTAAACGCCTCGTCCTTGCCGGTTGTTATTTCGTCAAGCAGTTCAATTTCGCCCGTATAGTAAAATCTGAGCACGTTTTCGTAAACACGGCGGGACAAGCCGTCCTCAAAAAGCGAATAAGCCGAATTTATACCTTCGCGGTATTTTTTGATGAATTCGCCGTCAAACATAACGCCGCCGAAAACAGGAACACCCGGCACAAGCGTTGTGTGCTTTTGAGCGACCTCCTTAATGTGAGCCATAACATCGGGAAGCTGACTCGCGAAGCACAGAGCAATAACAAAATCGCCGTATTCCCGTTCAATTTCGCCGAGTTTTTTTACTCGGAAGCCGTGAAAGCTCTGACCGCGCACAAAACCGTCGCTCGCCATTACGGCAGAAGCCGTAATACCGTATTTCTCAAACGCCGCGAGCACCTTGTCGGCGCCGTCGCCCATTCCGTAGAGCACAACGGGCTTGCCGCAGGTTTTAAGCCTTTCCCACACCGACACTGTATTTTTTATCGAATCCAACATAATTTCCTCCGTGTTTACGGTAAAATAATAATATAAAAAAACGCCCACCCTGCTGGGTGGACACTTTATAATGTTGGCATCTCCCTATTTTCACACCCCGTCTCCGGAGCACTATCTTCGGCACCACTGAGCTTAACTTCTGTGTTCGGTATGGGAACAGGTGGACCCTCAGCGTCATCAACACCAACTTAATTTATGTTGCCCTTTTTAAAAGGACAACACAGATTATACTACATATTTTGTCTTTTGTCAACACGTTTTTTAAGATTTTGTGAAAACCTTAACAATTTCGCTTACGTACATCTTGTGATAGTCGCCGTTGTAAAAGCTTTTTACCGAGGGTTCAACAATGCTTTCTTCGTTTAAGTTCTGGGCATACAGCTTTTTGCAGACCAGCACAAGCTTTGCTTCCTCAAAATAAGGCGCGCCTTCTTCGGTAAACGCCGGAGTAAGCCCCGACTCCTTAACCTTGTCCACATCGCGTCCGCTTTTTGTGCCGCAAAGGTTAAGCGCGCCGCGAAAGCTTTCGTCAAAAAAGCTCATGGTAAAATAATCATTTTTCTCGGTGAATTCAAAGGTATAGCGCTGAGGGCGGATAAACGTAAACGCAACGGGCTTGTTCCACATAATTCCGGCGCCGCCCCAGCTTACAGTCATTGTATTGAAGCCCCGGCTGCTGCCTGCGGTTACCAGCGCCCAGTCGCTGCCGATAAGCTTAAACGGATTTTCGCTGATTTCGCGCGCGGTGATTTCTTTAAATTCTGACATAATACTTCCTCCTGCTTTTCATATATAATATATACGCGTCTGTATGTTTTTAGTATAACACAGTTTTGCATAATATTCAATATTAAGGCGCAAATATTCAAGATAATGAATATTTTTCCAAGAGAATTGAATATTATTTCTTATTCGTACCGTTGAGACGGCGGTATTAAAATTGGGTTATCTGTGAATTTTCAGTTATTTTTCAGCTAAATAAGCTATTTTATTTATTAAAATGCTTTAATTTTGTGCAAAGACTAAAAATTGAATATTTATTCAAAAAACACTTGATTTTTTTTTAACAAGGAGTATAATGTAATAGAAACATAAATTTACGGAGGAAAAAGCAATGGCAGATAACAAAATTAAAAAAGTAGTGCTCGCTTATTCGGGCGGTCTTGATACATCAATCATCATTCCCTGGCTCAAGGAAAACTATGACAACTGCGAGGTTATCGCGGTTTCCGGCAACGTCGGTCAGGGCACAGAGCTTGACGGCCTTGAGGAAAAGGCGATTGCAACAGGCGCTTCAAAGCTTTATATCGAGGACTTAAACAAAGAATTTGTTGAAGAATATGTATTCCCGACCATTAAGGCAGGAGCTGTTTACGAAGGCAAATACCTTTTGGGCACAAGCTTCGCGCGTCCCGTTATCGCCAAGAGAATTGTTGAAATCGCAAAGGCGGAAGGCGCCGACGCAATTTGCCACGGCTGCACGGGCAAGGGCAACGACCAGGTTCGTTTCGAGCTTGCAATCAAGGCTTACGCTCCCGATATGAAAATTATCGCTCCCTGGAGAACATGGGAATTTAAGTCCCGTGAGGAAGAAATCGCTTATGCCGAGGCTAAGAACATTCCTCTTAAAATAAACAGAGAAACAAACTATTCCAAGGACAAAAACCTTTGGCACCTCAGCCACGAGGGACTCGACCTTGAGGATCCGGCAAACGAACCCACATACAACAAGGAGGGCTTCCTTGAAATGGGCGTATCTCCGGAGCAGGCTCCCGACACTCCCGAGTACGTTACAATTTCATTTGAAAAGGGTATCCCCGTAAAGCTCAACGGCGAAACAACCGGTCCGGTTGAGATGATTGAAAAGCTCAACGAAATCGGCGGAAGAAACGGCGTAGGCATCACTGACATCGTTGAAAACCGTCTTGTCGGTATGAAAGCGCGCGGCGTTTATGAAACTCCCGGCGGCACCGTGCTTTACGCGGCGCACGCAAAGCTTGAGGAAATTTGCCTTGACAAGGACACTTTGCACTACAAGCAGAACCTCGCGAACACCTTTGCGGATTTGGTTTACGACGGAAAATGGTACACACCTTTGCGCGAAGCTATGTCGGCGTTCGTTGACAGCACTCAGGAGTATGTAACCGGCGACGTAAAGCTTAAGCTCTACAAGGGCAACATTATTGACGCAGGCGTTACAAGCCCCTACTCACTTTATGACGAGGAAATCGCGACCTTTGACGAGGACGAGGTTTACGACCAGAACGACAGCGCGGGCTTCATTAACCTGTTCGGTCTTCCCATTAAGGTTAGGGCTAAAAAAGGTCTTATTAAATAATAATATTATACTTAAGGCAATACCGCATAATTCAGGTGTGCGGATTGCGCAGCAAGATTTTTCGTCAGGTTGTACAAATAAATCAAGGTAAGGCTGACGCCTTGCCGACCTTTAATTTTCGGGCAGGGATTAGTAAAATATCCCTGCCCATAAAGTGTTTTTATAAGGATAGTTTTCGGAGGTAAAAATGCAGCTTTGGAAAGGACGCTTCAAAAAGGAGCTTTCAAAAACCACAAACGACTTTAACAGCTCAATATCTTTTGACAGCCGTATGTTCCGCGAGGACATTGAGGGCAGCATTGCCCACGCTGCTATGCTCGGCAAATGCGGAATCATCAGCGAAGAAAGCGTTAAGGACATTATTCAGGGGCTGAACAAAATCCTTGCCGACATTGAAAGCGGCAAGCTAAAGATTGATCCCGAGGCGGAGGACATTCACACCTTTATCGAGGGCGAGCTTACAAAAAGAATCGGCGACAACGGCAAAAGGCTTCACACCTCGCGCAGCCGCAACGATCAGGTCGCGCTCGACATAAAGCTCTACCTTAAAAAAGAGGTTGTTAACGTCAAAAAGCTTGTGGTTGATTTAATCAAGGTTATCGCGGGCAAGGCAGAAGAATACAGCGACACCGTTATGCCCGGTTACACTCACCTTCAAAGAGCGCAGCCGATTACCTTCGGACACCACCTGCTGGCTTACGGTGAAATGCTGCTCCGCGATGTTTCGCGCTTGGAGGACTGCCTGAAGCGTATGGACGAAATGCCGCTCGGCTCCTGTGCTCTGGCAGGCACAACCTACCCGATTGACCGCACAATCACAGCGGAGCTTTTGGGCTTTGAACGCATTACAAACAACTCGCTCGACGGCGTTTCCGACCGTGACTTCTGCATTGAATTCACAAGCGTGCTTTCGATTATTATGGTTCATCTCAGCCGCTTTTCGGAAGAAATAATTATGTGGTGCAGCTGGGAATTTAAGTTTGTGGAGCTTGACGACGCTTTTTCAACAGGCTCGTCGATTATGCCTCAGAAAAAGAACCCTGATATCGCCGAGCTTGTCCGCGGCAAAAGCGGCAGGGTTTTCGGCGACAATATGACTCTTTTGACTGTGATGAAGGGAATCGCGCTGGCATACAACAAGGATATGCAGGAGGACAAAGAGGCTGTGTTTGACGCGGTTGACACCGTAAAAATGTGCCTGACCGCGTTCACCCCAATGCTTGACACAATGCGCGTTATTCCTCAAAATATGCGCAAGGCGGCGGCAGGCGGATTCATAAACGCCACAGACTGCGCCGACTGGCTGACAAAAAACGGCGTTCCGTTCCGTGACGCTTACAAGGCGACAGGCGAGCTTGTCGCGCGGTGCATTGAGCTCGGCACCGATTTGGAAAGCCTTCCGATTGAAGAATACAAGGCTGTTTGCGATGTGTTTAACGAAGATGTTTACAACGCGATTTCGCTTGAAAAATGCGTTTCTCAGCGCACCGCTTTCGGCGGTCCCGCGCCGGGGCTTGTTAAAGCTCAGGCTCAGCGCGTAGCCGGCATTGCGGAGAAGCTTTAATAAAAATCCGGCAAAACGGTTTATGATAAATATTAGCTAAAGTAAGGTGTTATTATGATAAAAGCAGGTATTGTTGGGGCAACAGGCTACGCAGGCGCGGAGCTTGTGCGCCTGTTATACGCCCATCCCGGGGCGGAAATCGCGGCTGTCAGTTCGGTTTCCTTTGAAGGTCAGGCGTTAAGCGACGTATACCCTTCATATAAATTCTTAAACGATATGATTTGCGAAAACAGTGACGCGGTTGTTGAAAAAAGCGATGTAATCTTTGCCGCGCTCCCTCACGGTCTTTCTCAGGAGCTTGCCGCGAAGTGTATGCAAAAGGGCAAGGCGTTTATTGACCTTGGCGCGGACTTCCGCTTAAAAAGCGAGGAAGAATACACGGAATGGTACGGCGGCACGTTTTTGGATAAGGAGCTTCACGAGCAGAGTGTTTACGGTCTGCCCGAGTTTTTCAGAGACAGCATAAAGGGTAAAAAGCTTATCGCCAACCCGGGCTGTTACACCACCTGCTCTCCGCTTGCGATTGCTCCGGCAATTGTTAACGGCTTGATTAAGACAAAGGGCATTATATGCGACTGCAAAAGCGGCGTGACCGGCGCAGGCAGAAAGCCGACTCAGGGAAACCACTTTCCCGAGCTAAACGAGGGCTTCCACGCTTACAAGGTAGCGTCGCACCGTCACACTCCCGAAATTGAGCAAACTCTGTCAAAGCTCAGCGGCGAAAACGTTACAATAACCTTTGTTCCCCACCTTCTCCCTGTTAACCGCGGCATTTTGGCTACGGTTTACGCCGACATAAAGGAAGGCGTTACATTTGAGCAGATTAGAAAGGCGTACGGGGACTATTACAAGGATGAGTTCTTTATCCGTCTGCTTGACGACGGCAAATGCGCCGACATCCACAACGTGCGCTATTCAAACTTCTGCGATATTTCTATTCACCACGACAAGCGCGCAAACAAGCTTGTAGCCTGCGCGGCAATTGACAATATGGTCAAGGGCGCGGCAGGTCAGGCAATTCAAAATATGAACATTATTTTCGGAATTGATGAAAAAACCGGACTGGTTATTGTACCTCCGGCGTTTTAAGGATAAATTATGGAAAGTTATAAATTTATTGACGGCAGTGTAACCTCGCCGCTCGGCTTCACCGCAAACGGCGTATGCGCCGGAATCAAGGCATATGTAAGCTCATCACAGGCGGCTCTTAAAAACGAGCCTATAGAAGGAATCCCCTCGGGCAAGCGCGATTTGGCGATTATTTACTGCGAAAAGCAGTGCAACGCCGCGGCAATCTTTACAAAGAATCTGGTTAAATCAGATACGATATACGTAACTCAAAAGCATCTTGCAAACGGCAAGGCTCAGGCGGTTATCGTAAATTCCGGCAACGCAAACGCCTGCAATCCGGACGGCGCCGAAAAGGCGGAAGCTATGTGCGAGCTGGCCGCCGGTGCTCTTGGCATTGACGCAAACGACGTTATTGTTGCTTCAACCGGAGTTATAGGACAGGCTTTGCCGATTGAACCAATTGAAAAGGGCGTGCAAGCCCTGAAAGGCACGCTGTCAAAGGACGGCGGAACAAACGCCGCCGAAGCGATTATGACCACAGACACAGTAAAAAAAGAGTGGGCGGTTGAGTTTAATCTTCGCGGAAAAACCGTTACCATTGGCGGAATTGCCAAAGGAAGCGGTATGATTCACATAAATATGGGCACAACACTTTCGTTTGTTACCACCGACGCGGCTGTTTCGCCGAAAATGCTGCGCGAGGCGCTGATTGAAGCCGCTGACGAAAGCTACAATATGGTGAGCGTTGACGGCGACACCTCAACAAACGACACGCTCGCGATTATGGCGTCCGGCTTGGCAGGCAACGCCGAAATCACCGAAAAGAACAGTGACTACCGAGTGTTCACGTCTGTTTTAACAGTTGCGTTTAAAGAAGTCGCAAAGAAGCTTGCAGCCGACGGCGAAGGCGCGTCGCGCCTTGTCATTTGTAAGGTTAACGGCGCTAAGGATGACAAAAACGCAAAAATAATAGCCAAAAGCATAATCTGCTCAAGTCTTGTTAAGGCAGCTATGTTCGGCGCGGACGCAAACTGCGGACGGATTTTATGCGCTGTCGGATACAGCGGAGCCGAGGTCGACGTAAGAAAAATTGATGTTTCATACAAGAGCGCAAAGGGCGAAATCCTTGTTTGCAGGGACGGCTTCGGACTCGCGTTTGACGAGGACAAGGCAAAGGAAATTCTGCTTGAAAATAAAATTGACATTATTGTAAGCTTGGGCGACGGAAACGGCAGTGCCGAAGCGTACGGCTGCGACCTGACATACGATTACGTTAAAATAAACGGTGACTACAGAACATAATTTGCGGTTAAAAGCTATAACACAAATTCCGATTAAAGGTGAAATCTATGGATAACGCGAAAAGGGCAAAGGTCTTAATCCAGGCTATGCCTTATATAAAAAAATGGACAGGCGAAACCATTGTTGTTAAATACGGCGGCAACGCAATGATCAATGAAAACCTCAAATCCGCCGTAATGAACGACCTTGTTTTGATGCAGCTCGTGGGAATTAATGTTGTGCTGGTGCACGGCGGAGGTCCCGAAATCAATTCTATGCTTAACGCTGTTGGCAAGGAAAGCCGTTTTGAAAACGGAATGAGAGTCACCGATAAGGAAACCATCGACATTGTTCAAATGGTTCTTGCCGGTAAGGTTAACAAAAGTCTGGTTCAGCTACTTGAAAGCCACGGCGGCAAGGCTCTCGGACTTTGCGGACTTGACGGCAGGCTTTTGATGGCGGACAAGCTTGTTAACGGCGCCGCCGACCTTGGATTTGTCGGTGAAATCCGCGAGGTTAACCCTGCTCCGATTGAGATGGCTATAAACGACGGTTACCTTCCAATCGTAGCTACGGTTGCCGGAGGATATGACGGCAATGTTTACAACATTAACGCCGATTTGGCTGCTGCTCAGATTGCCGCAAAGCTCGGCGCTAAAAAGCTGATACTTATGACTGATATACGCGGGCTTTTAAAAGACGTTAACGATCCTGAATCGCTGATTCCGGTGGTTAACGTAAGCGAGGTACCTATGCTCAAGCGCGACGGAATAATCAAGGGCGGTATGATTCCCAAAATTGACTGCTGCGTTGAGGCGGTGCGTAACGGCGTTAACCGGGCGCACATAATTGACGGTACCATTGAACACTCGATTATCCTTGAGCTGTTCAGCGACGAGGGTATCGGCACAATGTTCTACTGATATTTAAGGATGGGTATATGAAAATTCGACCGATGACAATTGATGATTATGACGAAATCTTTGCGATGTGGCAAATTACCACAAAACGGGCTCTTTCAAAGGCTGACGAGCGTTCTCAGATTGAACGGTATTTAAGGCGCAACGAAGGAATGAGCCAGGTTGCGGAAATTGACGGCAAAATCGTCGGTACGGTTCTGGCAGGGCACGACGGCAGACGCGGTTTTATTCATCATATGGCTGTGCTGCCGGAATACAGGCGCCGTCACATCGGGCGAAAGCTTGCGCAAAAGGCAATTGAATGTATCGCCGCCGACGGAATTGACAAAACTCATATTTTCTGCTACCAAAACAACGAAACCGGGCAGAATTTTTGGAGCAGCTTCGGCTTTGAAAAACGCGACGACGTATTTGTTTTTTCATTCAACAACGAAAGAGGATAAACGATGAACACCAAAGAAAAAGATTTAAAATATATTATGCATACCTACGGAAGGTATGACGCGGCGCTGAAAAGCGGAAAGGGCGCGACCGCGTATGACGAGGACGGCAAAAAGTACATTGACGTCAGCTCGGGAATAGGCGTCAACAGCCTCGGATACTGCGACGAAGGCTGGGTAAAAGCCGTTGCCGAACAGGCAGGCACAATTCAGCATATGTCGAACTATTTTTACTGCTCACAAGCGAGCGACCTTGCCGAAAAGCTCTGCACCCTAACGGGGATGGCAAAGGTTTGTTTCGGCAACAGCGGCGCGGAGGCTAACGAATGCGCCATTAAAATAGCGCGCAAATACAGCTTTGACAAGTACGGCGAAGGCCGCAATGAGATTATTACGCTGAAAAACTCATTTCACGGAAGAACCGTAACCACGCTTTCAGCCACGGGTCAGGATGTTTTCCACAACTACTTTTTTCCGTTTACCGAAGGCTTCGAGTATGCGGAAGCCAACAATCTCGAAGCGCTGAAAAACACGGTTTCAGACAAAACCTGCGCCGTTATGTTTGAAGTTATTCAGGGCGAAGGCGGCGTTAACATACTTGACAGGGAATACGTAACCGCGCTTGCCGGTTTTTGCGCCGAACACGATATTTTGGTTATCGTTGACGAAGTGCAAACAGGCGTAGGCAGAACCGGAAAGCTGTTCGCGTATGAAAACTACGGTATTTCCCCCGACCTTGTTACCGTTGCCAAGGGTCTTGGCGGCGGGCTGCCGATAGGCGTTTGTATGTGCGCGGACAAGCTTAAAGACGTTATGTCCCCTTCCACTCACGGCACAACCTTCGGCGCTAATCCCGTTGTGTGCGCCGGAGCGAATTACGTTATTGACAAGGTTGCAAACGCTGAGTTTTTAAACGGGGTTAATTCTAAGGGTGAATACATTGAAAATAAGGTCTTGCAGCTTCCCCGTGTAAAAAAAGTTCGCAGAATGGGCTTGATGATTGGAATCGAAATTGAAGGCGACGCGCATAAAATTGCCGCAAAATGCGTTGAAAACGGCTTGCTTATCATCACGGCAAAGGACTTGCTGAGAATGTTGCCGCCGCTTACAATTACTACGCAGGAAATTGACGAAGCTGTCAGCATATTAAAATCCACATTGGAGGAGTGTAAATAAATGAAACATCTTTTAAAGCTTGAGGACTGGTCGTCCGAGCAGATTATTAAAACCCTGAACCTTGCCGACCAGCTCAAATACGAGCAAAAACACGGCATTGAGCACAAGCTGCTTGCCGGAAAAACACTTGGTATGATTTTCGAAAAGTCCAGCACACGCACAAGAGTATCCTTCGAGGTGGGTATGACTCAGCTCGGCGGATATCCGCTGTTTTTAAGCTCAAACGACCTGCAAATCGGCAGAGGCGAACCTGTTCAGGACACAGCGCGCGTTCTTTCTCGCTTTATTGACGCAATTATGATTCGTACCTTTGAGCAGAGCGAGGTTGAAGCCCTTGCCGAGTACGGCTCTATCCCGATTATTAACGGTCTTACCGACTACTGTCACCCCTGCCAGGTGCTTGCCGACCTTATGACAATCCGTGAGTTCAAGGGCAAGCTTGAAGGTCTTAAAATGTGCTTTATCGGCGACGGCAACAATATGATGAACTCGCTTATCGTCGGAGCGCTTCGCACCGGAATGAGCTTTTCAGCCGCTTGCCCCGAAGGCTATATGCCGCCCGAAAACATTATTGAGTTCGGTAAACAATTCGGCGGCAAATTCGAGATTGTGCGCGATCCAAAGGAAGCGGCAAAGAACGCCGACGTTGTTCTTACCGACGTTTGGGCTTCAATGGGACAGGAAGAAGAAAAGAAAATCCGCGAGGCAGCGTTTGACGGATACCAGGTTAACGCTGAGTTAATGGAGGTTACAAACGACGAGTGTATGGTTCTGCACTGCCTGCCTGCTCACCGCGGAGAGGAAATTACCGCGGATGTTTTCGAGGCTCACGCCGACGAAATCTTTGAAGAAGCGGAAAACCGCCTGCACGCTCAAAAAGCCGTTCTTGTTGAGTGCTTGCTTGACAAGCAGGACGAAGAGGTTTAAGGCAACACCGCACACCTGAATTATGCGGTATTGCCTTAATATAGCTGCTATCAAAATTTAAAACTTTCACATCTTAAAGGCTGTCATCCAATGGCAGCCTTAGATTTTAGTATTAAATACCGCTTGCGTTCGCAAAAATGCCTTTTAGCGCAATCCGCTGGACTTTATTTTTTTCGGTGATATACTGTAATTATCGGAGGTGATTTACTTGAAATTTGAGTTGAATGTAAACCCGGACACTGACGAAGCGGTACGCGCGGACGTTCATAAGCGCTCTGATTTTACCGAACGGCTTGAACAGCTTGTTTTGGAGTACAACGGCGAGGACAGAATTACCGTATACGCCGACGACGAGATTAAGCTTATTGAATTTAGCGATATTGAGTGCGTTACCGTAATTGAAGGTAAAAGCTATGTCATTGATTTGCACGGAAAGCAGTATAGAATACGCTATCGGCTGTATGAGGCGGCAGAGATTATGCCATCGACATTCATAAAAATTAACAAGTCAACAATAGCCAACAAAAAAAGAATTGAGCGCTTTTCAGCTGCATTCAACGGGTCAGTGAACGTAATTTTCAAAAGCGGATATACCGACTACGTTTCAAGGCGCTGTTTTGCAGAAATTAAAAAGGGGTTGAAAAAATGAAACAGTTTATTAAGGAATTTTTGCACAGAGGAGCGTTGTTCTGCGGACTCGGACCGGTTATTATGGCTGTCATTTATATCTTTCTGTCCGCTTACGGAGTGGCGGAAACCATAACAACCGCAACAATGGTTCGCGAAATTTTAACTTCAACACTTATGGCGTTCATCGCCGCGGGAATATCGGCAGTATACACTCTTGAAAAGCTTGCGCTTTCGCTTGCCGGCCTTATTCAGGGCTCTGTTTTGTTACTCGATTATCTGCTGATTTACCTGCTTAACGGCTGGATTAAGCCCGACCCCGGTGTTATAACGGTCTTTATTGTTATCTTTATAACAGCGTTCGCGGCGATTTGGCTTATAGTTTATTTGGTGACGCGAGTACAGATTTCCAAATTAAACAAAGAAAAGCTTAACCAATAATACTGTTATCCGATACTATATTATTGCAGTGCAAATTAAAAACGGGCGGCAAAACCGTCCGTTTTTTGTTATACTGTTACCATTTATCAAAAAATCTGACATCCTCATAAGAAAGAATGAATTTTTGGCTTTCGTGAAACGCACTTGAAACCATATACGGATTGTACATATACATAATTCTGTGCTGAACCGCGTCGTGATCTTCATCGAATACATATTTTACAGCCTGCTGACAAGCGAGATTTTTGCCGCTTGTTGTACTGCCGGTATATTTGTATTCGCTGATAACCTCGGCAACGCTTGAAAAGCCTTCAACATTCATAGCATTTTTTACAGATTGCGCAATCAGCGACGCGCCGACAAATCCGCCGCCGCCGAATTCACCGTAGCACAGGCGCTCAAGCAAATCCCTGTCCTCGTCGGTAAGCTCTATGTGGCCGCTTGAGTAGCTTGTATCAGGATTGTCAATCGCTACAAGGTATCCCTGATCCCACTGTGAATTATAATCGGCAGGACTTGCCACGGGCTCCGCAGTTGCGTACTGAATTCTTTCGCCGGAAGCTGTTGTGGCAGCTTGTCCGTTTGATGTTCTCGGCTTTGCGGTGCTCGCCGCAACCGTTGCCTTTTGATTACTGCTCTTTTTATTTGCCGCTTTTTGTGTTGCGGAAGGGTTGGTTGTTTCAGAAAGAACAATTGCGCCATTCTTTTGAATTTCTTCAATTCTCGGATTGATATTTGAGCTGTTTTTATTTACAGCGTCCCTTCCTTCGCCGGCATTCATCATACCTCTAAACAGAAACATATGTAGGATAATAAGCAGCGTAATGCAGATAACACTTCCTGCTATTACGGCTTTTTTATGCTTTATCACAAATCCTTTTATCTTCTCTACTTTCACACAATCACCTTAGTATAAAATGAATACATTATGCTATTTCAGCTTTTATTTTACCACATTTTGTACCTACAATCAAGTCGATATAAGAATAAAAAAATTTATTTATGATAAATACCGCAAAAACAAAGCGGCAGCTCAATTTAGCCGCCGCTTCGTGTTATTTATTAATTGATATTAAATTCAATTAATCTTCGGGATAATCAACAGTGATTGTCATCTTAGCGCCTGTCTTTGAAGCATAGTCAAAGTTTGTGAGGTCGAGCTGAACTGTTACAGTTGCGCCGTCATCCTCTACTTCAAATACTGCGTTGTCGCCGTCCCAGCCTGCGTCAAATGCTACACCGTTTTCGGGTGTGAAGCCTGAATCCTTGGGGATACCCCAGTTAGCTGCCCAGCTGCCGTTAGCGGCACACTTTACTGAATAGCTGAATGATGCGTCAATGTTTTCGAATTTGATTTCATAGACTCCGTCAGCAACCTCTGTCATCATATTGATGTCGTCTGCCGGATCCCATGCTGAACCGTTAAGCCAGTTGCCGTCGCCGTTACCAACCGCGCGGATAGCTTCGATTTCAAATGTGATGGGATATTCTACGCCGTCACCTGTTACGTTGATTTCCTTTGTTTCGGGATCGAATGTGATTGTTACATCACAAGCTGATTTTACGTTGAATACTACGTTGTTGCCGTTGTCGCCGTAAGCTACATCCCAGCTGTGGTCTTCAAC
>ONLA01000044.1 GCA_900318495.1 uncultured Eubacteriales bacterium
TATCACGGCCGTGTTAAGGAATTGGCCGAAGGCGCTCGCGAGGGCGGCCTCAATTTCTAAGGAACAGGAGGAATAACTTTGGCTAATAAAGTAGAAGCAACAGGCGAATTAAAAGAAAGAGTAGTTACTATTAACCGCGTATCAAAAACGGTTAAGGGCGGCCGTATTTTCAAGTTTGCCGCTTTGGTAGTTGTAGGCGACGGTAACGGAACAGTTGGTTTCGGCATCGGCAAGGCGGGCGAAGTTCCCGACGCTATCCGCAAGGGTATTGAGGACGCCAAGAAGAACCTTATGAAGGTTTCGCTCAGAGGCACAACTATTCCGCACGAAATCATCGGCGAATACGGCGCAGGCAGAGTTCTTATGAAGCCCGCTGCTCCCGGTACCGGTGTTATCGCCGGCGGTCCTGTTCGTGCGGTCGTAGAGGCTGTTGGTATCAAGGATATCAGAACAAAGGCTCTTCGTTCAAACAACCCCTGCAACGTTGTAAGAGCAACACTTCAGGGACTCGGCGCACTCAGAACTGCCGAAGAAGTTGCCGCAATCCGCGGTAAATCCGTTAAGGAAATCTTATAATAGGGGAGGTTGCCAGTTATGACAGTAAAGTTAGTAAAAAGCCTTATCGGCTCTAAGAAAGATCAGATTGCAACCGCCCACGCTTTGGGACTGAGAAAAATCGGCGATACATCACAGCAGCCCGACAACGCTCAGACCAAGGGCAAGGTAGCAAAAATAATCCACCTCGTAGAGGTTAGTGAAGCGTAAGCAAGGAGGTGCGAACAATGAAGTTACATGAACTTTCACCGGTTGAGGGCTCAAAGAAGGGCTCAAGAAGAATCGGCAGAGGTCACGGCTCAGGCTGGGGTAAAACAGCCGGCAAGGGACACAAGGGCCAGAAAGCACGTTCAGGCGGCAGCATTCGCCCCGGTTTTGAAGGCGGTCAGATGCCGTTGCAGCGTCGTGTCCCCAAGAGAGGTTTCAACAACATCTTTGCAAAAAACGTAGTTGCTATTAACCTCAGCACACTGAACAGAAAGTTTAACGATGGCGACACTGTTGACTATGAGGCGCTTAAGGCTGCCGGAGTTGTTAAAAACGGCTTTGACGCGGTTAAGGTGCTCGGCAACGGTAAGCTCGACAAAAAACTCACTGTTAAGGTTTCTGCTTTTTCCGAATCAGCTAAGGCCGCTATCGAGGCTGCGGGCGGAAAGGCAGAGGTGATTTAAGTTGTTTAAAGTTATAAGAAACGCTTGGTCAATTCCCGACCTGAGAAAAAAGATTTTATTCACACTTTTAATTATAATTGTGTTTAGAATCGGTTCGGTTATTCCTGTTCCGTTTCTTGACACTAACGTACTTGCCGAGGTTATGCGTCCCAGCACGGACTTAACCGACGCAAGCACAAATATGGTTGCGTACCTGAACACACTTTCGGGCGGCGCGTTTTCAAACGCCACCCTGTTCGCTATGGGTATCACACCTTACATCAACAGTTCAATTATCATCCAGCTCCTCTGCGTTGCTATTCCCGCCCTTGAAAGACTTACAAAAGAGGGCGAAGCAGGCAGACGTAAGATCGGTACAATAACGCGTTACGTAACAGTCGCTCTGGGACTTATTCAGGGTACAGCTTACTTCTTCTATTTGAAGAACACCGTGTGCCAGACACAGGGCGATTTATACGGCAAGCACATAACTGTTTATAACGAAGGCTTCCCGATGGTATTCGCGGCAATCGTTATTGTGCTTGTGTTCACGGCAGGTACCGCTCTTATGATGTGGCTCGGTGAGCAGATTAACAAAAACGGTATCGGCAACGGTATTTCAATCCTGTTGTTCGCCGGCATTATCGCAAGACTTCCCGCTACAATCGCCGACCTCGGCGCGTTCTGGCAGATGGGCTTCGGTACAGGCGAAGCAGGCTCCGGACAGCCGCAGTACTTTGTATTTGTTATTCTTTGGATTATCATCTTCCTCGCTATCATCTGGATTATTACATTTATGCAGGACAGCGAAAGAAGAATCCCGATTCAGTATGCCAAGCGTGTAGTTGGCAGAAAAATGTACGGCGGCCAGTCAAGCTTCCTTCCCATTAAGGTTGCTCTCGGCGGCGTACTTCCTATCATCTTCGCAAGCTCCATCCTTTCAATTCCGAGTACAATCAACCTCTTCGTAAACGCGAAGGAGGGCTTCTGGGCAGGCTTCTTCAACCTGTTCCGTTCAGACAACTGGTTCTACATCGCATTGTACTTTGTTTTGATTCTGATGTTCGCTTATTTCTACACAACCATTCAGTACAACCCTGTTGAAATGGCTAACAACCTGAAATCCAACAACGGTACTGTTCCGGGTATCCGTCCCGGCGCTCCCACAGCTGAGTACATCAAGAGAATCCTCTCAAGAGTTACTCTTATCGGCGCGCTATTCCTTTCCGTAATCGCTCTTGTACCTTTGGTATACGGCGCGTTCACCGGAATGGGCAGACTTTCACTCGGCGGTACTTCAATCATCATCGTAGTCGGTGTTGCTCTTGAAACTGTTAAACAGCTCGAGTCACAAATGATGATGCGTCATTACAAAGGATTTCTTGACTAATCCGCGAAAATGAGGTATAATATTATGAACATTATCATGTTAGGCGCTCCCGGTGCAGGTAAAGGCACACAAGCCGCTGTACTTTGTGAGCACTTTGGTATTCCCACAATTTCAACCGGAAACATGATTCGTGAAGCGCTGAAAAACGGCACTGAGATGGGTCTGAAGGCAAAGTCCTATATGGACGACGGCAAGCTTGTTCCCGACGAGGTTGTTATCGGAATTGTTAAAGAAAGACTTTCCGAGGACGACTGCAAGAAGGGCTTCATCCTTGACGGTTTCCCCAGAACCATTCCCCAGGCCGAGGCTCTGGACCAAATGGGCGTTGACATTCAGTACGTTATTAACATTGACGTTGCCGACGAGGTCATCACCAAGAGAATGTCCGGACGCCGTGTTTGCGAAAATTGCGGCAGACCTTATCACATTGAGAGCTTAAAGCCTCAAAAGGACGGGGTTTGCGACGATTGCGGCGGCACCCTGTGTATCACAAAGAGACCGAGCCTTTGGCAAATTACTACGACAAGCAGGGTAAGCTTGTTAACGTAAAGGGTCAGGATACTGTAGAGGCTACAACAGCCGCGGTTCTTAAGGCTATCGAGGCTTAAGCATGGTTTCAATCAAGACAGCACGGGAACTTTCAAAAATGAAAGACGCCTGCAGAATTTCCGCTGAGGCGTTGCGTGCTGCGGGAGAGGCTGTAAAGCCGGGAATTTCAACCTATGAAATTGATTTAATTGTCCGTAATTACATCGAGAAACAGGGAGCTTCTCCCTCGTTTCTCGGTTACGGCGGTTTTCCCGCAAGCGCCTGCATTTCCGTTAACAACGTGGTTATCCATGGCATACCGAGCAAAAATAAAATTCTCAAAGAGGGCGACATAGTAAGCGTTGATGTAGGCGCGTACTATAACGGTTACCACGGCGACAACGCCTACACGTTTCCGTGCGGCAAAATCAGCGCAGAAGCGCAGGCTTTGCTGGACGCCACAAGAGAAAGCCTGTATGAGGGAATTAAGCAGGCAAAGGCGATGAACCGGATCGGCGACATCGGCGCCGCGGTTCAGGGGTATGTCGAAGCTCGCAGTTACTCGGTGGTACGAAATTACGTCGGCCACGGCGTAGGTGCGAATTTACACGAAGACCCAAGCGTACCGAACTACGGTACTCCGGGCAGGGGCGTTAAGCTTTTACCCGGAATGACAATTGCCATTGAACCCATGGTAAATGAAGGAACACACCATGTTCGCGTTCTTGGTGACAAGTGGACAGTTCAAACCCTTGACGGAAAGCTGTCCGCGCACTTTGAACACACAATCGCTGTTACTCCCGACGGTCCGGTGATACTAACCGTATGCGATTAAATTAAAGGTGATTTATGAACATTCAAAAAGGAAGCATCGTCAGGGCAAAGGCAGGGCGTGACAAAGGCGGTTTTTTTGTTGTGCTCGGCGTTTCGGGCGGATACGCCCTGATTGCCGACGGCAAACGGCGCAGGCTTGAAAGCCCAAAAAAGAAAAACCTGCTTCATCTTGCCGCCACAAACACGGTTTATGAGGGTTCAATACAAACCAATCCACAGATAAAACGAATTTTAAGTCCATTTAAAAGCGGAGGTTAATTCATGTCCAAACAGGATGTTATCGAAGTAGAAGGCATTGTCAGAGAAGCTTTGCCGAACGCTCAGTTCAAGGTTGAGCTTCAAAACGGTCACGTGATTTTAGCTGTCATTTCAGGCAAACTCAGAATGAATTTCATTCGCATTTTGCCGGGCGACAAGGTTACGGTGGAGATGTCTCCCTATGACCTGACAAGAGGAAGAATTACCTGGAGATCAAAGTAATCCCCGGGACCCCACACACAGAAAACACGATTTTTAAGAAAGGAATGATGATAAGTGAAAGTCAGACCTTCAGTTAAGAAAATGTGCGACAAGTGCAAGGTAATCAAGAGAAAAGGTAAAATTCTTGTTATCTGCGAAAATCCCAAGCACAAGCAGCGTCAGGGCTAATTTAACGCTGACAATAATTTAAAAAGTTACTTTAATTTTTATATGGAGGTGCAACTGAATGGCTCGTATAGCAGGTGTTGACTTACCGAGAGACAAAAGAGTTGAGATTGGCTTAACCTACATTTTCGGTATCGGACGTAAAACTGCAACAGACATTATTGCTGCAACAGGCGTAAATCCTGACACTCGTGTCAGAGATTTGACAGAAGAAGACGTATCAAAGCTCAGAGAATACATCGAGCATCACTGCCGTGTTGAAGGTGATCTTCGCCGTGACATAGCTTATGATATTAAAAGACTTATTGACATTGGTTGTTACCGTGGCGTTCGTCACAGAAAGGGACTTCCCGTAAGAGGCCAGCGTTCAAAGACAAACGCTCGTACCCGTAAGGGTCCCCGCAAGACCATGGCTAACAAGAAGAAGTAAGGAGGCACGGGACTATGGCAGCACCAAAAGGTGGTAAGAAGGTTATTCGCCGTCGTCGTGAGCGTAAGCACATTGAAAAAGGCGCAGCGCATATCCAGTCAACATTTAACAATACAATTGTTACTATTTCCGATACACAGGGCAATGCTGTTTCATGGGCAAGCGCAGGCGAGCTCGGATTCAGAGGCTCAAAGAAATCAACTCCGTTCGCAGCTCAGTCTGCTGCCGAAACTGCCGCAAAGGCAGCTATGGAGCACGGAATGAAGTATGTCGAGGTTTATGTAAAGGGACCGGGACAGGGCAGAGAAGCCGCAATCAGAGCATTGCAGACAGCCGGCCTTGAGGTAACTATGATCAAAGACGTTACTCCTATCCCTCACAACGGATGCCGTCCTCCCAAGAGAAGACGTGTATAGTATAATAAAAGGAGGATATTTCTATGGCTAAAAATATGCAGCCGATTGCAAAGCGTTGCAGAGCACTCGGATTGTCACCCGCCGTTATGGGTTATAGCAAGAAAACATCTAACAGAAACCCCGGCGGCAAAATGAGAAGAAAAAAGAGCGAATACAGCATGCAGCTTACCGAAAAGCAGAAGGTAAAGTTTGTATACGGCATTATGGAGAAGCAGTTCAGAGCTTACTATGAAAAGGCTGAAAAGTCCGAAGGTAAGACCGGCGCTGTTCTTCTTACAACTATTGAGCGCAGACTTGACAACGTTGTTTTCAGACTCGGCCTCGCGGCTACAAGAAGAGAAGCAAGACAGCTTGTTAACCACGCTCACTTCACTGTTAACGGCAAAAAGGTTAACATTCCTTCATACCTGGTTAAGGTTGGCGATGTAATCGAAGTTAAGGAAAAAAGCCGTTCAACAACAAGATTCAAGGCTATCGCTGAGGGCGAAACAGCTTCAAACCTTACTCCCAAGTGGCTCGAGAGAAACGAAAACCTCCTCGGAGGAAAGGTAGTAGCTGCTCCGCAGAGAGAAGACATCGACTTTCCTGTTGAAGAACACCTCATCGTTGAGTTGTACTCCAAGTAATCTTTACATTCATAGGCAGATTACACATACATCTATCATTAATTTGGTAGCTTAATGTTAGGAGGATTCGCGAATGATTGAAATTGAAAAGCCAAGAATTGAAACTGCAGAAATAACCGAGGACGGAAAGTACGGCAAGTTCGTAGTCGAGCCGCTCGAGCGCGGCTTCGGCAACACTCTCGGCAACAGCCTTCGCAGGGTGTTACTTTCCTCTCTTGAGGGCTGTGCGGTCACATCTATCAAGATTGACGGCGTTCTTCACGAATTTTCAACTATCCCGGGCGTTAAGGAAGACGTTACGGAAATTGTGCTGAATATGAAAAGTCTTGTTGCCAAGCTGTTTGAAACAAGCCCCAAGGTTGTTGAAATCAACGCCGAGGGTCCCTGCGAGGTAACAGCCGCTGACATTATCGGCGACAACGAGGTTGAAATCCTTAATCCCGAGCTTCACATCGCCACCTTAGGCGAAGGCGCAAAGCTCAATATGGAAATCACTATTGACAAGGGCAGAGGCTATGTTCCTGCCGAGCGCAACAAGCAGTTAAGCGGCAACAACGTTATCGGTGTTTTGCCGATTGACTCAATCTATACACCTGTTTTAAAGGTTAACTACACCGTAGACAACACACGTGTCGGTCAAATTACCGACTACGACAAGCTCACGCTTGACGTGTGGACAAACGGAGTTATCAACGCGGAAGAAGCTGTATCGCTTGCCGCTAAGGTTCTCACCGAGCACCTTAACCTGTTTGTTAACCTGTCCGACAAGGCTTCCTCTGCCGAGGTTATGGTGGAAAAGGACGACAAGGGCAAGGAAAAGATTCTTGAAATGACTATCGAAGATCTTGACCTCAGCGTTCGTTCGTTCAACTGCCTCAAGCGTGCGGGCATTAACACGGTTGAAGATTTAATTAACAAATCCGAAGAGGATATGATGAAGGTTCGAAACCTTGGAAGAAAATCTCTCGAGGAAGTTGTGCAAAAGCTCAACTCTCTCGGTTTCAGTCTTCAGAAGGAAGACGAATAAATTACCCTTTTATATAACGGTAAAGGAGTGAATAAAATGCCAGGTACAAGAAAGCTGGGAAGAACAACTGCTCAGAGAACCGCAATGCTCCGCGCAATGGTTACTTTCCTTCTCGAAAACGGCAAAATCGAAACAACAAATACCCGTGCCAAAGAAGTTCAGGCTATGGCTGAGAAGATGATTACAACAGCTAAAAACAATACACTGCACAACAGACGTCTTGTTTTGTCCTTTGTAACCAAGGAAGATGTTGTAACAAAGCTCTTCTCCGAAATCGCGCCCAAGTATGCTGACCGTAACGGCGGCTACACAAGAGTGACCAAAATCGGTCCCCGCCGCGGCGACGGCGCAGAAATGGCTATTATTGAGCTTATCTGATTGCACAGAATTTATTTTTATTCAAGACCGGCCTTTGTGCCGGTCTTTTTGCACAATTCCGGCTCTATATCAATAGTTGGGGCAAACCCGATTAAAAAACCTATGAACAGTTTTTAACTATTGACACAGCGAAATATTTGTCGTAAACTAATAATATATACATAAATGTCAGATAATACGGAGGATATTATGAGGAAGAGGAGAGTTATCGCGTTTTTGATTGCCTGTACGGCTTTTTCGGCAACGCTGATGTCTGCCTGTACCGCTTCACCGGATAAAACGGAAGCTAAGCCTGCGGCAACGGCAAATTCCGTGAACAGTCCGAATAATACCGCTGACGACAACAGCAAAATTTTTAACGGCAAAGATTCCAAGGAACAAATCGAAGCTCTAATCAGTTCAAAAGCGATGGCTGACAAAAAAACCGCGCTTGCTAAGGAAGCAAACGGCAAGGGTTATGAATTTGATATTTCTTACGGCGAGGATGAAAAGCATAATCCGCTGCTGGTTCTAAAATATACCGCGCGTAACAGTATAAGCGAAGAAAACAAAAAGCTAATGGAGGATTCGCTGGAGGAAAAGAGCGGCGATATGGACAACCTTGCCTTGTCAATACAGCAAAATATGGGAATAAGCAATGCCGGGGTAAGAGTTATCGTTGAGGACAGCAGCGGAGTTAACCGTATTTCCAACGATTATTCGGGCAGGAGAAGCAATCCGTCCGAGCCGGAAATACCTCCCCAAACCGAAAGCGGTGTTCAGCCGCAGGACGATAATCAAACCGGAAATAATGAACAGAATCCGGATAACGGTGATTATATTCCCGAAAACGGTTTCGGTGAATAATTGCTATAGATATTAAAATGAGGTGTGTGAAAATGAAAAGGAATGTACTTGCCGTTTTATTGGCTTCGGCTGCGGTTTTATGTATGCTTTTTGCGGGCTGCAGCAATCCCGAGGAGGCAAAGGTTAACAGCTTTATCAATGATAATATGTCATATTCTACGCAAATTACCAACTTAAAGAGCCTTTATGAGGACGCTATGGAGGTTAAATCCTACGGAAGGGGAAAGGATTTGGTTATCGAGCTTAACGTTAAAGCTTCTATCGAAGGCGATATGAACGAAAGCGACCTCGGCGGCGTTGAGGAAAGCCTGCGTCCTTACCTGATAAGCCTGCGTGAAACAACCGAAAACAATGAATCCAACATAATTTACATTGTAAAGGATAAAAACGGCAAGGAAATTGTAAACAAAACAATTTCGTAACAGAGCTTGCCGGCAAAACTGACCTGTAAAAAATAAAAACAGCAAATATGCGGCATACCGGGCGGTGTGCCGTGTTTATTTTTGTAGCTTATTTTTGTTGACTAAAATTGTGTTTTAATGTAAAATAACAATGTATGTGCAATTATTATAGAGGGGTGATAGTGTGGTATTTTCGAGCTTAGTATTTCTTTTTGCGTATTTACCGCTTACTTTGCTGATATATTACATTGTTCCGAGAAAAGGCAGAAATCTGTTTCTGTTTTTCATCAACTTGGTATTCTACGGCTGGGGCGAGCCTATGCTTGTTTTCCTTATGCTGTTCAACGTGTTTTTCAACTACGTCGGCGGCTGGCTTGTGGACAAATACCGTCACGACGCTAAAAAGAAAAAATTGTTTTTAATTCTTACGTGCGTTTTGGATATAGGAATTTTGGCGGTGTTTAAGTACACGGGAATGATTACCGACACGCTGAATATGCTGCCGTTTTTGAATATTCCCGACCTGCAAATAAGCCTGCCGATAGGCATAAGCTTCTACACCTTCCAGACAATGAGCTACGTTATCGACGTTTACCGGGACGACGCTCCCGTAAGCAAAAGCTTTATTAACTTCGGTACTTATCTTGCGCTGTTTCCGCAGCTTATCGCCGGTCCTATAGTAAGATACCGTGACGTTGCCGATCAAATGATAAACCGTCGCGAAACTATGGCGCAGTTTACCAAGGGCGTTAAGATTTTTTGTATCGGTCTCGGCAAAAAGGTTCTTATCGCAAACCAAATGGGCTTGATTACAAAAGCGCTGTTTGAAACCACACACATTGAGCCGCACGGAATTTTGGGAACGTGGTTTGGTATTTTAGCCTACACATTTCAGATTTACTTTGACTTTTCGGGATATTCCGATATGGCTTGCGGACTGGGTAATATGCTGGGCTTTGAGTTTCTCAAGAACTTTAATTATCCGTACATTTCAAAGTCGATTACCGAATTTTGGCGCAGGTGGCATATTTCGCTTTCAACCTGGTTCAAGGAATATGTTTACATTCCGCTCGGCGGCAACCGCAAGGGTGTAAAGCGTCAGATTATCAATCTGCTGATCGTATGGGGCTTAACCGGACTTTGGCACGGCGCGGCATACAACTTCATCTTCTGGGGATTGTTTTACGGACTGCTTCTTATTCTTGAAAAATTCGTGCTTAAAAAGTTTTTGGACAAACTGCCGTCATTCGTGCAGCACCTTTACACTCTGTTTATTGTGCTTATCGGCTGGACCTTGTTCTACTTTACCGACGTTAACCAGCTTTTCGCTACGCTGGGCGATATGTTCAATTTCAGCAACGGATTAATCAGCAGCAGCACGCTCAACCTTTTCCTGAGCAGCCTGCCCGTGCTTATTGTTGCGGGCGTTGCCAGCACTCCGCTTGCCTCCAAGCTTTACGAAAGGTTTAAGAACGTTAGATTTATGTGGGTTGCCGAAACACTGTTTGTAGCGGTTGTTCTGTTCCTCAGCACAGCAAGCCTTGTAGACCAGAGCTACAACCCGTTCCTCTACTTTAGATTTTAAAACGCATAATTCAGGTGATAAATATGACGCATTATGCTAACGGCAAAGGCGGCAGACATTATGCCGTCGAAGAAAACCGTCCCGAAAACAGCTTGCCGGCGTATATTCCGGGACTGCTGTTTCTCGGCTTTATATTCGCTATGGCGATATGGTTTATCTTTAATCCCAAGCTTGGCTACAGCTCATCGGAGAAAAGATATCTTCAAAAATTTCCCGAAGCATCTGTTGAAAAAATTTCGAGCGGAGACTTCGGCAAGGATTTCGAAACCTTTTTCGCCGACCATTTTCCGGCGCGTAACCTTTGGGTAGGCGTCAACGCTTACGCCGCGCTTTATGAAGGGAACAACGGCGCTAAGGGAATCTACAACTGCAAATACGGCTACCTTATTAACAAGCCTGTTTCGGATGACAACGGAATCAGGAAAAACATAGACGCGGTTGTGGACTTCAAAAACCTTGACGCGGTGAAAAATATTCCGATGTCGGTTATGCTGGCTCCGTCAACAGGCTATGTTTGCGACGATGTGCTGCCGTTTATTCACGACGAGTACAAGGATGACGAGTATTTTACCGGCATAACAAACACTCTGTCTCAAAACGGCATCAGCTTTGTTGACCTGCGCGACACCTTTAAAGCGGCGTACAAGGAGGGCAGCCAGCTCTATTACAGAACCGACCACCACTGGACAACGCGCGGCGCGTACACTGCCTATTCGCGTTACTGTAATTCGCTCGGAATTATTCCGCCTCAGGAAAGCGTTTTCAGCATTGAGCACTACCCGGGCTTCTACGGCACCACTTATTCGTCAAGCGGCTTTTGGCTTACCCCGCCCGACGAAATCGAGGTTTGGAACAATAAGGCAAACACCGCCGGTAATATTCACGTGAAAATCACCGAAGGTACGGAAACCAAGGAATACGATTCAATGTTCTTCTACGATCACATCAACGAGGACGACAAGTATCCTGTGTTTATCGACGGTAACCACGCTTACACCGAAATAACAAACACAAGGGCGCAAAAGGGAACGCTGATTGTTATAAAAGACAGCTTCAGCCACAGTATGGCTCCGTTCCTCGCCGAAACCTACAAAAAGGTTATCCTCATAGATATGCGTTACTTTAAAATGGAAAACGTTTCGGCAGTGGTTCAGCGTGAAAATCCGGAACAATTGCTTGTGCTTTACGGAATCGACAACCTCGCCAACGATACCGATTTGGTATGGCTGCAATAAAAGTTAAATACTAATTAAGGGTTCGGCACCTGCCGAACCCTTTTGTTTTATCAATTTGTATGAATCATTAAA
The DNA here is from genome assembly GCA_900318495.1 of uncultured Eubacteriales bacterium. Taxonomy (GTDB): domain Bacteria; phylum Bacillota; class Clostridia; order Oscillospirales; family Acutalibacteraceae; genus Ruminococcoides. The sequence goes on from ONLA01000044.1 coordinate 11,619, forward strand.
AAGCTTTGCGGCTGCATTTTTATTATGCCGCCGTCAATTTCGGCTTTGCCGATTTTGTAAATAACATCGCCGTCATACCGTGTGTTAATCTCGAATTCGCTGTCGAGCGGATTAAAGAACATCACAAGCTCGCCTCTGCGGAAGGCAAACGGAATTTTGTCCGGCTCGCTCATAAATTCAAGCTCGCCGTTGCCGTGCAAATCCTCGTATTTCCTGCGCAGGCGTATCAAATCGGTAACAACCCTGTATATGCTGTCGGGATCATCCTTTTGGTTTTCGACCGTAGGAGCGTCGGCGCTTTTGTCAACGGGCAGATACGGCTCGTCACTTTCCGAAAAACCAAGGTTTTTGCCTTCACGCCATTGCATGGGTGTTCGTGAGCCTGTGCGCGAGAATCCGCCCTCCTTGCTGACAAGGTCTGCCTGATAGCGCATTCCTATTTCGTCGCCGTAATAAAGGAACGGCACGCCCGGCATTGTAAAAATAAAAGCGTTCACAAGCTTAATCGCCTGCTTGTCCAGGTAGGCGGTAACACGCGGCATATCGTGGTTGTTGGTCATAAAGCAAATGTAGCCCTTGTCCTTGGTGCGGTTGTAGGCAGGCAGATATTCACCGGTAAACGCCTGCAAATTGCCTCTGCCGTTTTTGTTGAACACAGCCTCGTCGCCCCAGTTGCCGTATCGGAACAGGCGGCTGTAGCCGTTGCCGTAGTGATCAAGGTAAAAATCCATATGGAACCCGGCGTCGTTTATAGCGCGTTCCGGGAAGCACCATTCCGCTATCATTGCCGCTTCGGGATATTCGGCGTCAAGCATATCGCGCACACCGCGCCATATTTTGGCTGTAGCGTACTTTGCGTCGTCGTTTTTAACAAGCGAATCAGCCATATCCACACGGAAGCCGTCGGCGCCCTTGTCAAGCCAAAAACGCATTATATCCTTTATTGCTTCGGCGGTTTTAAGGCAGTCGGGATGGTCGCACGGAAGCTGCCACTCAGGATGTGTGATTTTGTCAAAGCCGTAGTTTAAAGCAGGCTGCGAACTGAAATAGTTAACCATATAGTTGCCGTTGCGTTCGCATATTCCGCACATCATACGGTATTCGGGCGGAGCGTCCCACACGGTTTTTGTAAAGATATAGCGGTTGCTCAGCTCGCTTTCGGCGGCTTTTTTTGCCTCGAGAAACCACGGGTGAGTGTCGGAGGTGTGACCGGGAATAAGGTCGAGCAAAATTTTAATTCCCCTGCTGTGAGCCTCGCTGAAAAGCTGCACCAGGTCCTCGTTTGTTCCGTAACGCGGCGCTACCTTTTTGTAATCACGGACGTCATAGCCCGCGTCCATAAACGGGGAATCATACACGGGATTAAGCCAAATCGCGTTGCACCCGAGACCGCTTACATAGTCAAGCTTTTGAATAATGCCCTGAATATCGCCAATTCCGTCGCCGTTTGAATCGTAAAAGCTCTGGGGATAAATCTCGTAAAAAACTGCGTCCTGAAGCCATTTCGGCATAAAAATCATCCTTTCGTTTTATTATATAAACATCCAAGTCCATTTTATCATCTTTTTTCTTATTTGGCAATATAATTTCCAATAAAAATCACTTGCAAGTTTTGTTTAAAGCGCATATTATGTAAATATATTGCTTGTAATCAGAGGTGTTGATTTTTGACGGTTAACAGGTTGGGTGACGACAGGGTGCTTATAACCCTGTGCCATAAGGATATGGATGATTTTTTGCTTGATTTCAAGAGTATGAGCCTTAGCGACAGCCATTCGCGCCGCGTGCTAATGAGGATAATGCAGGTCGCGTGCCGCCGGTCGGGAATAAGCGTAAGCGGAAAAAGCGTAAACGTTGAAGCTATGCAGTTTGGGGACGGCTGCTATTTGCTTGTGACGGTCGCAGGCAGCCGAAGGGGGCACGCTTACCGCGTAAAAAACAGCAGCCTGAGCTTTTGCTACAATGCCGGAAGCCTTGATAATTTGCTCGATATTATAGAACGGCTGTATAAGATGAGTATAATGTGCTCAAAAAACGCCGTATTTGAGTATAACGGCGAATATTATTTAATTTTTGATAATTACATTCCAAAGCAGTTTCGCAGTGTACTCAGCGAATTTGCCAAAAGAAAAGGCGGCGGAATAACCGCCGCAAGAATACGCGAATACGGCACCGCTGTTTGTGCGCGCAACGCGGTGTCGCACATAGGAAGACATTTAATATAAGGCAATACCGCACAATTCAAGGCACACGGCTTGCTTGAATATTATTCCGTCAGCTTGCCCAAAAAATCTCGGCAAGGCGTCAGCCTTACCTTGATTTATTTGTACGCGCCGCGGCAAGCCCTGTAATTTTATTTTCGCGCGTGCATAAGTCTTAACGGCTCCTTTTTGTCGAGAATAACTTCCCTGATAAAAAGGTATGTTACATAGAAGTAAACGCCGATATAGACAATAGACGCCTGTCCGACTGTAACGGCCTCATAGTTCTCGAATATGTAATACCCGTATCCGCGCAGGCTTATAAAGTTACACAATATCGCGACTATATAATGCTTTCGAACGGCGATAACGTATACAATCAAAAGAATGTCCAGCAAATAGCTGTATCTTTCGTGCATGGACGAAAGGAACATATTGCAGGTGAACACCGACCAAATTCCGGTAAGCAAAAAGTTTTCGCGGTTGGTTAGGTCGGGCTTTTTGTAGAGCAAAAGCACAAGTCCGCCCAGGAGCACAGCTATCGCGAAGAAAATTGTAAAGTCTCGCATAAGGTCATAGGGCGAGCGTTTTGTGCCGTCCGAGAAGAACGCGTAAATGTTCGGGAAGTTCATTTGAAGCTGTTTTCCTTCGTCGGTCTGTCCCAGGTAAATTTTGAAGATATCAAGGAACGGTCTGCCGCAGAAAAGAGCAGGCAGGCACAGTACGATGTCGGTCAGGGGAATAAGCAGAAAATGCAGAATCGAGCACTTGCGTGTTGTCGCGTAATAATACAGGAAAAGCGGCACTATGAAAATCATTTGCAGCTTAAACGCAAACGCAAGACCGAGCATAATAAATGCGGGAATATTCTTTTCCTTGTTGATAAAGTAAATTGACAGCAAAATAAAGGCTGTGTAAATTCCGTCGCACTGTCCCCAAAAAGCGGAGTTGAAAATAACCGTCAGCGAACACAGCACCATAGAATAGGTAACAACCGAAGAAAAACCGAAGAATTTTTCTTTTCGGAACTGAGCGACAAGCAAAGCCGCGCTGAACGCCAAAACATAGTCAAAAACAAGTGAGATTATCTTGTAGGCAATTACCGCGTCCAAATGAAAACGGGTAAGTATAAAAATGATAATCTGGTATGGAATGTTATAGTTTCCTACCTGCTGCGCAAGCCCTTCGATTCCCTGCTGGGAAATTACTATCCACCAGCTGTTCAAATAACGGCGGAAGTCATCGCTTTGATAGTTTAAGCCCTGAAGCCTTAAAAGCATCGAAATAACTGTAATGACAACAAACAGGATTATGAATAAATGTTTGCGGATAAAGTCGAAAAACTTTTGCTCGGGTTTTGTCATCTTATAAACCCTACTTTCTTCATAACCTTGCCCATGGTACGGCTGCTGATTTTAAGCGCGATTTCATCAGCCTTGCGGTAACATTCCTCAAGATACGCCTTGTCCGCAATCAGTTTTTCGTAGCGCTCGCGAATCGGGCGGAGCTCTTCAACAACAGCTTCGCCTACAGCCGACTTAAAGTCGCCGTAGCCCTTGCCGGCAAACTCGTTTTCGATTTCTTCATAGGTCTTGCCGGTAACAGCGCCGTAAATCGTCATAAGGTTGTTTACGCCGTCCTTGCCCTCGGCATAGCGTACGCAGGCGTCGCTGTCGGTAACCGCGCGCTTGAATTTTTTCATAATAACCTCGGGCGAATCAAGAAGGTGAACGCAGCCGTTAACGTTTTCGTCGGATTTGCTCATCTTGTTAAGCGGATTTTGCAGACTCATAACCCTTGCGCCGTTTTTTGGAATGAAGCCTTCGGGAATTTTGAACACATTGCCGTACAGGCCGTTAAAACGCTTGGCTATGTCGCAGGTCAGCTCAATATGCTGCTTTTGGTCCGCGCCTACGGGTACCTTATCGGTCTGATAAAGCAGAATATCGCCTGCCATAAGCGAAGGGTAGGTAAAAAGTCCGGCATTTATGTTGTCGGCGTGCTTGGCGCTTTTGTCCTTGAACTGTGTCATTCTTGAAAGCTCGCCGAACTGGGTGTAGCAGTTGAGAACCCATGCCATTTCGGCGTGAGTGTGAACGTGGCTTTGGATGAAGAATATGCTTTTTTCAACGTCAATTCCGCAAGCCATAATCGAAGCGTAAGCGTCGAGAATGTTTTTGCGCATCTGAGCCGGATTTTGACGCACGGTAATTGTGTGAAGGTCGGCAAGCGCGTAAATGCAGTTGTATTCGTCCTGCATCTTAACCCAGTTGCGCACAGCTCCAAGGTAGTTGCCCAGGGTAATTGTGCCGCTGGGCTGAATAGCGCTGAACACAACCTGTTTTTTCTGTTCGTTTTCCATTTTAATATCCTCCGGTAATTATTTATTGGCGAGCTCGCCCAATATCTTAATACCCTTTTCAAGCTGTTCGTCGGTCGGGGTAGAAAAGTTTATGCGGAAGCTGTGACATTCTTCGGCTTCGTCGGTCAAAAACGCGTTTCCCGGAACTACGCACACCTTGTTGAGCACAGCGGTTTTGCAAAATCCCGGCATATCAACGTCCTTTGGAAGGTCGCACCAGATAAACAGTCCGCCGTCAATGCGGTTGTAGGTAATCGCGGGAGCGCAGTACTTGTCAAGCAGGTGCATACAGAAATTTGCCTTTTGTCTGTAAATTTCTCTGAGCTTTTGAAGGTGTCCGTCAAAGTTGTATTTTGTTATGAACTCGTCGCAGACAACCTGTGACCAGATGTTTGTGTGAACATCGTTGCCCTGCTTGCAGACAACAAGCTTTTGGAAAACAGGCTTGGGAGCAATTGCGTAGGCTACCCTCATACCGGGTGAGATAACCTTTGAGAACGAACCGGCGTAAATTACAATTCCGTCGGTGTCCATACTCTTGATATTGGGCAAAAATTCTCCGCTGTATCTCAAATCGCCGTAAGGGTTGTCCTCGATAATCAGCACGCCGTATTTGCGCGCAAGCTCATAAACCCTTTTGCGCTTTTCAAGGCTCATTGTAACGCCCGACGGATTCTGAAAATTAGGGATTGTGTAAATAAACTTGGCGTTGGGGTTTGCCTTTAGCTTTTCTTCAAGCTCTGCGGTGTTCATACCGTCGCTCTCAACGGTAACGCCCACAAGCTTTGCGTTGTAGCTGCGGAAGGTGTTCAGCGAGCCGATAAACGACGGCGCTTCACAAATTACAACCTCACCCTCGTTAACAAGAGCCTTGGTGCATAAGTCCATAATTTGCTGCGCTCCGGTTGTAATAAGAATATCGTCATTGTCGCTGCCTGTGTTGTGGTTTTTCTTCATATACTCCTTCAGGTGGTCGCGCAAAGGAGTGTAACCCTCGGTTACGCTGTACTGTAAAACCGAAATGGGGTTTTCCGCAAGCACTTTTGCTGAAATTTCGGCAATTTCCTTTGCCGGAAAAGCGTCGGGGGATGGGTTGCCTGCCGAAAGTGACACAACCTCAGGGTCAGCCGCGTACTTAAAAATCTCCCGAATTGCGCTGGGCTTTAAATTAGATACTCTGTCGGAAAATTTGTATTCCATTTTCATACCTCGCTTTATTCTTTTATTCTTTTTACATAATTATACATTATATATCTTACCACAATTTTTTATAATGTTCAAGGTGATTTTTTTATAATTTATTAATGCAAAGAAATTAACGCTTAGCGCTTATACTATTCTTTGATAAAAAACTTTAAAACAGATGTCGATGGAAAATTTCGCAGAACAAGGCGGAGGACGCAGGAATCCTGACGGATTCCGAGGACGACAACACAGTTATGCGGAATTTTACACGGCAGATGTTAAAGGGTTTTATTTAAGAATAGTATGAAAGCTTTGTGCTTGCGCCCTGCGTTCAGGCGGCTGAAAAAAAGCGTACGCAGGCGCGCACGCTTTCTATTAGGTATTAGTATTAATTGTAATAGGAACGGTTGCCGTCGCTGTCCTCAGCTTCTTCCACGGTCACCTCGCAAAAAGCGATTCTGCCGTTGAAGGTTCGCGCCGATACCGCAGCCGTACCCTTAGCTCTCGCTGTTATAACGCCGTTTTTATCGACGTGGCAAACGCCGGGGTCGGATGACATATAGGTTATGTTAAAGGCGGTTGTGCCTTCGGGGAAGCTGCTGTTAATATCGATGGTTTCGCCGGCGGTTAGCTTAACCTCGTTTTGCGAAAGCTGAATACTTTCCGGCGCGTCCATAACGGTTACGGTGCAGTGAGCCTGAATTCCGTTGAACGCCGCGGCTGTAACCTCCGCCGTACCCTTGGCTTTGGCAAAGGCATTGCCCTTTGAGTCAATTTCAAGCACTTCGGGATTTGATGATTCAAAAACCAGGTAGCTGCTTGCCGTGCCGTCCGGCATCTTGGCTTCAAAGCGGTAACCTTCGCCGACTCCGAGGTCAAGAAAATCTTCAACAAACCAAACCGCGTAAGGCGCAGCCTTTACAATTACGTTACAGTTGGCTATTTTTTTATTGTAAGTTGAAGCTACAATTGTAGCCGTGCCGACCGATTTGCCTGTAATTACACCGCCTGTGCCGCTTATGCTGACGGAGTTTTTGTTGTTTGAGGTGTATGTAACCCGGTGCGAGCTTGAACCCTTGGGCGACAGCGAGCTGTCAAGGTCAAATTCTTCGCCCACGCCGATTGTAAGCATATCCGCGTTCAGTGATATGCTTTCGGGAGCCTTTCTTACCTCTACATTGCAGGTCTGCGTCAGGTCATTTGACGCTGTAACCGTGATTGTTGCCTTGCCGGTTTTTTTGGCGGTAACCTGTCCGTTACCGTCAACCGAAGCAACGCCGCTGTCGGAGCTTTTCCAAATGAATTTTGACTTGGCGTTTGACGGCGAAAGGCTGAGAGCAAGCGGATATTTTTCTCCTAATCCCATAGTAAGCGAATCTGTGTTCAGCGAAATGGATTTCAGCTCGGCTGCCTTAAAGTAGTTGTCGCCGATTGTACCCTTGCTGTTGTTCATTCGCTCAACACCGGCGTCCTTACAACCGAAAATCGTGTTTTTTTCGATTTGACCTGCCGTGGATTTTTCCTTGACAAAAATTCCGCGTCCGCCTGTGTCCGTAATATAGTTTTCCGTGATTTTTTTGTTGCCCTTGCTCGCCTTAAAAAGGATTCCGTCGGCGGCGGTCTTGATTATTGTGTTGTAGTTTATGTGCCTTACGGTTGAGCTGTCGCAGCAAATTCCAACATACTTAGCGTTGTCAACCTCGTTGCTTTCAATAACCGGCACCGTACTTTTGTATACGCTTATGCCGTTGCAGTCTGAGTCGCTTACCGAGTTGTTCTTAATGCTGTCAATCTGGGATTCGTAAATCTGGATTCCGTGAAAATCGTTCTTATAGCTTTTGTTTCCGCCGCACCTAAGCGTATTGCCCAGAACATCGCAGGACTTCGCATTAATCATCCGGATTCCGTAGCCGTTTACGTCGATGCTGTTGTTCTTGACCGTAACGCCCTTTACGCTGTAATCACCCTTGGGCAGCGCTCCGCTTCCGTCGTCATACTTGCTGTAAACCTTGCTCAGCGTGTTGCCGGTTACGGTGATTCCGGCAGGCTCGTATTCCGCAAACTTGTCCTTTACCTTGCCGCAGCCAGTAATCGTATTGCCGCTGATTACAATGTTGCTGTTTTCGGGGCCGCTGTATTTGTCGGAAAAGCGGCTTTGGGTGCCGCCTTCCTTGGCAATCACGCTCGATTTAAACGCGCCCATTCCGTTGCCCAAAATAGAGTAAACCGATATTCCGCGCGGCGTGTTTTCAATGGTGTTGCCGCTGATTTCGCAGTTTTTCCAGTTCATAGACTGAATGGCAGCGCTGGTTATGTTTTTAAATTTGTTGTTTTTTATTTTGATTCCGTCAAAAGGATTGTTTAGTATCATTGTGTGGGTTCCGACTCCGCGCGGCACGTTTTCAAATGAGCAGCCCTCAATCAAAACGTTTTTCATCGCCAAATCCTCGGAACGGCAGTCAACAATGTGCCCGGATTTAAGTATATCAAGCTGAATTGCCTCGTAACCAACGTCGTCCGGGTCAAGCACCTGATCCTTAAAGGCGCATTTTTTTACATAAAAACCGTCAACTCCGGCAATTTCCATAATGTGACCGTTTTTCACGTTTTTGAACGTGGTGCCGTTGAAGGTCAGGTTGGTACAGTGGGCTGCTTTAATCATAGTGTTTGAGGTGCTGCTGCCGTCAAACACTCCGCCGGTAACGGTCATATTGCAAAGACTGTCATAACCCTCGGCTCCGGTTTTTTCGGTGTCGTAATCGCCTGTGCGAAGCATATTTGCCGAGCTTTCTTTATTTCTTACAAGCTTTACGTTTTTAAGATAAAGCTCGGTGTTGCTGTATATATGCAGGGCGCGCGTCAGGTCGTACTCGCCCGGCTCAACAACAACCTTATATATGTTGTCGTTTGTGGCGCTGTAACGCGCGATGTCAAGCGCCGCCTGAATAGCCTTGTAAGCGCCCTTGTCCTTAATCTCGGAGGAGTGCACCGTGATTTGAGTGTCGGTTATGTCAAGACCGTTGCCCTGAGCGAAAGCAGGCAAAGCAAAAACCGACGCCGCGGCAAACACTGCCGCAAGTGTCAGCGACGCCGCGGCGTACTTTATCTTTTTTGATATTTTCATAGCGACGCACCTCCGTTCAATTTAGGTCTTGTTTAATAAATTCAGCCGGGCATTTTGTATATTATTATACAAGTATTATACAAGCTCTTGTTCGCTAAATTCTATTTTAGAATATTTTACACTAAATGTCAATTAAATTCACATAATTTTCATATACTTTT
>ONLA01000032.1 GCA_900318495.1 uncultured Eubacteriales bacterium
TGTTTGCCGCTTTCTTAGACAAGAACGCAGGCTATGCAGGTATTGACAACGCTATGTACTACAACGGCAAAACCGCTCAACAGACAATCGACGATATTGCTTATACGCTCGGGCTTAACAGTGAGGACGTTAAGAGGGCAATAAGGGAAAAAGGCAGAGATGATCTTAGATGGGATGAAAACAAATCATATATATACGTAGTAGTAGTTCCTACGTCCGTAGTAGTTCCTGCGTCCGTAAAGCTTAACCGCGAAACGCTCGGACTCGGTGTAAGCGAAAGCTATGGTCTTGTGAAAACAGTTTCACCGTCAAACGCAACCCAAACCGTAAGCTGGTCAAGCTCAAATACAAGCGTTGCAACGGTTGATTCAAACGGAAAGGTGACCGGTAAAAAGGCAGGTACAGCGTTCATAATAGCAGAAACCTACAACGGAAAAGCTGCTTTATGCACCGTAACGGTAAAGTCTGCTCCCACTTCGGTCAAGATAAACCCCGACAAGCTTACTCTCGGCTGCGGCGAAACCTACACGATCAGCGAAAGCACAAGCTCGGGCTCATACGCGAACGCCGCTAACCTGCGCTGGGCAACGACCGACAGCAGTATTGTGTCGGTTACAAAAACCGCCGGAACAAACAAAGCCGTTCTAAAGGCCAATAAAGCCGGTACCGCGAGTATCATTATCACAACATACAACAACAAAATCGCTGTGTGCAATGTAACTGTAAAGCCTGCGCCGACTTCCGTAAAAACCAACCCTGCAAGCCTTACGCTCGGTAAAGGTGAAAGCTATACTATCAGTGAAAACACAAACTCCGGTTCATACGCAAACGCAGCTAACTTAAAATGGTCGAGCTCAAACACAAATGTTGCGACTGTAACCAAAGGCAGCGGCAACAAGGCGACGGTTAAGGCTGTAGGTACAGGCTCGGCGAACATTACCATTAAGCTGTTCAACGGCAAAACCGCGACCTGTAAGGTGACTGTAAAATCTGCGCCTTCAAGTGTAAGCACTAACCCGGCGAGCCTTACTCTCGGCAACGGTGAAAGCTACACAATCAGCGAAAACACCAACAGCGGAACATACGCGAACGCCGCAAACTTAAAATGGTCAAGCTCAAACACCAACGTGGCGACAGTAACCAAGGGCAGCGGCAACAAGGCGACGGTCAAGGCTGTGGGCACAGGAACCGCGAACATTACAATTAAGCTTTATAACGGCAAAACCGCGACCTGCAAGGTGACTGTAAAGCCCGCGCCGTCAAGCGTAAAGCTCAGCGCGGCAAGCATAACGCTGAACAAAGGCAAAACCTATACGATCAGCGAAAGCACCAACAGCGGTTCATACGCAAACGCAGCGAACTTAAAATGGACAAGCACCAACGCCAATGTCGCAACCGTAACCAAGGGCAGCGGCAACAAGGCGACAATCAAGGCAGTTAATAAGGGTACGGCATATGTAAAAATAACTTTGTACAACGGCAAAACCGCTCAGTGCAAGGTGACAGTAAAATAACAGAATTTTTGTTTAGGGGCAGTGAGGTCAAAGCTTCACTGCCCTTGTGCTGTGTTTTTTAGAAAATAATTGACATTTATATGGTTTTGGAGTATTATTTATAATGTATAACTATGAAAATAAAGGAGGTCTGCGGATTGCCTGATTTATCTATTATTTTTGACGTCGGCGTGGTGGCTCTGAGAATTCTTTTGCCGGTTTACGCCATTGTCATCGTCTATCAGTGTTACGCGGCGATGCGCCGCCGCAGACGAACTGAAAAGCCGCTGGTTACACTTTGCAATATGAAAACCGGCAACGTAATCCCCGTGCTGTTCTGGGAAAACTCAATCGGCAGAAGCAAGTCGAGCGACGTTGTTGTGCAGGACCTTGCGGTTTCGCGCAGTCACTGTGTTTTGCTCAGGCGCAGCGAGGGCTGGTTTATTACCGACACCGGCTCAACGGGCGGAACATTTGTTAACGGTGTTCCGGTTGAGGGCAGAGCTCAGGTTCTTATAAACGACGTAATAACAATCGGTTCAACCGATTTTGAGTTCCGCAGGGGCGACGAGTTCCAGGCTCCGCTTAAATCGAGCTGGTTTTTCTCGAAGGTAAGCGACAAGCCCGCGATCCGTCCGTGGAAGCTTATGCTTATGGTAACGCTTTTCCACTTCTTTATGGCGGTTGAGGCTATGTTTTGGAACGACGGAACAAATCAGTTTTCGCCCATGATACTGTTTGGCGCGCTTGCGGCGGTTGAATGGGGATTCTTTTCAATATCGTACTTTGCGCTGAGGCGAGTCAACTTTGAGCTTGAGTCGCTGGGGCTTTTCCTAACGGGAATAGGCGTTATGATGCTTGTCCGGCAGGTCGAAAAATCCGCTTATGTTCAGCTGATTGCGGCGGCTGTGGGAATGATAATCTTTTGTGTAATCATAAAACTGATTGAAGATCCCGACAAAATAAGCCGTTTGCGCTTTCCCATGATGATAGTTGCGGTTGTGCTTTTGCTGACAAGTATATTGTTCGGTAAAATCACAAAGGGCGCGGCGAACTGGATTTTTATCGGACCGTTTTCGATTCAGCCGTCCGAGCTTGTTAAAATTATTTACATATTCATCGGCGCGGGCACGCTCGACCGCTTGCAAACCAAGCAAAACCTGCTCGAGTTCATTATATTCTCGGTTGTCTGCGTGGGACTGCTCGCGCTTATGGGCGACTTCGGAACCGCGCTTATATTCTTCGTAACCTTCCTGCTTATCGCGTTTATGCGTTCGGGCGACATCAAAACCGTAATTTTGGCTGTTGCCGCTGCGGCGTTCGGCGTCACGTTTGTGCTGCGATTCAAACCGTATGTCGCCGACCGCTTCAAGGCATGGCGCCACGTTTGGGAGTACGCTCAGGCAGAGGGCTACCAGCAAACTCACGTTCTCACGTTTATTGCCAGCGGCGGACTTTTCGGCGTAGGTGTGGGCAACGGCTATTTAAAGCAGGTTGCCGCGTCCGAAAGCGACCTTGTTTTCGGACTTCTCGCCGAGGAAATGGGCATTATTGTTGCGGTTACAATCGCGCTTTCGGTTGCTATGCTCGTAATTTACACAAGAGCAATCACAACACGCAGCCGCAGCACCTTCTATTCAATTTCGGCGTGCTGCGCGGCAGGACTTCTTGTGGTTCAGCTTTCGCTTAATGTTTTCGGCGCCACAGACCTTCTTCCGCTCACCGGCGTAACCTTCCCGTTCATAAGCAGCGGCGGTTCCAGTATTATGTCCGTATGGGGACTTCTGGCGTTTATTAAGGCGGCGGACGAAAGAACATACTCATTAAAAAGATAACCTTTAAAGCTTTTCGGATTATTCTGAGGAAGTGATAAAATGAAACGAATTATGCGCAGAACTACTCTGATTCTGCTTTTTGCGCTCGCCTTTATCGGTGGAATCGGATTTTTCTCGTTTGAACTGATTGTCAACGCCGGTTCTTGGGTTGACCAGCCGTATAACGCCCATATTTCGGGCGGCAACGGCTTGGAGCAGGCAGGCGCGATTTATGACCGCAACGGTTATGTGCTTGCGGAAACTCAGGACAGCGAGCGTGTTTACAATGACAATGTCAGTGTGCGAAAAGGTCTTTTGCACACCGTAGGCGACAACAGCCTTAATATTTCAACCGCGGTACAAAGCAAATACCGCTCACAGCTTTCGGGCTACAGTCTGATTTGGGGACTGAATATGCCCAAATCGATGCGAAACACCCACGACATCACGCTTACCGTTGACGCGGCAACCTGCGCGGCGGCTTATGACGTGCTTGCAAGCTATGATAAAAAAGGCGCTTGCGTGGTATATAATTATAAAACCGGCGAGGTGATTTGCTCGGTAAGCACCCCGGGTTACGATCCGGCTGATCCACCCGAGATTAACGAGAACAACGAAAGCGAATATGAGGGCGTTTACCTTGACAATGTGATGTCCTCAACTTATGCTCCCGGTTCGATTTTCAAGATTGTGACCTCTGCCGCGGCAATTGAAAATATGCCCGACCTTTACACGCGCACATGGAACTGCACCGGTGAAAAGGAAATCGGCGGACACACGGTAACCTGCACTGAAACCCACGGTGAGATTGATTACAAAACCGCTATGTCACATTCATGCAACATAGCGTTTGCCGAAATGGCTGTTGAGCTCGGCAGAGATGTTATGAATTCAACGGCAAAAAAAGCCGGCATTAATAATTCATACGAAATCGACGATGTAAACACCGCCAAGGGTCACTTTGACGTTACCAAGGCTGACGAAAACCAGCTTGCGTGGTCGGGTATAGGTCAGTATGACAACGCTGTTAACCCAATGCAAATGGCTGTTATGTGCGGAGCAATCGGCAACGGCGGCAAGGCGGTTAATCCTACATATATTAAGGACGGCTCGGGCGATTTGCTCAAGCTTATAGGCTTTAAAAAGCCTGCGGAATTTCAGCTTTTTAACGCTGATACAGCAAGTCAGCTTGACGACGTAATGCGCAGCACCGTCAGCGATTACTACAGCTATCAGCGTTCGGGACTGTTTGAAGGTCTTTCGGTATGCGCCAAAACAGGTACCGCCGAGGTCGGCGACGACAAAGCTCCGAACGCGTGGATGGTCGGTTATTCTCAGGACGCGGACGCTCCGCTCGCTTTTGCCTGCGTGGTAGAGAACGCCGGTTACGGCTTTGAGTACGCCTGCCCTGTTGCCGACGCCGCGATGAAGGCGGCAGCGGCTTGTTTGCGCGGCGAAGGCTGATAATTATGTATATAAAAGTTTTAACATAGAAAGGAAGCAGAACAATATGAATTTTTTGAAAGCAATGTTCGGCAATTACAGCAAGCGCGAAATCAAGCGCATAAAGCCGCTAAGTGAAAAGGTGCTTGCTCTTGAGGATAAATACGCCGCAATGAGCGAAAGCGAGCTTAAAGGTCAAACAGCTATATTAAAGGAGCGTCTCGCGAACGGCGAAACCACCGATGATATTCTGCCCGACGCGTTTGCGGTTTGCCGTGAGGCAAGCTGGCGCGTGCTTGGAATGAAGCACTTCCCGGTACAGATTCTCGGAGGAATTGTGCTTCACCAGGGACGTATTGCCGAAATGAAAACAGGTGAAGGTAAAACCCTTGTGGCAACCCTTCCGGCTTATCTTAACGCTCTTACGGGCGAAGGCGTTCACATTGTAACCGTCAACGATTACCTTGCCCGCCGTGACTCCGAATGGATGGGCAAGCTCTATAAATACCTCGGACTCAAGGTCGGCCTTATTGTTCATGACCTTGACAACGACCTCAGAAAAGAAGCCTATAACGCCGACATTACCTACGGCACAAACAACGAGCTCGGCTTTGACTATCTGCGTGACAATATGGTTGTTTACAAGGAAAACAAGGTTCAGCGCGAGCACGCGTTTGCGATTGTCGACGAGGTTGACTCAATCCTCATTGACGAAGCCAGAACTCCGCTTATTATCTCAGGTCAGGGCGACAAGTCAACCGACCTTTACGAAAAAGCCGACGCTCTCGCAAAAACCCTCAAGCTTGAGCGCTTCACCGAAATCGACGCAAAGGACGATATGGAGGAGTATTACGCCGAAAAAGGCATTGACTATGTTGTTGACGAAAAGCAGAAAACCGCTACTCTTACCCAGGCAGGCGTAAAGAAGGCGGAGGAATTTTTCGGTGTTGAAAACCTTACAGACCCCGAAAACCTCACGCTTCAGCACCATGTTAACCAGGCTATCAAGGCTAACGGCGTAATGAAGCGCGACGTCGATTACGTTGTTAAGGACGGAGAGGTTATCATTGTTGACGAGTTCACAGGCCGTCTTATGTATGGCAGACGCTTCAACGAAGGCCTGCACCAGGCAATCGAGGCGAAGGAAGGCGTTAAGGTTCAAAGCGAGAGCAAAACACTTGCCACCATTACATTCCAGAACTACTTCCGTCTTTACAAAAAGCTTTCCGGTATGACCGGTACAGGTGAAACCGAGAGCGAGGAGTTCCAGGAAATTTACAAGCTCGACGTTGTTGAGGTTCCCACCAATAAGCCCGTAATCCGTGAGGATTTGCCCGACTCTGTATTTAAGACCGAAAACGGCAAGTTTAACGCTGTAATCAACCAAATTGTTGAGGCAAACAAAAAAGGACAGCCGGTTCTTGTCGGCACAATTTCAATCGAAAAATCCGAACTGCTTTCAAAAATGCTCAAGCGCAGAGGTATCAAGCATAATGTCCTCAACGCTAAACAGCACGAAAAGGAAGCCGAAATCATCGCTCAGGCAGGTAAGTTAGGCGCGGTAACAATCGCTACCAATATGGCAGGCCGCGGTACCGATATTATCCTCGGCGGTAACGCAGAATATATGGCTAAGGCTTCAATGCGCAAGCAGGGTTACCCCGAAGAGCTCATTGAGGAGGCTACCGGTTACGCCGAAACCGAGGACGAGGAAATCCTTGAGGCGCGCAAAACCTTCCGTGAATTAAACGAGCAGTATAAGGAAGAAATCAAGGATGAAGCCGACCAGGTTCGCAAGGCAGGCGGTCTTATGATTATCGGTACCGAAAGACACGAATCTCGCCGTATTGATAACCAGCTCCGAGGACGTTCCGGACGTCAGGGCGACCCGGGCGTGAGCCGCTTTTTCCTGTCTACCGAGGACGATCTTATGCGTTTGTTCGGCGGCGACAGAATGAGGGCGATGATGGAGCGTATGAACGTTGACGAGGACACTCCCATCGAAAACAAAATGCTTACCGGCATCATTGAAAACTCACAGGAGAAGGTTGAGCTCCGTAACTTCGGAATACGTAAGGACGTACTCCAGTACGACGACGTTCTTAACCGCCAGCGTGAAATTATTTACGGTCAGCGCGACCAGGTTCTCAACGGCGAAGACCTGCACGATACCGTTATGAAGATGCTCGATGATACAATCGACACCTCTGTTAAACACTTCCTTCCCGAAGGCACTCCCGAAAACTGGAACCTTCCCGGTATTGTCGAGTACTACAAGGGCTGGATTATTTACGACGACAAGAAGTACAACTTTGATTCCGACGAGCTCGAGGATATGGATCCCGACGAAATCGGCAATATGATTAAAGAGGACGCCAAAAAGCTCTGCGCCGAAAACGAGGAGCTTCTGCCCCCCGAAACCATCCGCGAGATGGAGCGCGTTTACCTGCTCAAAGCGGTTGATACCCACTGGATGGATCATATCGACGCTATGGATCAGCTTAAAGCGGGTATCCGTCTGCGTTCTTACGGTCAGCATGATCCGGTTGTCGAGTACCGTCTGGAAGGCTTCGATATGTTTGACGAGATGATCGAGAACATTCGCGAGGATACAGTAAAGATGATGATTATTATGCCCAAGCGCGTGTACGAAATCCAGAAGCGTCAGGAGGCTATCGAGGCTGCGCGCAAGGCTGCCGAAAAGCAGGCTGCGGCGGCTCACGAGGTAATGCTTAACAACGGCGGTGAGGAGGAGCAAAAGCAGCAGCCCACGGCTGTTGAAGCGGCTCTTAAACGCGAACAGGTTGCCAAGCCCACAAAAACCTCGGGCGACGGCACCGACACCGCCAACAAAACCGTTCGCAAAGGCAAGAAGGTCGGCAGAAACGATCCCTGTCCCTGCGGCAGCGGAAAGAAGTATAAAAAGTGCTGCGGACGCGACGCGTAACGGCGGTTAATATATTGTAATATTAGTATATATGCGGATAAGGCATTTGCTTTATCCGCATTTTTGCGCTTTGTTTATTTTTCAAAAAAGAAATTTGTGCTTTTTACTAAATTAAACAAATGATTGAAAGTGTACCAATATTACTGTACATTATTGTGAAGATTGTGTGAATTAATGACTGCGATTTAAATTTCATTTAAAAGGAGGCTTCCGCTATCTGCCGTTCAAGTCAACCGAGGACGCGTTCCGCTATTCTTCAAACCTCGGTGCTTATATAACTAATTTTGAAGGAGATAACGTTAATAGCGTAAACTATAACGGTCAAAAGCTGAGAATGTTCTCGTTTATGGTATACAACAATAACGGAACCAAGGTTATAGTTCCTTCTTCCGGTTACGCTGAGGTTAGCGGATACATAGCGGAATAATTTAATCGTACAATAAAAGCGGAGGCTTTTGCTTCCGCTTTTTGGCTTGAAAAACGGAGACTTTTTATGATATACTTAAGGCAACACCGCACAATTCAGGTGTGCGGTATTGCCTTAAAGAGATTTTCCTTCCCGAAACGATAAGCTCAATCGGCGACAGCTTCCTTGCGCCTATGTCGAACGGTACAATTGACGTTCTTTGTTATGACAATACATATTCCCGCGCTTACTGTGAGGCTTACGGAATAAATAATCTAATCATCGAAGAAAAGCTGATAGGCGACGCGAACCTTGACGGCGTAGTGAATATCAGTGACGTAACCGAAATCCAAAAATATATTGCGCATATTGATGTAATGAAAACCTACCGCGCAAAGAACTTGGCTGACGTTATTCCCGACGGAAACATAATGATTACCGATGTTACAACGCTTCAAAGAAAGCTGGCAGGAATAATATAAATGAGTAAGACAAAAACCATGTACGAAAAAATATATGAAGCGGTGCTTGCTATTCCCAAGGGCAAGGTCGCGACCTATGGTCAGGTTGCGGCAATGGCAGGCAACGGCGGCGCGGCTCGGGTTGTTGGCAACGCGCTTCACGTGAATCCGGCTCCGGGAATAATTCCCTGTCACCGCGTGGTCAACGCTAAGGGGAGGCTTGCTCCGCACTTTGCGTTCGGCGGAGGCGAGGAACAAAAGCGGTTGCTTGAGTCCGAGGGCGTAGAGGTGATTGACAATCACGTTGACTTGAAAAAATATCAGATGAGATAAAATCGCGGCTGCCTGAAAAAGACAGCCGTGTTTTGGAGTGAAGTATGAAAAACAGCAGAATTGACAACGGACAGCAGTTTGATTTCGGAAAAATTTCATCCGATTACGCGGATTTCCGCGACATATATCCTCAGAGTATGTACGAAAAGCTGATTGAGCTTGGAATCGGAAGAAACGGACAGAAAATTCTTGACCTCGGCAGCGGCACGGCTGTTTTACCGCTCAGGCTGTATCACACGGGCGCGGTTTTTACGGCGACGGACATATCTGAAAACCAGATAAGGATCGGGGAAAAGTGCGCGGCATTAAACGGATGCCAAAACATTAACTTTAGGGTTTGCCCGGCTGAGGAAACAGGCTTTGAGGATGAAAGCTTTGACGCGGTGACCGCGGTTCAGTGCTTTCAGTATTTTGACGCCGGAAAAGCGGCGGCTGAAATTCACCGCGTATTAAAGCCAAACGGACTTTTTTGTAAAATATTTATGGACTGGCTGCCTTACGAGGACGAAAAAATTGCCGAGATGGAGCGGCTTGTTTTAAAATACAATCCGGGATGGAACGGCTGCGGTTTTAGGGAATTCCGTTACAGTTATCCCAAATGGGCAAAGGATAAATTCGCAATTGATACCATTCACTCCTATAATACAGTATTAAAATTCACGAAAAAGGATTGGGTAGGACGAATAAGAACCTGCCGGGGAGTTGGAGCAAGCTTATCCGCCGAAGAAGTGAATGCTTTTGAAGCCGAATACAAAGCTTTGCTGGAAAAATACAAGGAGCCTTTAATGCTGAAGCATCAAATACATATTGAGGTCTATCGCAGGTCAAAACACTAAATTTGCAATTTTTTTAAAACTGTGCTATAATACAGTTGATTGTGTGAATCTCATGATAGGTGATTATTATGGATTACAAATTGATAGCAACTGACCTTGACGGCACGCTGACCAATTCCAAAAAAGAGATTTCTCCGCGCAACCGTTACGCGTTGCTTGAAGCACAGGCACAGGGCAAAAAGGTGATTCTTGCTTCGGGACGTCATCCGATTGGAGTATACCCTGCGGCACGCGATCTTATGCTTGACCGTTACGGCGGCTACATTATGTCGTTCAACGGCGGCAAAATTATTGACTGTTCAACAGGTCAAACAGTTGTGAGCAAGCATTTCCCGGTTGAGTACCTGCCTGACATCGTGGGTGTTTTGCACGAATCAAACATCACGATTATCACATTTGACGACAAAAAGATTTATGCAAACAATAAGGTGAACGACTATACCTATATTGAACGCGATGTTTTAAAAACAGAAATGGTTACAACGCCCGATTTTTTGCAAACCGTAAAGTTTGACGTCAACAAAATTTTACTTGCGGGTGAGCCTGACGAGCTTGACCGTTATCAGAAAATTTTAACACAGCGGTATGACGGTCTGCTCGACATTTACAAAAGCGCTCCGTATTTTATGGAGCTTATGCCTTTCGGTATATCAAAAGGCTCAATGCTTCCGCTCTTGCTTGAAAGAATCGGTATAGGCCGTGAGGAGCTTATCGCCTTCGGAGACCATTACAACGATATGACTATGATTGGTTACGCGGGCTTTGGCGTGGTTATGGGAAACGGCGAGCCGGAACTGAAAAAGATTGCCAATTATGTTTGCGAGACAAACGATGAAGACGGCGTCGCGAAAACCATAGAAAAATTTGTATTGAAATAGCGGAACGGCTGGCAATTGTCAGCCGTTTTATAAAAGGAGAAAGCTATGAAAAAGTTAATAGCCGCTTTTATTCTGAGCACTATTTTGCTTTGCGGCTGCGTCGGACAGGGGAATTCCGGATACTCTCAGATTACACAATCCGAGGCGGCTGAGCTTATTGGTAAGCAAAGCGACTGCATAATTTTGGACGTACGAACCGAGGCGGAGTTTGCCGAAGGTCATATTAAAAACGCAATTTGCGTTCCCAACGAAAGCATAACCGATAAAGAGCCCGTACAACTGCCCGACAAAAATCAGCTTATTTTGGTGTATTGCCGCAGCGGCAGACGCAGCAAGGAGGCGGCACAGAAGCTTGCCGACATGGGTTATACAAATGTCAAAGAATTCGGCGGAATTAACGACTGGAAGGGCGAAGTAGTAAAGTAGAATTCGCGAAAGTACAAAACATTGTAAAAAAGTTGCGTTTTGTTCAAAAATATGTTATACTATAAATTCAGGGAATATTATCTTAAATTCGGAAAGGAAGTGATTGCATGGCGCAGAACGAATGGGAGTACTCCGACATCACGCCTGAGATTGATGTTTTGGCTGAAAAAATTTCGGAGAACTCCGTAATCGACACGGCTTTGTACACTAAATACAACGTAAAAAGAGGTTTGCGTGACATCGACGGTAAGGGCGTGCTTACGGGACTTACCGACATTTCCACAATCAAACAAAACAAGCTTGTTGACGGAAAGCTGGTGCCTTGTGACGGCGAGCTTTATTACCGCGGTTACAATGTTAATGACATCATTGCGGGAATACGCCGTGACGACCGCTTTGGCTTTGAGGAGATTGTTTATTTGCTGCTTTTCGGCGAGATGCCGACAGTGGATCAGCTTAAAAACTTTAAACAGCTTTTGGTTCTGTACCGCACGCTTCCGCAAAACTTTGTCCGCGATGTTATTCTTAAAGCTCCCAGCGAGGATATGATGAATTCAATCGCGCGCAGTGTTCTTACGCTTTTCTGCTACGATAAAAACCCGAACGATACTTCGATTAATAACGTGCTCAGGCAGAGCATCCAGCTTATTTCGGTGTTCCCAATGTTAAGCGTTTACGGCTATCACGCGTATAACCACTACCTGTGCGACAAGAGCCTGTATATTCACCGCGCGGAGCCTTCGATGTCTACGGCTGAGGTGATTCTTTCGCTGCTCCGCCCGGACAGACATTACACCGACCTTGAGGCAAAGGTGCTTGATATGGCGCTTATCCTGCATATGGAGCACGGCGGCGGTAACAATTCCACCTTTACAACTCACGTTGTAACCTCTTCGGGCACCGATACATATTCCGCGATAGCAGCGGCGCTTTCGTCACTGAAGGGACCGAAGCACGGCGGCGCAAATGTTAAGGTTTATGAAATGTTCGAGGATTTAAAGGCGCACGTTAAGGATTGGAACGACGATGAGGAAATAGAGCGTTACCTTGAAGCGCTGCTCGACCGTAAGGCTTTTGACAAAATGGGACTTATTTATGGTATGGGACACGCGGTTTACACAATTTCCGACCCACGTCAAAAGATTTTAAAGGGCGCGGTTAAAAGACTCGCCGACGAAGAAGGCTTCCACAAGGAATTTGACCTTTACGCAAAGGTAGAAAAGCTTGCTCCCGAGGTTATCGGCAAAAAGAGAAAAATTTACAAGGGCGTTGCCTCAAACGTTGACTTCTACAGCGGTTTGCTTTACAGTATGCTTGACATTCCGTGCGAGCTGTATACTCCGCTGTTTGCCACGGCGCGTATTGCCGGCTGGAGCGCTCACCGTCTTGAGGAGCTTATCAACGCGGGCAAAATTATCCGTCCCGCATATATGAGCATCTCTCACGAAAGAGAATACAAGGATTTAAACGACAGATAATTTACAAGGGGGCTGATTTTAAATCAGCCTCTTTCTATGGGAAGTTTAGGGTATGACAATAGTAAAACGACAAATCGAGCTCCACCACACCGTCAGCGCGATCGGCGGCTTTTTCGGCGGATATACAATTTTTAACCACTGCGATATTTTCGCCAACGCTCAAACAGGCAATCTTATTAAGCTGGTGTGCAACGCCTGCTCAGGTCAGCTTGAAAGCGTCGGCTATATGGTGCTGATGTTCTTTATCTATGCCGCCGGAAATGTTTTTTACGCGGTAATGCGAAAGTATGTAAGGCTGAGTATGAAGATTATCAGCTTTATTGTTACGGCGGTTTGCATCTTGGCGGTAGGTCTGCTTTCTTCCTCTGAAAACAATTTTATTGCTGTATTTCCGGTGTTTTTTCTCGCTCCGGTTCAGTGGAACGCTTTTAAAACAGCAGGAGGGAATTCCAGCGCTACAACCTTTTCGTCAAACAATGTACGCCAGGCGGTAATGCTGCTTACAAAATTTTTCCTTGACAGGGACAAAAAGGCGTTAAAAAACTCACGGTTTTACTGGGCTACGCTTTTGTGCTTTCACCTCGGCGCGGCGTTCAGCTGCCTTTTAAGTCTTGCGTTTGG
Source organism: uncultured Eubacteriales bacterium (assembly GCA_900318495.1). GTDB lineage: Bacteria > Bacillota > Clostridia > Oscillospirales > Acutalibacteraceae > Ruminococcoides. The sequence continues at coordinate 13,137 of ONLA01000032.1, forward strand.
GGTTCACAGCATTTGGTTTTGTTACATCCTGCTCGCAATCGCGGTTTTTGCGTATTACCGTTATCAGTCAGCAAAAATTAAAGCTTTTTCATAAGGCAACAGGGGATTGACACAATGCCAATCCCCTGCGGTCACTCTTTAAGCTTATTAAGCTTTTCAATTTGGCGCGCGCGTTTGTAGCGGTACAAAATGTTTTCAGCCCATTCGCTGTCAATTTTAATAAAGCCCTTGAGCTTTTTGTCTTTGACGGCGAAGCGCTCTACTATTTCCTTTGACTTGCCGTAAATTTCAAGTCTCGCTGTCTGAACATACGGCTTTTTGTCTTCGCCTGTGAAATAGGTAAAGCCCATAGTGTTGCTTTCTCGGTCATACATAGACAAATAACCCTCGGCAACCTCGATTCCGCCCAGCTTTTTTGAAACCGTTTGACCAATAGCGATTTTTGTAAGCTCAACCGCCATATCGTCAAGCCCCGATTCAAAAATAAAAATCTTTTCCTTGAAAGAGTTAAATCCGGGCACAATGCGTTTGTTTAAACCGCGAACGTTTGAATATTTGTCCTCAAGCTCCTTGTCGCAAAGCTGAAAACGGTCAACCTTTGGAATAAGGTATATCATAAAACGGTTTTTCATATCGTTATAAAGTATAGGATAAGTCAGCCGCGCGTTGTAGCCGCAGGCAGGACAGTTCCACGAAAAGAGCGAGCCGTCCAAAACCCTTTCCCTAAAATCCGGATTAACGGTAACATTAACGCTTGTATAAATTTTTGCCTTTCCAAGTTCGCCGCACATCGGGCAAACCACAGCCTTATTAACCTTGTTTTCGGGCATAGCTAACACCTCTTTATGCTAATTATATCAATAAGTAAGAGTTTTAACAAGCAATTTTTCAAAAAATATTGATTTTACGGCAATTTTCTGTCATAATAATAAAAAGATATAAATTTTAATTTTGGAGAAGGTAAATGATATGGATATTATCGGAACACTAAAGGATACTGCATGTTCAATGATTGACACTGTTTCCGCGGTTGCTCAGAGCTATGTTGAGCGCAACAGAACAAAGGCGAAGCTGAACAGGCTCAGAATGGTAATGAAGAGCGAAAGCGAGCTTATGAACAGAGCTTATATTGCTCTTGGCAAGGACTATTACACGTTTTTAAAGACGGGCAAGGGCGAGCCGAACGAACGCCAGCAGAAGCTTGTAAAGGTTATTGACAACAGCAAGGCGAAAATTGCCCGGGCAAGGGAATGTTACAGAGAAATACTCGAAAAAGAAAACGATTATCTTTATAACGCAACGGTCGAAACCGGCGAGTACAAGGCTCAGGATGTTCAGGACATAACCGTTGCCTGCTCTAACGAAAGCGATTACAAGTCGAGTCCGTTTACTGTTGCCGGGGAAGCGGCAAGGGCAGAAGCGGAGGAAGCGCCGGCCGCTGAGGTAAAGGACGACGAAGCTCCCGCGGACGAGCTGTTTTAACTTGTGATGTAAGCTTTTGACATACAGTAAAATTTTAAGCTGTCAGAGTGTTAAGCTGTGTCACAAACGGAAAACAGGGGCGTGTACCCCTGTTATAACTTTATTTATAAGCTAAGGAAAGCCGGGAGGCTTTCCTTGTTTTTTACGCCAAAAACAAAAAGGCTAAGCAATAAGCTCAGCCTGTAATGCTTGAAATTGTGTGTAAAAGATTAGCAGAAGAATACATCCATTTCTTTCTCTTCGCCGTCAGCAACAAAGTAAGCCTTGCTTTCTTCGGGCTTGAGGTAAACGGAAATTTCCTTTGCTTCTTTACCATAGGTAGCCTTAACGTTAGCGATAACGTCAGCTACAGATACCTGTACGCCGCCAAACTCTACAAAGAAATCAACCTTAGCTTCAGCAGGCTTTGCGGGAGCTGTCTTTTTGGGAGCAGTTTTCTTGGGAGCAGCCTTCTTTGCCGGAGCTTTCTTTTCTGCCTTTACTTCCTCAGCAGCCTTGGTTGCTTTAGCAGCTTTAGTAGCTGTTTTTGTAGCGGTTTTAGTTGTCTTTTTTGTTTCCTTTTCAGCTGTATCAGCTGCCTTTTTTGTGGTTGCCATTGTAAGTTTCCCTCTTTCTGGTTTTTTACTGTAAAGGCAATACCGCATAATTCAGGAGTGCGGATTGCGCAGCAAAATTTTTCGTCAGGTTGTACAAATAAATCAAGGTAAGGCTGACGCCTTGCCGAGATTTTTTGGGCAAGCTGACGGAATAATATTCAAGCAAGCCGTGCGCAATTACCGAAAATATTTGTCAATAAACACAAATTATTTTTGGCGGTTAATACAGATTTTAAAAAATTTAGTTTTTCTGTTGGTTAATTTTCACAATAAAACAGGTCATATTTTGTAGATAATATGGTCTTGACAAAGTTTTAACACAATCTCATTGAATAAAATGATACTTTATGCTATACTTAAAATATCGCACAAACACTGACTGAAAGTGGGTTGAGACTTTGTTTTTTGACAATTTTTTAGCAATAGCGCAGCAGGTGCTCGTTTTGTTTATTTTGATTGCCGTTGGCTTTGGCTGCGGAAAGAAAGGTGTAATCACCGAACACGCCTCAAAAAAGATGACCGACATTGTTTTGTACGTGGTAACACCATGCGTAATGATTGCGGCGTTTCAGCGTGAGTTTTCGTTTGAGCTGCTCGGCAAGGTGTTTATCGCGGCAGTAACCGCGGCGCTCATTATGACAGCGTCAATTTTGCTGGCGAGGCTTTTTATCCGCGACAAAAACGAAGCCGAAAAAAAGGTTTTGCAGTTTTCGGTGATTTTTTCAAACTGCGGTTTTATGTCGCTTCCGCTTCAAAAAGCTTTGCTCGGCGACGACGGCTGGTTCTTCGGGTCAATTTTTGTGGCTGTATTCAACGTTTTCTGCTGGACTTACGGTTTGGCGGATATGAGCGGCGACAAAAAGCAGCTTTCAATAAAAAAGCTTGCTCTGAACCCCGGTATTATCGGTGTACTGGCGGCAGTGATATTGTTTGCCGCACAAATTAAGCTGCCTGTTTTCATTATTGACCCTGTCACGCATCTTGCAAATCTTAACACTCCGCTTCCGATGCTGATAATCGGATTCTATCTTTCGCGCGCGGACTTTAAAAAGGCGTTTACCGACAAGGGAACATACCTTGCTATGCTTTTCCGGCTTGCGGTTATTCCGGTGGCGGCAGCCCTTGTTATGGCACTGCTTCATTTGGATGAAAAAATGACAATAGCCTTTACAATTGCCTGTTCGGCGCCCACAGCGGCGACAACCACTATGTTCGCGGCAAAGTTTAACCGCGATGTGGAACTCAGCGTCAGCGCGGTTACCGCTTCTACTCTGCTTTCTATTATAACAATGCCTTTGGTTGTGTCGCTCGCTTATGCGTTGACAGGCGTCTGATAATTATTTATACTAATACCTAATAAAAAGTAGCCAATCTTTGCGGTCTATTTTCCGCAATACTGCGTTGTCGTCCTTGCAAGGCGCCAGCCTTGCCGCGTCAAGTTCAAGGCAAAAGCAGAAGCTTTTGTACCTTCAAAAAATTCTTCTTGAAAAAACCGACGAGGAGCATGCTCTCACCCTGACCGAAATTAAAGACCTGCTTGCAATGAACAACATAAAGACCGAACGCAAGAGTCTTTATGATGACCTTGAGGTTTTACAGAATTTCGGGCTTGATATTTGCCGTGTGCGCTCAAATACCGTGCGTTACTTTGTCGCAAACCGTGATTTCGAGCTTCCCGAGCTCAAGCTGCTTGTTGACGCGATTCAAAGCTCAAAGTTCATCACGCATTCAAAAAGCCTGAAGCTGATTGAAAAGCTTGAGCATTTGGTCAGTGAAAACCAGGGCAGGCAGCTTAACCGCGAGGTTTATGTTACAAACCGCGTGAAAACGCTTAATGAGCAAATTTATTACAACGTTGATTTTCTTCACAACGCTATTTCTCAAAACAAGAAGGTTTCCTTTAAGTATACCGAATGGCGCGTTAACTTTGGTTCTCCTCAAAAGATTGTAAGAGCCGAGCGCCGCGGGGGTCAGGACTATGTAATATCGCCGTGGGCTTTGTGCTGGGACGACGAGAACTATTACCTGGTGGGCTTTGATTCCGGCGCTGACAAAATTAAGCATTACCGTGTTGACAAGATGGAGAAAATCAGGCTGATTGATGAAAAGCGCGACGGCGCGGAGCTTTTCGGGGAATTTAACCTTGCCCGTTACGCGAAAAGCGTGTTTTCTATGTTCGGCGGTGAGGAGTGCAGTGTAAAGCTTTCTGTGGACAACAAGCTTGTCGGTGTAATAGTTGACCGTTTCGGCACGGACACTTTTATTGTTAAGGAAAGTGAAGACAGGTTTAACGTGACCGTTCGCGTGGTTTTAAGCTCGCAGTTTTACGCATGGTTGTTCGGACTCGGAAAAGGCGTTAAATTGCTTGCTCCTAAAAGGGCGGTTGATGAGTTTGAAAACAAAATTGAGGAATTAATAGCCTACTATCATGACGCAATATGATTTTTTGACAATATTTGATTTTTAAGACAATAATTCATTGACAAAAGTAGGATAAAATGGTATAATATTCTATGATAAACGTTTATTTGTATTTGTTTTTACTATTTAGCGAAAAAGAGGTGTTTTTATGAGTTTGGAATTAACAAAAGCAACTTCGCCGTCCAATTCAGCGTTCAGAGTGGTTTGCGGCAAAATGGCAGTTAACGGAAATCAGAATCATCATCACGAAGCAATATTCGGAAAGTTAAAATCCGGCGATGTTTCGCTTGAAATTAACGGGATGGCAAATCAGATGCATCGGGATGACATTTTCTTTATTTCGCCAAATAATAAATATAAGCTTAGCGGTGATGCGGATTCGTCTGTCAGTGCGGTTACGCTGAATTTTGCGAATCCTTCTGCCGTTACACAGGATTTTATCCCTCAGAGCATTATCCGCGCGCTTGTTAACGGCAATTGTTCCAATTTCGCGGTTATCCGCCCCGAAGAAAACGGATATGATACAATCAACAGCTGTATGGGCATTGTAACTAAAGCGGAAACCGACAAGCAGGATTTCTTCCAGCTTCAGGTATACTCAAAAATGTACGAGATGTTCTACGAGCTTTTTACCAACGGTTACATTAAGATAATTGACGCGGAAACCAAAAGCAAAAAATACCGTGCGCTTATGCGCGTAACCAATTATGTTGACGGCCATTACAGCGACGGAGTGTCGCTTGAGGAGGTAGCCAACGCAACGGGAATCAGCCGTTACTATGTTTCGCACCTTTTTAAAGAGCTTATGGGAACAACCTTTGTCGGTTATGTGAATGAGCTCAGGCTGAACCGCGCGGCAATGCTACTGGTTACAACCGACAGCCCTATTATTGAGATTGCTTCGCTTTCCGGCTTTAATAATTTGTCAAATTTCAACAGAGCCTTTAAGCTGCATTTCGGTAAAACCCCTTCAGCTTACAGAAAAGCATAATATCACAGATTTTTAACCGCCTTCTTTTTGGAAGGCGGTTTTTATGAGTTGAAGAAATTGCGGCGTTTGTGAGGCGAATAATCAAATTTAACAAAAAAGTCAACAAATATTAAAAAAATTCTATTTTATTGACATTCTGCTATTAAAAAGACGAAAATACGGCACAGTTTTTAAAAAATTTCGGGAATAAATATATTGCAATTTACATTAAGCTTTGATATAATTATGGTGTTCATTTATATGTTCAACTATAAAAAGGAGGAAAACTTAAATGCAAAAACAAAAAAGAGTAATCAGCTTAGTGTTGGCACTTATGCTGGCTTTGTCATGCTTCTCATGCCTTGGCTCAGTATCTGCCTTTGCGGCTGAGAACACAACGCTTCAGGTTGGCGACGCTAACGGTGACGGAGAGGTTGACATTGACGACGTTACTTATATGCAGCAGCACCTTGCAGGCAGACAGCCCGGAGCATCAGATGAACAAATCAAGGCAATGGATACAAACGGCGACGGTGACGTTGATATGGACGACGTAACCTTACTTCAGTATTTTCTCGCAGGCCGCGCAGAGCTCGTAGAGCCCACAGAGCCCGCTACTGAAGCTCCCACAGAGGTTACCGAAGCTCCCGAAACAACTCCCGACGAGCCCACAGAAGAACCCACTGAGGTTACCGAGGAACCCACAGAGGTTACAGAGGAGCCCACAGAGGTTACAGTGGAGCCCACAGAGGTTCCCGAGCCTACAGTAGTTCCCACAGAAGCTACAGAAGAGCCCACAGAGCCCGCTGAAGAGCACATCTACAGCGTAGCTGGTTCAGTAGACGCACTCGGCAGCTGGGACGCTACAAACGTTTCAACCGAGATGACAAAGGGTGACGACGGCATTTACACCTTCACAACAGCTCTTGACGCTCAGGAAGGCGCAATGTTCAAGAT
>ONLA01000029.1 GCA_900318495.1 uncultured Eubacteriales bacterium
TAAAAACAAACGTCATTAGCGCGGGGTTAAATTTCCTCAATGGCGGACAAATCGGACGCGACGTAGTATTTTCTGAGGTCGGACGCGTCGTTTTCTTTTTGCAGCTCAAAAAGCCAGCAGTTTTTGCCCATATAGCAGTAGCGTCCGCCGTCGCTTACTATACGGTAGCCTTTATTCGCTGCCACGGCTTTTTTTGCGGCGTCTTTTTTTGAGATACCTCCGTAAACCTCGTCCGCGTTGGCAAAGGTCAGCTCGGGCAAAAGCTCGCTGCCGCTGTTTGTCTCAATCGCGGTTGTAATGCTTCCTCCGCAGCCCGAAAGCACTGTTCCGAATGACGCCGAAGCGACAAGAGCAAGCGCGATTGCGGCGAATTTTCTAACTGAGGTATTCCTTTTGTTTTTTGTCCTTTTCATGGCTGTCACTCCCTGTTTTACGGATAATTCCGCTTCTTTATCGTTAACAGTAGTATAACAGACCAATAGGGACAAAAAGCTGACAATTATGTGTTGGTTTTTTGAAAATATTACATTTTCTTCATATTTTTTATAAATTAAGCAAAAAATAAGGCGATACCGTGCTGTATCCTGATTTCAGGAAAGGTGAGAGGTAAGCAGCGGCAGCGCCTTGATAAACTATTTAATTTTCTTTAACGCCGCGTTCAGCGGAACCGCGAACAGCGCAGCCACAACGCATTTTGCTACGTCCACAAGAATGAACGAAGCGGCAACGAGCTTTGCCGATGTGAGCAGGTCAACCTGCTGAACCACCGAGAACCAGATGATTCCCGGGATGTACACAAGCGGAATTCCCACGAAAACAGCCACCAGTATGTAACGCACAACTCCGCGCGTACCCACGCCGCTGCCTTTAAGCAGGCTTACAAAAAACGAAGCGAAGATAAAGCCGATAATGAATCCGCCTGTGGGCGAAGCCAGCGCCGCAAAGCCGCTTTTTCCGCCGGAGAATACCGGCAGTCCCACAATGCCGAGCAGGGTGTAGAGCAGCTGGGCAATAAGCGCGTGCACCGGGTGTAATATCAGCGCGACCAGCACCACTATCATCACCTGAAGGGTAATCGGCACCAAAATCGGCATTGGTATCGCCAAGGGCGACAGCACGCACAAAAGCGCGGTGCAAACCGCAATTTGCGCCATTGTAAGCGGAGTGAACCGCAGTGTATTTGTTTTTGATTTTTCCATTAATGTCAACCTTTCAAATTATTTCAGTTGACATTATACTATTTTTTAATTAAATTGTCAACTGCAAATAAAATATAAGTTGACAATAAACACGGTTGAAAAATATGTGTCTTTGTGATACAATATAAAAAATTAGTAATAGTATAAATTAATGCTGAGGGGAAACAATAATGAAAAAATGTGAGTTTTGCGCAAAGGAAATTTCTTACAACGAAATGTACTGCTGTGACGAATGTGAAAAACAGACAAAGCTTTATTACGAGCGTTCCGAACGCTTTGCAAAACCCTTTTCAATGATTAACGTTGTGTGTTTGTTCGGCGTAATGGGCGGAATGTTCATTTTTCCGATGTCGAAGCCGTTTGGCGCGGCGCTCTCGATAATTTGCTGCGCGGTGCTGGGCGTGCTGCTGCTTTTGCTGCCGTTTCCGACCGAAAGTATGATAAGAAGGTTTAAGGTTCAAAAGGCAATAAAAATCACGCGGCTGGTCGGCGTCGGAATGATGTTCCTCGGGGCGCTGATTGCCGGGCTTTTGCTGATTTTTTTAAGTTAATTAGGTTAACTGAATATTTTAAAATTTTTCGCCGAAACTAATATCATCATTCATAAGGAGGATTAGGAATGCTTGATAAAATAGCTTTGGCGATTTTAATTATCGGCGGCCTTAACTGGGGCAGCGTCGGTATTTTTCAGTTCGACCTCGTGGCGTTTATCTTTGGCGGCCAGTCGGGAATAATCAGCAGAATCATCTATATTCTTGTCGGCCTTGCGGCTGTTTGGTGTGTAACCCTGCTTTTCCGCGACACCCGCGAAACAATGCTCAGCGACCGCAACCACGAAGCTGTCAGGAATTAGTATTAAATATACGGCAAAAACGGGACAGGCTCGAAAAACAAGTCTGTCCCGTGATTTATATATTATTGAGCTATTATTGAGTGGAAAATCAGAGCGCTTCCACAATCGCCTTGGTGTCGCGCGCGATAACCATTTCCTCGTCGGTGGCAATAAGCTCAACCCTGATTTTTGAATCGTCTGCTGTGAGCTTGCCCTGTCTGCCGTGGATTGTGTTGTTGTTAAGCTCTTTGTCAAGCTTAACGCCGATGCACTCAAGGTAATTGCAAACGCCTTCGCGCAGGCAAGGCTGGTTTTCGCCGAGACCGGCGGTAAATACAATCGCGTCGCAGCCGCCCAGCGCTACATAAAAGCTGCCGATGTACTGCGCAATCTGGTAATAGAGCATATCGTGAGCAAGCTTTGCTCTGTGGTTGCCCTCTTTTTCGGCGGCGGTAACGTCGCGGTCGTCGGAGGATACGCCCGAAACGCCCAAAAGTCCCGATTTTTTGTTGAGCATATCGGAAACCTCGGCAAAGGTCATACCCTCTTTTTCGCCGATGAAGGTAACAACCGACGGGTCAAGCGAGCCCGAGCGTGTGCCCATCATAAAGCCGCCCAGCGGAGTAAGTCCCATTGTGGTGTCAATAACCTTGCCGCCGTCAATCGCGGTGATTGACGAACCGTTGCCGATGTGGCAGGTGATAATTTTGAGCTCCTCAATCGGCTTGCCCATAATTTCAGCCATCCTGGCGCTGACATAGCGGTGCGATGTGCCGTGGAAGCCGTATTTTCTTACGCCGAGCTTCTCGTAATATTCATAGGGAACGGCGTACATATATGCTTTTTCGGGCATTGTCTGGTGAAACGCGGTGTCAAAAACGGCAACCTGCGGAACATCTTTGCCGAAAACCTCGGTGCAGGCGTTTATGCCCTGAATGTGCGCGGGGTTGTGAAGGGGAGCAAGCGGAGAAAGCTCCTCGATTTTTTTGAGAACGTCGGCGTCAATAAGCACGCTGTGGTCAAAGTAAGCGCCGCCCTGTACAACGCGGTGACCGATTGCCGCAACCTCGCTTAAGTCCTTAATCGCACCGTATTCGGGATCAAGAATCGCGTTTTTAACAGCCTCGAATGCCTGAGTGTGGTTTTTCATCTCGGTCTGACGCTCAATTTTCTGACCGTCGTTTGTCTTAAAGCCGATGAACGCGCCGTCTGTGCCGATTCTTTCGCAGTTGCCCTTCGCCAAAACGCTTTCGTCGGTCATATCAATAAGCTGATATTTCAGTGACGAGCTTCCCGCGTTGATAACTAATACTTTCATTGGTTTCAATTCCTTCCTTTACAGTTGATTTATTAACTGACTTGATGTATAATATATATAATATATACAAACTAACTACATTATCATACAATATTAATGTGGCTTTTTCAAGTACTTTTTTGAATTTTTTTGCAAAATATTTTATTTTTCGTGTTTTTTATTAATGCAATACAACGGAGGTAAAAATGGCGGTAGCGGTTATCTGTGAATTCAACCCGTTTCATAACGGTCACGCCCACCTTTTGTCGCGCGCTCGCGAGCTTTGCGGCGGCGGTGTTTTGGCGGTGATGAGCGGGAGCTTTACCCAGCGCGGAGAGGCGGCGGTGTGCTCAAAATTTGAGCGCGCGAAAACCGCGCTTGAAAACGGCGCCGACCTGGTTGCCGAGCTTCCGGTTGTAAAGGCTGTTTCAAACGCTCAGCGCTTTGCCGGGGGAGGCGTTCAAATCGCCAAAAGCTTTGACTGCGTAACGCACCTTGCCTTTGGGTGCGAAACCGCCGAAATCCGGCTGCTTGAAGCCGCTGCCGGTTCGGCTGACAACCCAAGGGTGGGGGAAAGGGTTCGCGAACTGATGAAGCAGGGCGATTATTATCCCCGGGCTTTCCAAACCGCTGTCAAGGAGCTTTGCGGCAGCGAAACCGCGTCGGTTCTCGGCTCTCCCAATAACATACTCGCGGTTGAGTACATCCGCGCGTTAAAGGGCACGGGCATTAAGCCTGTCCCGGTGGCGCGCGCGGGCTCGGTTCACGACACCGAAATCCGCTCCGGAGGCATTGCCTCGGCTTCATACGTGCGCTCGCTGCTGCGCTCGGGGCGCGACGCGTCCGCGTATGTTCCGCGTGTGCCCGGGGAAATCACCCGGGAAGAAAACCTTGAACGCGCAATGCTGTACAGGCTGAGAACGATGACCGCCGGGGATTTTGCGGCGCTGCCCGATGTGGGCGAGGGGCTTGAAAACAGGATTGCTGACGCGGTTAAGAAATATAATTCCACAGAAGAAATATTGTCGGCGGTAAAGACAAAGCGCTACACCCTTGCGCGGCTGCGCAGGATTTTGGTTTGCGCGCTTCTGGGCATAACAGAGGAGCTTCAGTCGAAAAACGCCTGCTACGTCAGGGTGCTCGGAATGACCGCCGCCGGAGCCGCTATGCTTAAAACCTGCCGTGCCGACATTATCACCTCGCCTTCAAAATACATCAGGGGCGGCGGAGAATACAGCGGACTTTTGCAAAAGGATATAGCCGCGACCGACGCCGCGGCGCTGGCGTATGACCGCGTAAAACCTGCCTGCCGGGACTACCTTACAAAAATAATAAAGCAAAATTGTTAAAAATGACGAAATAATTCGACGAAGTTAAAAAATTGTCCAAAAATATTTACATAAAATTCTTTTTTACCCCTTGTATATTTGGTAAAATATATTATAATAATAATAAGGTATTCCCTTAATGACATATAATTTACATCAAAACCGATATAAATTATTCTTTATTTCAATCTATGAAAAACTTTAGAAAAGAGGTATACTATGGCTTTTTCAATTAATGACACAAGACCGCCCCTTGAACAGTTCTTACAGGGAGAGGCTGCAAGAGCCTATCACTTCCTCGGTTCTCATTTTGAAAACTGGGACGGCCGTCAGGGCGTAGTTTTCAGAGTATGGGCACCGAACGCAAAATCGGTTTCCGTTGTCGGCGACTTTAACGACTGGAATCCCGATTCGCACTTTATGTACCGCATTTCCGACTCGGGAGTTTGGGAACTCTTTGTTGAAGGCGTTTGGGAATTTTGCTGCTATAAATATTGCGTTGAAACACCGTGGAACGACCGCATTATGAAGACCGATCCCTATGCTTTCCATTGCGAGACCCGTCCCGACAACGCTTCGCGTACCTATCACATTTATGATTATCAGTGGCATGACGAGGAGTGGTATCAGTTTAAGAAGGATCACCCCCACAAGAAAATGCCTATCAATGTTTACGAAGTGAACGCCGGCTCATGGCGCAAGTATGAGGACGGCAATTCGTTCAGCTACCGCAAGCTTGCCGAGGAGCTCATCCCTTATGTTAAGGAAATGGGCTACACCCACATTGAGTTTATGCCGCTTACCGAGTATCCGTATGACGGAAGCTGGGGTTATCAGGTAACAGGCTATTACGCCGCCACCTCGCGCTTCGGCGAACCCAAGGATCTTATGTATCTTATCGACCGCTGCCACCAGGAAGGCATCGGCGTTATCCTTGACTGGGTGCCTGCGCACTTCCCCAAGGACGCTCACGGTCTTGCGCGCTTTGACGGCACAGGCTGCTACGAGTATGAGGACTGGAGAATCGGCGAGCACAAGGAATGGGGAACCTACATCTTCAACTACGGCAGATACGAGGTTACAAGCTTCCTTATTTCATCCGCGATGTTCTGGCTCGATATGTACCACGTTGACGGCATCCGCGTTGACGCTGTTGCTTCTATGCTTTACCTTGACTACAACCGCAAGGACGGCGAGTGGATTGCCAACGCTTACGGCGGCCGCGAAAACCTTGTAGCGGTTGACTTCCTCCAGAAGCTCAACAACGTTGTTCACGAGTTCCATCCCGACGTAATGATGATTGCCGAGGAAAGCACAGCCTGGCCGAACGTTACCCGTTACCCGATCGAGGGACTCGGACTCGGTTTTGACTACAAGTGGAATATGGGATGGATGAACGATATGCTTTCTTACATCTCGCTCGATCCGCTGTGGAGAAATTACCACCACGACACCCTTACCTTCAGTATGGTTTACGCGTTCTCCGAAAACTTTATGCTGCCTATTTCGCACGACGAGGTTGTTTACGGCAAGGGCTCGTTAATCAACAAAATGCCCGGCGACTATGACCAGAAGTTCCAGGGCGTAAGAGGCTTTATTACCTATATGATGGCTCACCCGGGCAAAAAGCTTATGTTTATGGGCAGCGAAATCGGTCAGTTTGACGAGTGGAACGCCAACGAGCAGCTTGAATGGGAGCTTTTGGGCTACGAAAAGCACCGTCAGCTCAACCACTTCTTTGCCGAGGCAAACAAGTTCTACCGCGACACACCGGCTATGCACGAGAACGACTACGACTGGAACGGCTTCCAGTGGGTTGCGCTTGACGACTATCAGAACAGCGTAATCGCGTTCCGCAGAATCGCCCTCGATGGCAGCGAAATCCTCGCGGTCTGCAACTTCCAGCCCGTAACCCGTGAAAAGTACCGCGTTGGCGTGCCTGTTTACGGCGTTTACGAGGAAGTGTTCAACTCCGAAAAAGAGGAATTCGGCGGCACAGGCATCGGCAATCCCGGCGAAATCAAGGCTCTCAACGAAAAAGATCACGAGCTTGATTACTGCATCGAGATTACCCTTCCGCCTCTCGGCGTAACCTATTACAAGCTTGTTAAGGAGCTTGAGGTTCCCAAGCCCGTCAAGAAAAGAACAAGAAAGACTAAGGCTGAGGCTGAAACCGAAACCGAAGAAAAGCCCAAGAAGAAGGCTCCGGTTAAAAAAACAGCCGTCAAAAAGACAACCGCCAAAAAGACAACCGCCAGAAAAACCGCGAAATAAGGAATATAAGTAATTTTTCCGGATTAACATCAATACAACAAAGGGTTCGGCTTGACCGAACCCTTTTACGTCGCGTTTTTTAGTTCGCGTACTTGACGTTTGATTTATGGTAACGTTTAGTGTTTCGCGAGAAAACAAAATCTTTCGGAAGCTGTGAGGGCAAAAGAAACAACGTTTGTCATTATATGTTCTCCCTGAAAAATACATCGAACGCTGCAAATAATCGAACCATCCATATTAATACAGCCGGGAACAGGAGTGTTTTTCCAAACGGCGCTCTCTGCCCGACCGAAATTCCGCATTCACTGAAAAATTTGCAAAAACGTCAGATTAACTATTGAGAATTTGTTTAACAATTGTTATAATAATATTAATAACATTGATAAAAGGTGACGGCAATGAAGATTTCCAACAAAGCTGCGTCGGCGGCGCTTGCGGTTTTAATAATCCTGAGCTTGGCGGCAAGCTGCTTTTTTATGAGCACCAAGCAGGGCTATCACGAGGACGAGCTTTTGAATTATAACCTCGCGAATTCTCCCGATCTGCTGCTTGAGGACAGCGTAAAAAACGCCTTGTCAAACGGAACTCCGCTTACTCCCGGCGACTTTAAAAGCTACCTTTCGGTCAGCGAAAACCACCGTTTTGACTACGGAATGGTTTATCAAAATCAGATTATTGACGGAGTTCATCCGCCGTTTTACTATTTGCTGGTAAACACGGCTTGCTCGTTTTTTCCCGACACCTTTAACAAATGGCTCGGCTTTACCGTAAATCTTGTAATGATGGCTGCGGCGCTTGTGCTGCTTTTCCGCGTGGGAAAGCGCGTCACAAACAACAACCTTTACGCGCTGATTGCCGCCGGAGGCTACGCTTTGAGCATTGCCTGCGTTACCACCACAATTTATCTGCGTATGTACGCGACGCTCACGTTTTTTGTGCTGGCGTTCCTGGCGGTAACTCTGAGAATATACGACCGCAAAAACGCGGTTAAAATAACCGACCTCATACTTTTGCTGATAACCGTCATCCCCGGCGTGCTCACCCAATATTACTTTGTGGTGTTTGCCGGTTTAATCGGACTTGTATTCCTGATTTTCAGCATTAAGGACAAAAACATTAAAGCGCTTGTCAAATACATAATCACAGCGGTTATAGGTGCCGGAATCGCTCTGGCGATTTACCCGAATATGCTTATGCAGGTGCTCGGCAGCGACCGCGGAGTCGGCTCGACAAGCTCGGTTTCGGTTGATTTTATCACAATTTTAACCTATGTGGGCTACAAGCTTTTGACCTACGCCGGGGTTCTTGCAAAGGATATGTTCCTCGGTCAAATTTGGCTGTTCGCGCTTTGCGCGGCTTGTTTGCTCGCGGCGTTTGTGTACTTCCGTTTTGTCAAAAAGCAAAAAACACCGCGCGGGGCGTGGTTTCTGATTGTTCCCGGGGTGCTTTATTTTATCGGCATCGCGCTGATTTCGCCGTTCAACAGCGACCGCTATGTTATGGCGTCAATGCCGATGCTTTCGATGGTGTTCGTGTTCGGCTTTATCAAAATCTTTAACCTTATCAAAAATCCGAAGCTGCACATCATTCTTCCGGTCAGCATCGCGCTTGCTTCGGCAATCGGCTTTGCCGCCGTTAAGCCGTATTATACCTACGGCACCTCAAACCTGTACAGCCCCAAAACCGACGACTGCCTGTTTGTGGGCACGCCGATGCAGGAATGGAACAAAAACCTTGACAAATTTATGCTGTACGATACAACCACAATCGTGCAGACTTCGATGAACATTGACGGCCTTGTGGACGAAATCGAGGAGTTCGCTCAAAAACGCGGAGTTGTTACCAACGGCAAAATCGGCGGTATGGTTGATTCGTTTATTGACAGCGG
Organism: uncultured Eubacteriales bacterium; assembly: GCA_900318495.1. GTDB lineage: Bacteria > Bacillota > Clostridia > Oscillospirales > Acutalibacteraceae > Ruminococcoides. The sequence goes on from ONLA01000029.1 coordinate 8,819, forward strand.
CAGCGGAAAGGGCGACGCGGAAAGCAAGGAAAACAACCTTAAAACAACAACGCTTGAAACAATTAAGGACAACAAAACTCTTGCGCGAAAGGATTCGATAACCGTCTATATCTCGCGGCTTGCCGACAACGACGCCGTGATTGACTATATAACAAAAACCCTCGGCTTTAAAAATCACACTCTGGTTGAGGCAGACAAAAGCTTCGGGGATTACTTCAACTGGTATGATTACTTTGTTGAAACAGAATCTTACAGCAACGTTTACGTGTTTACAAAATAGGTGGTTTTATGCAAAAATCGGACAGAAAGGATAAAATCGGCTTTGCCTTTTCGGGAGGCGGACTTCAGGGCATTGCGCACGTCGGCGCAATCAAGGCGCTTTATGAGCTCGGCGTAAAGCCGGACTATGTTTCGGGCACAAGCTCGGGCTCGGCAATGGCGGCTTTAGTGGCAATGGGCTGTGACGCGGAAGATATGAAGCACGTTGCCGAAAAATACTGGAAGGATCTTGTAAAGTTCCGGCCAAGCTCAATTTTGCAGTCTGTTGTCGCGCTTAAATTCGGCAAGAAAAATCCCGGTGACGGACTTATGGACGGCGTAATTGTCGAGGCGATGATTCGCTCGGTTATGAAGGAAAAGGGGATAACAGGCTTTCACGACCTGCCGGTTAACCTTACCGTTTGCACAAACGACACAATCACCACCGACGAGGTTATTATAACCACGCACGACGAAGGGCTTGAAAAGCTCGGCAACGAATATATACAGTACATAACTGATGTTCCGCTTGAAACCGCCGTCCGGGCAAGTATGTCGTTTCCCGGACTTTTCACAACCTGCAACTACAAGCAGTTTAATTTTATCGACGGCGGCTCAAAGGACAACCTGCCTGTTAAGGTGCTCAAGGATATGGGAGTGGGCAAGGTGCTGGCGCTCGCGTTCGACATTATGGACTACACGCCGCAAACCGGCATTGACGGTCTGATGAAGGTTGTGTGGCGCGCGCTTGACCTTTATTCAATCAACGGCACGCGCAAAAGTATGGAAATGGCGGATTACTGCGTTCAGATTAAAAACGAAAACACCGCGATTTTCTCGATGGACAACATCGACGAAACAATCGAGGAAGGGTATCTGTGCGTGATGAAGCACAGGGACGAAATTCTCAAAATATTTAAATAATTTCCATAACATAAAAAGGGAGGCGCCGGGCGTCTCCCTTTAAAATTGCGCGAATTGCGCGGTATCATACTAATACCTAATAAAAAGTAGCCAATCTTTGCGGTCTATTTTCCGCAATACTGCGTTGTCGTCCTTGTCTTGCGAAAAATATCCTCGCAAAATATAAGTCTACTTTCTATCAGGAATTAGTATCAGTGGCGAAGATTAATCTGGTCAAGCAGCGGAAGCGGCTTTTTATAACCCTTAACCGCGCTGATAATTCCCAGAATAGCCAGAACAATGAAGAAAATCGAACCGATTCCGAAAATTACCGAAAGAATTATATGCGGAATGCTCGGCTCCAGATAACTGCTGTAGTAGGTGTATTTTAAATGAGGGGGGAAAATCGCGCCGACAATAGTAAGAATAATTGAAGTGAAAATTGAGTAAACCGTGGCGCACGCGCAAAGCTTCGCTCCCTCGTAAACGTGGAACATACAGTATTCGGACTTATCCTTTACAAGCAGCGGAACAAGCAGAAGTATTCCGAGGTAGGAAAGCAGTGCAAAGCCCTTTTCGCCTTTTTCCGTGGGCGTTACCGGATACGCCGGCGCGGCCGGGCGCTGCTGATACTGCTGCCGGTACTGCTGTTGATAAGGCTGCTGAGCTTGAGTTTGCTGAGTCTGCTGCTCTTGCTGTGCCTGTTCAGGCTGAGCCTGAGACTGCTCCGGCTGAGCCTGAGGCTGCTCCGGCTGAGCCTTCTGGTCGGTGTTAACGGGAGTTCCGCAGGCGGCGCAGAAAACAGCGTCGTCGCTGAGCTGCTGACCGCAATTTCTACAAAATGTCATAATTAATCTCCTTTGCAATAATTTGGTGTACAAGTATATCAGAATTTGATTTTAGCAGCGATGTAGGCGTTCAGTTCGTCAATCTTTACGCGCTCCTGATCCATTGTGTCGCGGTCGCGGACTGTTACGCAGCCGTCCTCAAGCGAATCAAAGTCGTAGGTAACGCAGAACGGCGTGCCGATTTCGTCCTGACGGCGGTAACGCTTGCCGATTGAGCCTGCGTCGTCAAAGTCGGTCATAAAGTCCGCTCTGAGCATATCGGCAACCTCGCCTGCCTTTTCGCTGAGCTTCTTTGAAAGCGGAAGCACCGCCGCCTTGAACGGAGCAAGCGCCGGGTGGAAGTGCATTACAACGCGGCTGTCCTTTTCGCCGAGCTGCTCCTCGTCGTAAGCCTCGGTAACAATCGCCAGGAACAAACGCTCAACTCCGAGCGACGGCTCGATAACATAGGGAATGTATTTTTCGCCTGTGGTCTGGTCAAAGTATTCAAGGCTCTTGCCCGAAACGTTGATGTGCTGAGTAAGGTCGTAATCTGTTCTGTCGGCAATGCCCCAAAGCTCGCCCCAGCCGAAGGGGAACAAATACTCAAAGTCGGTTGTTGCCTTTGAATAGAAGCTCAGCTCCTCCTTCTCGTGGTCGCGGAGCCTGAGGTTTTCTTCCTTAATGTTGAGCGAATACAGGAAGTCGCGGCAGAAGCTGCGCCAGTAATCAAACCATTCCAAATCGGTGCCGGGCTTGCAGAAGAACTCAAGCTCCATCTGCTCAAACTCGCGCACGCGGAAGATAAAGTTGCCGGGAGTAATTTCGTTGCGGAAGCTTTTGCCCACCTGAGCAACGCCGAACGGAACCTTTTTGCGGCTTGTGCGCTGAATGTTGGCAAAGTTTACGAAAATTCCCTGGGCGGTTTCCGGACGAAGGTAAATCTCGTTTTTGGTGTCCTCGGTAACGCCCTGGAAGGTTTTAAACATCAGGTTAAACTGACGGATGTCGGTGAAATTGTGCTTGCCGCAGTTGGGGCAGGGAATTTCCTTTTCATTAATATAATCGGTCATCTGCTCGTTAGTCCAGCCTGCAACGTTTGTGCCGTCAAAATCCTCAATCAGGTTGTCGGCGCGGTGACGGGTTTTGCACTCCTTGCAGTCCATAAGCGGATCCGAAAAGCCGCCGAGGTGGCCTGAGGCGATCCAGGTTTGCGGATTCATCAAAATAGCTGAGTCAAGTCCCACGTTGTATTTGTTCTCCTGAACAAACTTTTTGAGCCATGCATGCTTAATGTTGTTTTTAAGCGCCATGCCCAGGGGGCCGTAGTCCCAGGTGTTCGCAAGTCCGCCGTAAATTTCGGAACCGGGGTAAACAAAGCCTCTGCCTTTGCAAAGGGCAACGATTTTATCCATGGTTTTTTTAGAGTTTTCCATAATTTAACCTCTCCTGTTTTTATGTTATACATATAAATATTACATTTATTTGTCATTATTGTCAAGATGTTTGCCGTTTAATTTGCATTTTATAACATATTAACACGCGGCTGAAAAAAATCTTTAAAAGTAACACAATTATTTATAAAAGGGCTTGTAAAATTTATAAATTTATTATATAATGTAATTACTCAAATTATGAGTAAATAGAAAAGGAGGATTTCTTAAATGAAGAAAACAACCAAACTCATCAGTTTGCTGCTCTCGGTTTTGATGGTTTGTTCCTGTTTTGCAGGTCTTACCGTTGTAACCGCGAGCGCGGCAGATGCACCCGAACAGCTTATCTACTTTGAGTATCCGACCGACGGATCTTGGGGTGACGCAAGTGCTGTTAAGGTTAACAAGAGAAACCAGCTTACAAACATTTATTGCTATGTATACGCTGTATACGGCAATGAAAATCCGCTTCATGTTTACGCGTTCAACGCAAACAAAACAGCTATGAAGAAGGTTGGCGATAACCTCTATTCATTCGATATGGCTGTTTACAGCGACCTTGACGGCGTTGCGGCTATCGAGGACGGTGCGGATTACGGTGTAATCATTGCCACAGTTAACGGCAAGGGTTACCAGACAACCGACCTTACAATGACTAAGGACTGCCTCGGCGACACAATCTATATCACTGAGACAACTCCTTCAAGAGAGAACGCAGCTGACTCCTCTAAGAAGGACTTCTGCGCAGCTTGGAGAAACAATTCCGACAAGTGCGGTATTAAAGCAGGTATCACATCGCTGAACAATGTTCTTCCCGGTTACTTCCCCGCTTCAATGCCCAAGGCTAAGCCCTTGTCCGACTCTCTTAAAAAGTACCTCACAAACCCGGTTAACAACCCCTTCTATCAGTGGGAAAAGACCGATATAGCAATTCAGAAGGGCGCCGGCTGCAACAAGGATACAGTTGAAGCTCTCGGAACAACTGCTCTTGATGTTTACAACCAGTATATGGCAGACAATGCCGAAGCTATCGAGACAGGTACAGTTCACGCTGCCGATGATTCCTGCCCCGTTGATTACGTTGAGTATGAGGGTTATGATAACGGCGGTAACCTCGTTACCCTGAAGATGGCGGCTCCCTCTGTTGTAGCGGCAGCTCTCAACCTTGAGTATCCCGTTGAGCAGCCCACAACAGCTGAGCCTACCACCGAGGAACCCACAACTGAGGAACCCACAACAGAGGAGCCCACAACCGAGGAGCCCACAACAGAAGCTCCCACAACAGAAGCTCCCACAACAGAAGCTCCCACAGAAGAGCCCACAACTGAGGAGCCCACAACAGAAGCTCCTACAGAGCCCGCACCCGCTGAAACCGTTTACAGCGTAGCAGGTTCAATCGACGTTCTCGGCAACTGGGACGCTACAAACGTTTCAACCGAAATGACAAAGGGCGACGACGGCGTTTACTCATTCACAACAGCTATGGATGCTCAGGATGCTGTTCTGTTCAAGGTTGTTGAGGATCACAGCTGGGATGTTGCACACGGCGACGAAAACGGCAACAACGTTGTATTCAACGTAAAAGAAGCTTGTGATGTAACAATTTCATTCAACCCCGCAACAAACGAAATCAACGTAACCGGTACAGGCGTTGAGTATCCCGTAGTATTCAATGTTGAAGCTATGCGCGCAGTTGGTAACGGTCAGGGCAACTGGCTTAACGGCGCGGCTTGGGATCCCGCAGACGACAGCAACATGATGACAGAAGCAGCAGACAATGTTTACGAAATCACATTTGAAAACGTAGACGCATCATTTGCTTATCAGGTTAAGTGCGCAGCTAACGGCAGCTGGGCTGCTAACTGGGGCGTACCCAAGGATTCAGGCTTTGTTCCCGAAAACGGCGTTGCGTTTGACGCAGGCTGGGACGGCGACAACGCTAATTTTGAAGTTGAGGAAGACGGCGCTACAGTTAAGCTTCAGCTCGACCTCAGAGAATTTGACTATACTACAAAGCAGGGCGCTAAGATGACAGTAACTGTTACTTATCCCGAGCCCGGACCCACAGAAGAACCCACAACCGAGGAGCCCACAACAGAAGCTCCCACAGAAGAACCCACAACCGAGGAGCCCACAACAGAAGCTCCCACAGAAGTTCCCACAGAAGTTCCCACAGAGCCCGCACCTGCAGAGCCCGTTTACAGCGTAGCAGGTTCAATCGACGCTCTCGGCAACTGGGATGCAACAAGCGTAGCAACCGAAATGACAAAGGGCGACGACGGCGTTTACACCTTCACAACATTTATTGAAGCTAAGGACGGCGTTATGTTCAAGATCGTTAAGAATCACTCATGGGATGAGTCTTACGGCGACGAAAACGGCAGCAACGTTATATTCAACGTAAAAGAAGCTTGTGATGTAACAATTTCGTTCAACCCCGCAACAAACGAAATCAACGTAACCGGTACAGGCGTTGAGTATCCCATAGCATTCAATGTTGAAGCTATGCGCGCAGTTGGTAACGGTCAGGGCAACTGGCTTAACGGCGCGGCTTGGGATCCCGCAGCCGACAGCAACATGATGACAGAAGTAGCAGACAATATTTACGAAATCACATTTGAGGATATTGACGCATCATTTGCTTATCAGGTTAAGTGCGCAGCTAACGGCAGCTGGGCTGCTAACTGGGGCGTACCCAAGGATTCAGGCTTTACACCCGAAAACGGCGTTGCGTTTGACGCAGCCTTTGACGGTGACAACGCTAATTTTGAAGTTGAGGACTACGGTGCTACAGTTAAGATTCAGCTCGACCTCACAGACTTTGACTATGGTACAAAGCAGGGCGCTAAGATGACAATCACCGTTACTTATCCTGAGGTTACAGGTAAGCTCTACGGCGACGCCAACGGCGACGGCGCTGTTACAATCGACGACGCTACAACCCTCCAGAAGGCACTTGTAAAGATGGTTCCCATGCCCGAAAACGCTGACATCATCTGCGATGTTAACTGCGACGGCCGTGTATCAATTCTTGACGTAACCTTCATCCAGAGATACCTCGCAGGTAACTCTGCTGATGCTTACGGTTACAAGAACTTTACAGGCAAGGTAGCAATTCCCGAAAACTAATTTAGTTTCGGCAAAGCTTAATAAGTAATTATGTAAGGGCGTACCCTCGGGTGCGCCCTTATTTTGCGCGTCAATCTTCATTAGATTTTGAACGCGTTGTAAAAATGTTGAAAAAAGCCGTAAAATGTGATAGAATATTACAAACAGATTTGCGGAGGGGTAAAAATGATAATTCACGACATTTCACGCGACTCACTTAAAACGCCTGTTTACGAGGGCGATCCCGAAACTCAGGTTACAAGGATAAAAAATATGGACGAGCTTGACGAATACAACCTGTCCGCTGTTTCAATGTCTGTGCACTGCGGAACTCATATTGACGCGCCGCTTCATTTTTACGAGGAGGGAAGCGCTGTTGACGAGCTTCGCCTAAACACCTTTTACGGTAAATGCACGGTGATTTCGGTCGAGGGTATTTTGACCGGCGAGGATATGGAAAAGCTGCTGCCGTATTGCAGGCGCAGGCTGATTTTGCACGGCAACGGTCAAACCTTCCTGTCACATTCCGCCGCAATTGTGCTTGCCGAAAGCCGCATTGCGCTTGTCGGCACCGACGCTGATTCAATCGCGCCGCCTTTTGACGAGGCAAAGCCGCACCGCGAGCTTGCGCGAGCCGGAATCGCTGTTCTTGAAAATCTGAACCTCGAAAATATCAGCGACGGCGACTACGAGCTTTGCGCGTTTCCGCTTAAACTCGGCGGTCTTGAAGCCGCGCCCTGCCGCGCGATTTTGCTCGAAATGGAAAAGGGACTTAATTAAGGAGTAATTATGATAAAATTAGTTGTATTTGACCTTGACGGAACACTTGTAAACTCTCTGACCGACCTTGCCCTGAGCGTCAACAAGGGGCTTAAAGCCGCCGGACTTGAGGAGCACCCCGTCAACCGCTACAAAACCTTTGTCGGCAACGGCAGGGAAATGCTTGTGAGGCGGGCTATGGGCGCCGCCGCTGACGACGCCGAAAAATTCGCGATCGTGCTTGACACATTCAATAAAGAATACGAAATCCACTGTAACGACAACACCGAGGCTTACGAGGGCTGCTCCGAAATGCTCGATATTCTTGCCGAAAAGGGCATTTTGACTGCTGTTTTGTCAAACAAGCCCGACGAGTTTGTAGAGCAGATTTTAACCAAGCTTTACCCGAAGCACAGCTTTTCGGCGGCGTGGGGACAAAAGCCGGAATTCAAATGCAAGCCGGACGGCGAAAGCCTGCACGCTATGCTGGCGCGGCTTGAAATCTCACCCGACGAGTGTATGTATGTCGGCGACAGCGACGTTGACGTGTATACGGCTCAAAACGGTTCGGTGCATATGGCAGGCGTAAGCTGGGGCTTCCGCGAAAAAAGCGAGCTGATTACCGCAGGCGCGCCTTATGTAGCGAACACCGCCGAACAACTTTTGGAGTACATCATCAATTATGAATAAGCCGAATTATCAGCGTGAGCTCGACAAGGTAATAGAAGAAAATCAAAGGGCAGGCAAAATTCCGCGCCTGCTCCTTCACGTTTGCTGCGCTCCGTGTTCAAGCTACTGCCTTGAATATCTGTCGCAATTTTTTAGGATAACTGTCTATTATTTTAACCCTAATATTTCCATAAAAGAAGAATACCTGCACCGTCTGAACGAAGAAAAACGCCTTATCAGCGAAATGGAATTCGAAAACCCTGTTGATATTATCGAGGGCGTGTACAATCCGCAAATGTATTTTGACGCGGTAAAGGGGCTTGAAAACGAGCCGGAGGGCGGAAAGCGCTGCGAAAAATGCTTTGAGCTTCGCCTTAACTCCGCCGCCGAGACCGCAAAAAAGGGCGGATACGATTATTTCACCACCACCCTTACCATAAGTCCGCTGAAAAACGCGCAGCTCCTTAACGACACAGGCGCCGCCGCAGGCAAGGCGCACGGCGTCAGCTGGCTGTACAGCGACTTCAAAAAGAAGGAAGGCTACAAGCGCAGCATTGTTCTTTCAAAGGAACACAATCTTTACCGCCAAAACTACTGCGGCTGTATTTTTACGTCGCGTTTTTC
>ONLA01000042.1 GCA_900318495.1 uncultured Eubacteriales bacterium
ATACTGCGTTGTCGTCCTTGCAAGGCGCCAGCCTTGCCGCGTCCTTCGCCTTGTCTTGCGAAAAATATCCTCGCAAAATATAAGTCTACTTTCTATCAGAAATTAGTATTAGCGCTGTCTGACCGCGCTTAACCCGGTTTGCCCCTGCACATATGCTCCGGCCCGTCCCTGAGCCTGATTTTAACAGGAGGATTGTATCCGATTTTAATTATGTGGCTGACGGATTTCACATTATCCCCCCTTTTTGCTTTGCAGGGCTTGAATCACGGTTTTAAGTGTCGTGATATTTAACCCAATTATATATGCTAATATCTTAACACAGTTTTAACCTTTTTTCAAGACTTTTATTATTATTTTTTAAATTTAATGTAAATTCTTATTGGGAATTAAACAGTTTTACCAATTGTGTACACCAAAAAAGAGTGATTATTTAACAAACCGCTCGCACTTATTTTTCCGCAAAAGAAAAACAGCGGTTGTACGCTGCTTTTTATATTATTATTCCTTACAAGACGAAAGGCGGACAGCCTAAGCTGTCCGCCTGCGCATAGGGAGCCGCCTTAAACCGAAAGCATCCTTTTCGGTATCAGCCTAAGCGTCCCCTTTTATTAAGAATTATTATGAATTAAATCAGCGAGCAAACCAAATCGGTGTATTCCGACGGATTTTCAAGCGGAAGTCCGGCAATGAGCAAAGCCTGGTTATAGAGCACCTCGGCGTACTTTTTCGCCTTTTCGATATCGGTTTCAATGAAGCCCTTCATTGTTTTAACCGCGCTGTGGTTCATATTGAGCTCGAGCACGCGCTGAGCCTTCATTCCGCTGCCGGGCTGAACGGAATTAAAATACTTTTCCATTTCGAATGAAATTCCGCCCTTCGCGGTCAGGCAAACGGGGTGTGACACAAGCTTTTTTGAGGCTGTAACCTCGGACACCCTGTCGCCGAGGGTTTCCTTAACAAAGGTGAGCAAAGCGTCGTTTGTGTTTTTGTCATCTTCGCTTTCGGGGTCGTTTTCGATACCAAGGTCGTCGTTCGCGGCAGAGCAGAACTTTTTACCCTTGTATTCGCCGAGGCTTTGAAGCGTGAACTCGTCAACATCCTCGGTGCAGTAGAGGATTTCAAAGCCCTTTGAGTTGAGAAGCTCCGTCTGGGGAAGCGCGTCGATTGCCGCCGAGCTTTCGCCTGCGGCAAAGTAAATAAACTTTTGGTCTTCCTTCATACGGTCAACGTATTCGGACAGGGTCACGTTCTTTTTCTCGGTTGAAGAATAGAACAAAAGCAAATCCTGAAGCGCTTCCCTGTGCGTTCCGTAATCGGAAACAACGCCGTATTTAAGCTGTCTGCCGAACGCGTTAAAGAACTTTTCGTAATCCTCGCGGTTATTGTTGAGCATAGCGGTAAGCTCGTTTTTAACCTTCTTTTCAAGGTTCTGGGCGATTGTGAGCAGGTGGCGGTCGTGCTGGAGCATTTCACGCGAGATATTCAGCGACAAATCGGCTGTGTCAACAATACCCTTAACAAAACGGAAGTGCTCGGGCACAAGCTCCTCGCAGTTTTCGGTGATTAAAACGCCGCTTGAATAAAGCTGCAAGCCCTTTTTGTATTCCTTGGTGTAGTAATCGTACGGAGTCGCCGACGGAATAAAAAGCAGAGCCTTGTAGGTTACAACGCCTTCAACCGAGGTAACAATAGTGCGCACGGGCTTGTCCATAGCAAAGAACTTTTCATTATAAAAACGGTCGTACTCCTCTTGGGTAACGTCCTTTTTGGGGCGCTGCCAAATGGGAACCATACTGTTAAGCGTTACATCTTCGGTGTATTCCTCGTATTCGGGCTTGTCGCTGTCCTTGGTTTCCTCCTTAACGCGGCTTTTTGTCATATCCATAATAATCGGATAGCGGATGTAGTCGGAGTACTTTTTGATAAGCCCCTGAATACGGTACTGCTCCAAAAATTCGTCGTAATTTTCTTCGTCGGTGTTGTCCTTCATCTCGAGGATAATTTCGGTGCCGATGCCGTCCTTTTGTATTTCGTCGATTGTAAAGCCGTCTGCGCCTGCCGACTGCCAGCAGTATGCTGTTTCGCAGCCGTATTTTTTAGTGTTTACGGTGATGTTCTTCGCCACCATAAAAGCGGAATAAAAGCCTACGCCGAACTGACCGATGATGTCGATATCCTCGGGCTTTTCCTCCATTTCCTGCTTAAATCTGTAGGAGCCCGAGGAAGCGATTGTGCCGAGGTTGTTTTCGAGGTCGTCACGATCCATACCGATGCCGTTGTCGGTAATGGTGAGGGTGCGCGAATCCTTGTCGGCGTGAATGGTAATCTTAAAATCTTCGCGCGTCATACCGAGCTTGTCGTCCGTCAGCGCAATAAAGCTGAGCTTGTCGATAGCGTCGCTCGCGTTGGAAATAATTTCGCGCAGGAAAATTTCCTTGTGTGTGTAAATTGAGTTAATCATCAGGTCAAGCAGACGCTTTGACTCTGATTTAAACTGATGCTTTGCCATTTTTATTACTTCCTTTTTTTGGTTTCATATATATTGTAATCCGCCGCCGTAAAATGTCAACGGTTATTATTTTAATTTTGCATAAATTCTCAGCGCCTCGGCACCGTTTTTGACAATCTCCGCCTTTAGCTCGTCAATGCCTTCAAATTTGCGTTCGGGGCGGATAAAATCAAGCAGCCTTATGTCGGCTGACTGTCCGTAAATTTCGCCGCCGCGGTATTCGGGCATCCAGGTTTCGCACAGCGGAACCGTGCCGCCGACAGTCGGCTTGATTCCGATGTTTGTAACGCCGCAGTAGGCTTCTCCGCCGTCAAGGGTGACGCGCGAGCAATACACACCGAACCGGGGCACCACCAAGCCCTTTATCAGCGGTTGGTTAATTGTGGGCGTGCCGAGCGTTCTTCCGAGCCGCCTGCCGTGTTCAACGGGAGCCGAAAAGCCGAATTCGCCGCAAAGCAAACGGTTTGCGCGCCTTACGCTTCCCCCGGCAATCAGATGCTTAATCAGCGTTGAGGACACCACCGCGCCGTCGTCCTCGGAGGGAGGCAGCACAACAACCTTAATATTATATTTAGCGCAAAGCTTTTTAAGCAGCTCGGTGTTGCCCTCGGCGTTTTTGCCGAAGCGGTAATTAAAACCGCAAAAAAGCTTTTCGGCGTTCAGCTTTTCTATTAAAACATCGCGCACAAACTGCTCCGCGCTTAAATTCATCAGTTTTCTGAAATCCGCGAAAACCGCCTTTGCCACGCCGATTGACTCAAGCGCCCTAAGCTTGTCCTCCGGCGTCATAATCACGGGAATTTCACAACCGGAAATTACGCTTTTGGGGCTTTCCGAAAAGGTTAGGCACACAGGCAAAAGCCCGTTGTGCCTTTGGTCAACGGCAAGCTCGATAACGCTGCGGTGACCCTTGTGAACGCCGTCAAAAAATCCGAGAGCCACCGCCGAAGGCCGTTCTTCGCCGAATAATTCGTAATAACACTGCATACGCTTTAATACCTATATTTTGCCGCTTTTTAACAGCATAGCGGTTTTGAGCACCGCGATTTGAGTTTTTGCGTCGGCGATTTGATTGTTTAGCACCATTTCGACAGCCTTGTCAAGCGGAATTTTCAAGGCGTTCAGTATCTCGCCCTCGTCGGGTCTGCTTTCGCCCTGAGAGCCGATTTTGCAGGCGTAAAGATGAATAATTTCGTTGGTATAGCCGGGAGAAGGATAAACCTTGCCGAGCGAAATGTAGGAATAGCCCTGAGCGCCTGTTTCCTCCATAAGCTCACGCTTTCCGTTTTCAAGCGGCGTGCTGCCTTTTTCAAGCTTGCCGGCAGGAAGCTCCAAAACCTCCTCGCGGTAGGGATAGCGGAACTGGCGCACAAACAGCAGGTTATTTTCTCCGTCAAGCGCGGCAACGCACACTCCGCCGGGGTGCTCAACAATTTCGCGCGTCTCGACTGTGCCGTCAACCAGCTCTACCCTGTCGTGCTTCATATGAAGAACTCTGCCTTCAAAAATGCTTTTGCTGTCGAGTGTTTTTTCTGTAATTTTCATAATATCATCTCTTTAGGGTGGGTTTATTTTGAACTGTAATTTTTATCCTGACTATAAAAATCAACGCGCCGCGGTTGAACAGCTTGCCGCGACCGGAAGGTTCACGGTGCTTGACGCGGGCAAATCGCTGTGCGGAAGAACAATTTTCGCGCTGAAAAGCGGCGGTAAAAAGCCCTGCGCGTTGATTGCCGGCGGATTTCACGGCACGGAATACCTTACCGTGCTTGCGGCTTTAAAATACGCCGACGGACTGTCAAAGGAAAAATCGGTTGTTATTGTGCCGTGCGTCAACCCCGACGGCACCGAAATCGCGATCAACGGCTTTGAGTCCGCCGGAAGATACTCAAAAACCGCCGTGAAAATCTGCGGCGACAAAAATCTGTGGAAGGCTAACGCGCGCGGAGTGGACATTAACCACAACTTTGACGCGTGTTGGAACGAGGTTAAGCGGCGTGAGCTTGACGCCGGAATTTGCCGCCCTGCCTGCACAAGATTCGGCGGAATACGTCCCGAAAGCGAACCCGAAACGCGCGCCGTTGTAAGGCTGTGCAGGCGCTTTTGCTTTGACCGCGTGCTCGCGTTGCACAGTCAGGGACGCGAGATTTATTGGAATTTTAAAAGCCTTGCCCCAAAGCGCAGCCTTGAGATCGCCGAAAAAATGAGCGAGGCAAGCGGTTACACACTTTCGTCGCCCGAAGCAATTGCCGACGGCGGCGGATTTAAGGATTGGTTTTTGCTTGCCTTCCGCCGTCCCGGCTTCACCGCTGAAATTGGTCTGGGAGAAAATCCGCTGCCGCTTTCCTGCTTTGAACCGGAATATCCGCGCGTTAAGGGGTTGATTGACGCGTTTTTACCGGAATAATTTAAGCAGGGCGCGCGCTGTGAATTACGCGGTATTGCCCTAATAATACTAATACCTAATAAAAAGTAGCCAATCTTTGCGGTCTATTTTCCGCAATACTGCGTTGTCGTCCTTGCAAGGCGTCAGCTTTATTACAGTACAGTAGGGTTCGCGCCATAACGCGACCCCTACTTTTATTTGAGCTTATTTATTCATTATCATCGTCGAAAAATTTGATTTGGCTTACAATGCTGTCAACAGCTTCATCGGAAATTACGTTTGGTTCATCGAGGTATTTTGAGCGTCTTTCGATGCTTTCAAGCGCCATTTCAAGCTCCTCCTGCGGAGTTTTGGGCTTTTTGGGCGCGTTGTAAATTTCCTTGTCCTCGGGATTCTGGATGTTTACATATCCCTCGTCGGCAGCCTGCTCCGCGGGCTCTTCTGCGCCGTTTTCCACAATCGGGGACTCATTGTACGTGGACTGAGCTTCCTGCTGCGGTTCGGGCTTAGTCTCCTGCTCGGGCTCCTGCTCCGCTTCGGGCTGAGCCTCCTGCTCGGGCTCCTGCTCCGCTTCGGGCTGAGCTTCCTGTTCGGGCTCCCGCTCCGCTTCGGGCTGAGTCTCCTGTTCGGGCTCCGGCTCAGGTTCGGACTGAGCTTCCTGCTCGGGCTCCCGCTCCGGTTCGGACTCCGTCACGGGTCCGTCGGTGGTTTCACCGTTCGGCAAAAGCGAGGCGCCGACCAAGCCTTCAAAGAAGTCGTCCTCATCGTCGGTGGGATCGACCGCGTTGAAATCCGGTTTTTCATCCTCTGCGTTTTCGGATTCGCCGCCGGCTTCCTGCCCTGCTTCCCCGGCGGAAGGCTTTGGAGCCTCATCTTCCTTTTCCTGCCCGTCAGAGGGTTCGGGCTGCGGCTGTTCTTCGTCATTCGGCAAGAGCAGCGCTTCAACCTCGTCCTCAAAGGATGTGTCCCCGGTGCTTTCGCCGGCTTCGGCGGAAAATTCTTCGTCCGCTTCCTCAGCCGCTTCTATAATAGCCTCGCCCGGAGCGTTAAGCTGCTTTTCGCGCCTTGCCTCGGCAACCGCCTTTAGCTCGGCAAGGTGGTTTACGGGCTTTTCAACCTTGGGATCGTTTTCGTCAAAATAGATGTCGTACCAAACAAGGAAAACGTAAATCGTCCAAACGCGGCGGCTGTTGTCCTCTTTGCCTGTAAAATGCTCGTCAAGCCAGCCGACAAGCGCGTCGGTGTTAAAGAACTTTTCGGCGGTTTTGCCGGTGAACTTTTTCTTGACAATGTTATAGTATTTTTCATCGCGAAGCCAGACTCTTGTAGGCACGGGGAAACCGAGCTTTTCCTTTTCGGCGGTTTGCTCGGGAAGGTGCCTTGCCGCCGCCTTGCGCATCGCGTACTTGGTGTTGCTTTTGTTAACCCTGAGGCTTGACGGAAGGCTTGACGCAACCTTGAACACCTCTTTGTCAAGGAAGGGCACGCGCAGCTCAAGGGAGTTTGCCATACTCATACGGTCGGCCTTGAGCAGAATGTCGCCTGTCAGCCACATATTAATGTCGAGATACTGCATTTTGGTAACGTCATCGTATCTGCGGCAGCGGTAGTAATGCCTGCGCGTGTAGCGGCGCGGAGCCGTCGCGATTGACGGATCCTTCAAAATGCTTTGCTTTTGCTTTAAATCATACATATACGCGTTTCCGATGTAGCGTTCCTCAAGCGGATCGCACGCGCGGATAATATAGTCGCGTCCCTTGATGTCGGGCAGCTTTTTGGCAACCGCCCTGAGCGCCTTGCGCAAAAAGTGGGGAACGATTTTTTGATACATACGGAAAACCCTGGGATCGTTGTAGCAGGTGTAGCCGCCGAACAGCTCGTCGGCGCCCTCGCCCGAAAGCACTACCTTTACATATTCGCTCGCCAGACGCGAAACGAAGTACAGGGCGACGCAGCTTGGGTCGGCAAGCGGCTGATCCATATGGTACTGAACGGTGGGAACGGCGTCCCAGAATTCCTCGCTTGAAATAAGGTGGGTGTGGTGCTCTACTCCGATTTGCCTGCTCAGGTTTTCAGCCCAGCTGATTTCGTTGTATTTTTCGCCGAAGTCAAAGCCCACGGTAAAGGTTTTTTGGTCGGCAAAATAGGTTGAAACATAGCTTGAATCAACGCCCGATGACAGAAAGCAGCCAACCTCAACGTCGGCGATTTTGTGGGCGTTTACGGAGTTTTCAAACACCTTTTCAATTTTATCCACAGCTTCCTGTTCGGTCATATTTTCGTTGGGACGGAACTTGGGCTCGAAGTAACGGGTGGTTTCGACCTCGCCGTTTTTATACCACAGGTAATGACCGGGCAGCAGGCAGTAAACATCCTCAAAGAAGGTTTCGGGCGGAACGGCGTACTGGAACGAAAGGTAGGTGTCGAGAGCACGGTTGTTGAAGCGTTTTTCGAAATTCGGGTGCTCCAAAATGCTCTTGATTTCGCTTGCGTAAACAAAATCGCTGCCGATTTGCGTGTAATGCAGCGGCTTGATTCCGAAGAAATCGCGCGCTATAAACAGACTGCGGTCAACCGTGTTGTAAATCGCGAAGGCGAACATTCCCCTGAGCTTCGGAAGCATATCCTCTCCCCATTCCTCAAAGCCGTGAACCAAAACCTCGCTGTCCGCGCTTGTTTGGAATTTGTGGCCTTTTTCAATGAGAACCTTTTTAATTTGCTTGTAGTTGTAAATTTCGCCGTTAAAGGTGAGCACCAGGGTTTTATCCTCGTTATAAATAGGCTGGTGCCCCGATTCAAGGTCGATAATCGACAGGCGCCTAAAGCCCATATTGATGTAATCGTCGTGGAAATATCCGTCCGAATCGGGACCCCGGTGGGTGATAACCTCGGTCATTTTTCTAAGAACATTTTCACGGTCGTCTATGTTGCCTGTAAATCCGCAAATTCCGCACATACGGTAAAGCCCCCTAAGAGTAAATTAGCATTATATTCCTTTTTATTGTACCACAATATCAAAATGAATTCAACCGATAAAAAGCTTTTATAAAATTTATTTTTTCTGTTGCCTGATTTGCCCTTTTGTGGTATGTTTATTATGTAATGAAATTATGTAATGAAATATTCGGAGGTGCGGTATGATTAGAAAATTCAGACTGGGAAGCCCTTATGACACAAACGCGGTTATTACTCCGCTTCAAGCCGAAAGCATATGGGATTTTCCGTTTAACCCTGCCGTTACGGACGGCTGCTTTGAGTTTAGCTTTTTGATGCGGCAGGACGACATTGTTTACGGACTCGGGGAAGCGGTTCGCGGAATTAACAAGCGCGGCTGGATTTATGAAAGCTACTGTTCGGACGACCCGTTCCACACCGAAAGCAAGCGTTCGCTTTATGCCGCCCACAATTTTATTATGCTCGGCGGAAGCGGCTGCTTCGGAATTTTTGTTGACTGCCCGGCAAGGGTTCGCTGGGACGTCGGCTACACACAGCCGGACGAAACAAGGGTGACTGTTTTCGCGAAGGATTTTGACGTGTATCTTATTACCGCGGACAGCCCGCGCGAGGTTGTGCGCGAATTCCGCTCGGCTGTCGGCAAAAGCTACGTTCCGCCGTTTTGGGCGTTCGGGTATCAGCAAAGCCGCTGGAGCTACCACAACGCCGATGCCGTTGACCGTGTTGTACGCGGTTATGACGAAGCGAAAATTCCGCTTGACTGCGTGTACCTTGACATTGATTATATGCAGAGCTTCAAGGATTTTACGGTTAACGAAAACGCCTTCCCGGATTTTAAGGAATATGTGTCGGCAAAAAAGGAGCAGGGCATCCGCCTGATTCCGATTATCGACGCCGGCGTTAAGAAGGAAGAAGGCTACGAAATTTATGACGAGGGCATTAAAAACGGCTTTTTCTGCAAAAACGCCGACGGTTCGGTTTTTGAAGCCGGGGTGTGGCCCGGCGTTTGCGCGTTTCCCGATTTTCTCAAGCCGGAGGTGCGCCGCTGGTTCGGCTCAAAATACCGTTATCTGATTGATATGGGCATTGAAGGCTTTTGGAACGATATGAATGAGCCCGCGCTGTTTTATTCGGCAAACGGGCTTAACGCCGCGCTTGACGAAGCTGTTGACGCCAAGGGCAAAAACTTTGATTTGGGCGGATTTTTCCACATTAAGGACGTTTTCACGGGGCTTTCAAACCGTCAGGAGGACTATTCCTCGATGTGGCACAGCATTGACGGCAAAGCCGTTAACCACCAGGACGTTCACAACCTTTACGGCGCGTGTATGACGCGCGCGGCAGGAGAATACTTTGCCGAAAATTACGGCGAAGGCGAAATTTTGATGTTCTCGCGCGCCTCATATATCGGCGCTCACCGCACGGCAGGAATCTGGTTCGGCGACAACCATTCGTGGTGGAGCCACATTTTGCTCAACCTCAAAATGCTTCCGTCAGCCAATATGTGCGGCTTTTTGTACTGCGGAGCCGACCTCGGCGGCTTTAACGACAACGCTACGCGCGACCTTGTTCTGCGGTTTTTGGCGCTGGGGGTTTTCACTCCGTTAATGCGCAACCATTCGGCGCTGGGCACAAGGGATCAGGAATGCTACAGCTTTGGCGACGCGGGTGATTTCAGGGATATAATCGAGGTCAGATACCGCCTTATCCCCTATCTTTACAAAATCTTTTGCGCCGCGAGCGCGGACAGCGAAATGATTTTCCGTCCGCTTTCGTTCGACTATCTCGGCGACAAAATCGCCCGCGAATGTGAAACACAGCTTATGCTCGGAGACGACTGTATGATAGCTCCCGTTTACGAGCAGAATGTGTCCGGCAGAACGGTGTATTTGCCCGAGGATATGCGGCTGCTCAGGCTCAGCGGAACGCGCGTTGAGTCCTCGGAGCTGAAAAAGGGTATTCATTACGTTGACGTCGCCTTAAACGAGGTGCCGCTGTTCGTTAAAAAAGGTAAAAAAATTCCCCTGTGTCAGCCTGCGCTGAGAACAAGGGATTTAAAAACAGATGAACTTGAATTTGTTTAATACTAAGTATCAATTGACGCAAACCGCGGTTTGCGAACTGACCGTTGCCTTAACCGGCGGCGGTCAGTTTTTTATCCTCGTGCTTGTCCTTTGAAAACAAGAGCTTCAGAACTATCGGGGTGGCTATGCTTGAAACGATAATCAGCAAAATTACAGCCGTAAAGTACTGCGAGCTTATCATTCCTTCGGCAAGACCTTTTTGCGCGACAATCAGCGCGACCTCGCCGCGCGTCATCATTCCGACGCCGATTTTAAGCGTGTCCCTGCCCTTGAAGCCGCACAGCCTTGACATTCCGCCGCAGCCGATTATTTTTGCGACGAGCGCCACCAGCACAAAGGCTATTGAAAACAGCACCAGCTCGAAGGTTATGCCGTCAACGCGCGTTTTAAGTCCGATGCTCGCGAAAAAAATCGGGCCGAAAATCATATAGGAATTGATGTCCATTTTTTCCTCGATATATTCGGAATCCCGCAGGCGGCACAACACGATTCCGGCGGCGTAAGCACCGGTTATGTCAGCGATTCCGAAGAATGTTTCAGCGCAGTAGGCAAAGATAAAGCAGAGCGCGAGGGCTAAAATAGGAACTCGCCTTGTGTGGGGGTATTTTTTGTCGATAAGCTTAAACAGCTTGTACAGCAAAAAACCCACGACAAGCGCAAGCGCAAAGAACGCAAGAGTGCTGAGCACAACGTGAAGCGGATTCGTTTTCGGATTTTTGAAGCCGATAACAAAGGTCAGCACCAAAATTCCGATTACATCGTCGATAATAGCCGCGCTGAGTATGGTTGTTCCGAGCTCGCTTTTGAGCTTTCCGAGCTCCTTTAGGGTTTCAACCGTAATGCTTACGCTGGTGGCGGTCATAATTACGCCGATAAACACCGCAGTCAAAAACTTTTCGGAGCCGATTTCGGCAAAGCCGTAAAAGCAGGAGTAAAGCAGGGTTCCGCCTACAAGCGGAACAAAAACTCCGGCGCAGGCAATCGCGAGCGCCTTGGGGCCTGTTTTTAAAAGCTCCTTGAGGTTAGTGCCCAGACCTGCCGAAAACATCAGCAGAATTACGCCGATTTCGGCGCAGATGCTCATAAAGTCGTTGAGCTTAACAAGCCCGAGCACACTCGGGCCGATAATTAAGCCCGCGACGATTTCGCCGACAACCTGCGGCGCTTTAAGCTTTCGCGCCAAAAGCCCGAAAGCCTTGGCAAAGATAAATATTATAGCCAAATCTTTGAAAATGGATAATGTATCCAACTTAAATCATCTCTCCGTAGAACAAGGGAGCCTGCGCTCCCCTGCGTTATTTTTATAATTTTTTAAGGCAATTCTCACGCCCGAATTGTGCGGCGCCGCCTAATACTAATACCTAATAAAAAGTAGCCAATCTTTGCGGTCTATTTTCCGCAATACTGCGTTGTCGTCCTTGCAAGGCGCCAGCCTTGCCGCGTCCATTAGTATAAAGCTTTAATCCGCTTGCGGTTTCAAGGAAGCTGTAAAGCTTGTTATATATTATCTCCGCGCCGCCGGCGCTGTCGCTTTCGATATTCAGCGGCATAATGGGATCGTGAACCGAAAGGCGGAGCAAAAACCAGCCGTCGCCGTTTTCGCTGTCGAACGAAACGCGCACTCCCTCGCGGTTGTCGGCGGCAACGTTCCAGCCGTCCTGAGCCTCGGCGTAAGCCGTCAGCTCATTAATAATGCGTTCGCCGCAGGAACGAAAGTCCTTTTCGGTAATCTGAAAACGCTTTTCAATGCTTTCAACCGGTTCCTTCAATCCTGCAGTTAGCTCGTCAAGCTCCTTGCCCTGCTTTCTGAGCTGAGCCGCCTTGATGATGATTTTGGTGCAAAGGTAAGCGCCGTCGTCAAGGAAATAGTTTTCGCGCATTGCCGCGTGGCCTGAGGTTTCAATCGCGAGAGGACAGTTTATGCCCTTAGCGTTCAGCTCAAGCGCCTTGTCAATTACATTCTTGTAGCCTCTGCGGTAACGGTAATGCTTTCCGCCGAGGTTGTTTTCGATAAATTCCTTTAGTCCGCTCGAGGTTATCGAGTCGGTTACGATTGTTCCGCCCTCGTTGCCCTCGAGCGCAATAGCCGCCGCCGCGGCAACCAGACGGTTGCGGTTGATTTCGTTGCCCTTGCTGTCAACCGCTCCGCCGCGGTCAACGTCGGTGTCAAAAATCACGCCCAAATCGGCGTTGTTTTCGCGCACAGCCTCACAAATTGAAGCCATTGCCGCAGCGTCCTCGGGGTTTGGAACGTGGTTCGGGAACATTCCGTCGGGTTCAAGGTAACGGCTGCCCGTTGTGTCGGCTCCAAGCTCCTTCAACACCTTGTCCGCGTAAAAGCCGCCGGCGCCGTTGCCCGCGTCAACAACAATTTTAAAGCCCTTCAGCGGATGGTCGTAATCCTCCGCGTTAACCTCACGCTTGATTTTATCGCGCAAAAGCTTTGAATAATCACTCATAAAGTCGCAGTTTTCAATGCTTCCGCCGTCCGTTTCCTCCGGGTGCATACCGTTCTGCGCAAAGGTCAGAACAGCTTCTATATCGCTGCCCTCAAGTCCTCCGCCGCGCGTGAAAAACTTTAGTCCGTTGCGGTTAAACGGATGATGGCTGGCGGTGATTTGCAGCGCTCCGTCGCAGCCCAGCTCAACCGTAGTCATAAACATTGACGGCGTTGAGGCAAGTCCGCAGCAAATTACCCTCGCGCCGGCAAGCCTGAACCGTTCGGTGGTAAGCTCCATAATGTGCGGCCCCGTGATTCTGCTGTCACGGCCTGCCGAGATTGTCAGCTCACAGGGCTTTTTGCCTGTTTTTTCGGCAAGCCAAAGCACAAAACCGTCAGCCATATTGTTAACAGCCTCGTCGGTCAGGTTTTGGTGCTGCCCTTCAACGCCCTCGCAGGCTATTCCGCGGATGTCGGTTCCGCTTTTAAACTGTCCGTAAAATTCATTGAGCATACTCATTACTCCTTAAACTGATCTTCGCCTATTATTGTAGCACAACCGGCGGTTAATCTCAACCGTTAATTCAATTTTACGGCGTGAAATAACGGTACTTTGTTGCTGCCTGATTCTGAAAACAAGCTTATTTTACCGTGACGGCGGCGCAGAAGCCTTTTAAACGAAAAGTTTGGGTAATACTCACTTTGTTTTATACCAAACATTAATTAAGTTGGCTAAGTTGACGAAAGGGTTACAAATTAAAACAAATTCCGGAAAAAGAAAAGTAACCATTTTACAGCTACTTGCACAAATTAATGTATGTTGCTTTGGCTATTATTGACACTTAAATGGCACTTTGCACAACTACGCACCATTAAATTTGTTGACTTTTAAAAAAATCGGAGTATAATAATAACTGTCAGGAAAAGTCCGCCTGACCTCGACAATTCATATGGTTATCAAAACCGCGCGTTTTGATAAATTACTCGGGTAACAACTGAATACTACGGTCGGTGTAAATCATGATTTGCCAAATGGTAAATGGCGCTAATATTACTCGGTCGGCTCCTTTCGGGCTGAACCAAGGCAGTGAAGGAGGAAACATTTATGACACCAATTCTTAACCTGCATAACATTGATGTAACAGAGTTCCTCGCCGTGCTTGATACCTGCGAGGGCAACGTATATCTCATTACTTCCGAGGGCGACAGGCTCAACCTTAAAAGCAAGCTGTGCCAGCTTGTGGGCTTGACAAGGCTTATTGAGGGCGGAAGAATTACCGAAGCAAGCATTATTTGCGACAATGTTAAGGATGAAAGCAAGCTTTTCAGGCTGAACACCTTCGGCGACGTTGGAAGCGCAAGGGTGGTTTAATCCCGGCATTATATAATATTGGTATTTGAAAAGATTTGTTTATTAATTACACTAATCCCACGTTTTTCACGTTAATTTCAAAACTTCTAAATCCAAAAGCAGCTGCCTTAGGGCGGCTGTTTTTGGTTTTGGCAAAAAACGCGGATAACGTCATATTGCACAAAGGATTCCGCGCGCGAACTCCGCCAAAATCGACAGATAAGGTTTTTTCAATATGTAAATTAACCAAATTATCGCTTAACAATTTGTTGATAACAGCAAATCAAAGCTGTTTGTATTGTGTTATTTCACAAAGTTTAGGTTGATTTTTTTACGATTTAGCCACTGTACTAAGCAGGATAATTATTGTATAATATATACAGCAATCGAGCGCGAATTTTGTTACGCTTAATTTTATATTGAAAGGGGTTTTATTTATGAAACTCGATCAGGTTCTCGCAAAGAGAAGCCACAAGGTGATATACAGGGACGGCGACTTTGCCGTTAAGGTTTTTGACGAAAGCTTTCCCAAGTCCGACGTTTTAAACGAGGCGCTCAACCAGGCGCGCGTTGAGGAAACCAATCTTAACGTCCCCAAAATTGAGGAGGTTACCAAAATTGACGGCAAGTGGGCGATTGTTACCGACTATATTGAGGGCAAAACCCTTAAACAGCTTATGGAGGAAAACCCCGATAAGCTTGACGAATACTTAAACCTTTTTGTTGACATTCAAAAGGAAATTCTCAGCCAAAAGTGTCCGCTGCTTAAAAGGCTTCAGGACAAAATGCAGAGCAAAATCAGCCGCAGCGACCTTGACGCGACAACGCGTTACGAGCTGCACACAAGGCTTGCTTCAATGAAAAGGCACGACAAGGTTTGTCACGGCGACTTTACCCCCGGCAACATCATTATTAAGGATGACGGAACGCATTACATCCTTGACTGGTCGCACGCTACTCAGGGCAACGGCGCTGCCGACGCTGCAAGAACCTACCTTACCTTCTGCCTGAGAGGTCAAAATGATATTGCCGAAAAGTATTTGAAGCTTTTCTGTGAAAAGACCGACACAGCGCGCCAGTATGTTCAGGGCTGGATGCCGATTGTTGCCGCTTCACAGTCTGTTAAGGGCAAGCCTGAGGAAAGAGAATTCTTGCTTAACTGGGCAAGCGTTTGCGATTATCAGTAATTTTGCGAAAACCAAGGTATAATACTTATT
>ONLA01000046.1 GCA_900318495.1 uncultured Eubacteriales bacterium
TCCAACTTCTTCAATAACCAGGATTTAGGCGAAAAGACCATTGGCGAGAACTTCACATTAAGCTATGATTATCAGCAGCCTGATGAATACAAGATTGTATCGGCTTCATGGAGACTTGAGTACGATCCCGCTAAGGTTAGCATCAAAAATGTTACCACATTTGATGGCGGCGAGTATTCCTACATCAACCTTGATGAGGCAGGCGTAGTTCGCGGTAACTTCTCTAACATTGACGGCTTTGATTTCTCAACAGAGAAGAACTTTGTAACATTTGATATCGAAGCAGTTGACGGCGGCGAAGAGACTCTTAACTTCGTAATGGAAGACCTCTTTAACGAAAAATGGGTAATCGTTGAAAACGAAGTTATCAAGGATAAGCCCGAAGAGCCCACAGAGCCTACTACAGAAGAGCCCACAGAAGAACCCACTGAAGTGCCCACAGAGCCTCTTGCTGATGCTGACTTCGTAATCAACGCAGGCACAGTAACAGCAGAACCCACACCCGGCACCGAGGTAAGAGTTCCTGTTGAATTCGCTAAGAACCCCGGCTACGGCTATGGTTATGTAAGAGCTAACTGGGATGTATCTCAGCTCGTTCTCCAGAGCGTAGAGTACAACTCT
Organism: uncultured Eubacteriales bacterium; assembly: GCA_900318495.1. Taxonomy (GTDB): domain Bacteria; phylum Bacillota; class Clostridia; order Oscillospirales; family Acutalibacteraceae; genus Ruminococcoides. Next base: position 622 of record ONLA01000046.1, read on the forward strand.
GCTCTTGCTCCCGCTCAGGCTTCCGCAGCTCCCATCAATCCCGCTAAAGGTACTTACAAGGTATCCTTCGGTGATATGATGACACTTACACCTTTCGAGGGTACAGACACAGCATTCACACTCGTATTTAAGGTAGCTGATACAGCTACAGAGGGTAATGTTGCTATTACTCTTACAGAGGACGAGGTTTACACTGTAGATATAGAGACAATCGAATCTGCTGTAAACAACGGTAAGGTTATTCTTGCTAAGGAAGTTCCCACTCAGGCTCCCACAGAAGAGCCCACAACAGTAGCTCCCGAAGAGCCCACAACAGTAGCTCCCGAAGAGCCTACAACAGTAGCTCCCGAAGAGCCTACAACAGTAGCTCCCGAAGAGCCCACAACTGCTCCTGAGGAAACAACTGTTGCTCCTGAGGAAACAACTGTTGCTCCCGAAGAAACAACTGTAGCTCCCGAAGAGGAAACAACTGTTGAAGGTTCAACAGACGCTACTTCTTCAGTTAAACCCGCTACAGGTGATTCTACATCTGATTCCACTAAGGACAGCTCAAACGGCGGCAGCAGCAATGGCGGCACAAACGGTGCAGTACAGACAGGTAATGCTTCTATGGCTATCATTATCCTCTTAGTACTCATCTCTGCTACCGGCGCTATCTACTTTGCTCGCAAGAGAGTAAAATAATATAGCTTGTGCATAATTGATTGCTAACGCTGTAAAATAAAAATTCGTTTTTCACCCTCCGTTCACGCGGAGGGTGTTTTTTTGCGTTGTTACAATATTGTTACAGAATTTTCACTTTATAATCACATTATTTTCGTTGAAATTATATTGAATATGTTATATAATAATATAAAAACATATCCAAGAGGGTTTAATTTATGAGAAGATTAATCAGCTTACTGACTTTAACCTGTATATTCACATCGCTTATTATTTCGGCTGTCCCAAGCGCGGGCGCGGCTGACGAGCTTGTAATTAATAAAAAAGCCAGGGCAAAGGTAGGCGACAAGGTTAAGTATGTTCTTTATCTTTCGGACACCGAAGAGGAAATTGAAGGCTTTGAGATGAATCTGAATTTTGACCCAAGCTATCTTAAAACCGATTCCGATAAAATTAATTTTCCAAAGGCGGACAATGTTGTTAAGAATATAGTTAAGGGCGAAGTTTTTCTTAACTGGACAAATATCTTTACAAAACTAAACTTCTCAAAAAAGGAAGAATTTTTGGATATTGAGTTCACTGTTCTTAAACCCGGCGAAACCGATGTCACTAAATTTATAAAAGAAATTTACGGTGACGATATGACTTATATCAAAAAGTTTAAGTGGACTTATGATTTGAAAATTAACGACAAAACCGTTATAAAAGATGAAGCACCGCTGATTACCGCCGACGAGGAGCTTGTAAAAAATTATCAGGGCGCTTATATAAACTATGTTGACGGAATGGGCGAAAATTCGCCTAATGCCGAAAACCACGAAGCGGTTACCGTCAACAACAGCCTGCTTCAAAACCGCGACGAATCCATCCAAAACCGAGTTGGTGAAACCGTAACAATCAATCAGTACGGAACATATTATCAGGATGTAACTAAATTTGTTGACAAGGAAAACTCCTCCGGCGGTTTCCCGTTTTGGATAATCGGTGTAGGCGGTTTTGCTGTAATCGCGGTTTTAGTAGTAGTTGCCATAGTAGTTTCCAAGAAAAAACAGTAATATTCGACAAATTAGATATTGTATATTTGTAAACTTTTCTAATAAAATCTTAGAACTTTTACTTGATTTTTGAAATATATTATTATATAATAAGTTATAACCGTTAAAAGCGGAAATATATTGGAGGAATATTAATATGAAAAAGAAAGTATTAGGCGCTATTTTTGCCGGTGCTATGGCTGCTACAATTGCCGCTACAAGCATTGCAAGTGTTGCCGCTCTTAAAACCGATCATAGTAAGTATACTCCCTCTGCAGGCGTAGATACTTACAAGTATTATCTGGCTATGCCGGGTTGTTGGATTAATGATTCTACACATGACAACAACGACGCCGCAGGCTGCTATTGGTGGGATGCCGCTGATAACCCCGGCGACAGATTCTCAAACGGTTGGCCCGGATATGAGATGGACAAGGAAGCTTCCGATAAGAACCTTTACAGCATTCAGGCTCCCCAGGTTGCTGCCGCTGTAGTATTCAGCAACTACCTCGACGGCGGTATGGACAGCACTAAGCCCGAGTTCTCTCAGGCTCTCCAGTGCAAAAACTCACCCGCTGAGTTTTATGTAGAGGGCGACAGCGATAACTATTCGTCAAAGTTCTGGAAATATATGTGGACTCTTGCTCAGAAGAAAGCAGGAATCGAAAGTGATAACGAATCATTCGATAAGACATACGACGCCATCATGGACAATCCCGATGTTATAGATTTTACTCCTGAATTCGGCGAAAACGGTAAGGTATTCTTCTCCGAGACCGAGCTCCAATCAGGTCTTGCAATGAGATTTGACAATATGGTTTGGATTGTTGACCTCAATCCCGATCATATGACTGTTGTTAACGAAGACCTCATCCCCGGCGGTAAGCCCGTATTTGACGGTGACTGGTACTTTATGTACGGCAACGGCGAATATGGTATGTGGCCGACAAAGGAGCTTGCTCTTGAGCAGGAAGGCGTTACAATCGACGAGGAAGGCAACTACGTATATCCCGACAACTACACTGTTGACGAGTACGGCACAATCCGTAACGACGAAGGCTATATCGTTATCGGTAACTACACCGGTAAGTATTATGAGGACGCAGTAGCTCCTACAATTGATCCTGATAAGGTTAAACCTGTTGCAACAACCGTTGCTCCCGCAACAGAAGCGACTACTGTTGAGACCACTACTATTCCCGGTCCCGACAACAAAAACGCTAAGTCATCAACTTCTGATTCAACAAATGACTCAGCTTCAAGCTCAACAAGCGGTTCAGATTCATCTAACGCAGCAATCCAGACAGGCGCTTCTTCATTCGCTGTAATTATTCTTCTTGCAGCTGTCGGCGCTGTAGTATTAACATACTTCAAGCGCAGAAAAACTAACTGATAATAATTAATAGTTTATACGGACACTCTCTTTCGGGGGTGTCCGTTTTTCTGTACAGTGATGAAAAAGGAGTAAACGGTTCATTTTTCCGCAAGTCTTAAAAATCGGCTTAAAACTTGATTTTTTTGAAATTCTGTAGTATACTAAACTTGTATAATTATATTAAACGGAGGATAACAATGTCTAAAAGAATACTTAGTTCATTTATTGCATTAATTATTCTTAATATTATGGTTTTTCAATCATTGATGACGTTCTCTGCCGCTCAGGCTGAGGATGCTGTTATCGCTACGTCTCCGGATGATTATACCGAGCCCGGGTCTACGGCAGAAACCTCGGCAACGGAAGCACCTTCTTCCGGCGCGACTGTTCAGCCGACAACCGAACAGCCCACGACATATGTTAAGCCGCTGAAATTTCCATCGCTTTCGGTGAGCGCCATCTCAAACTTTTTCGGTAAAGCAAACGCCGATTATAATCAGTACACCAAAGAGGTAACAGTAACTTATTTGCTAAAAGCCTCAGGCGGAATGCTTACAACCCAGTGGAGTCTGTCTTATGATCCCAAGGTGTTAAAGCTCAATCCCAAGAAGAACAAGCCTAAATCAATTTGTCCCATAATAGGGGATTCCGCAGTGGTAGATTTTGAGGACGGCAAGGTTAAGTATAACGCCACCAGTGTTGATTTGTTTGACTTTTCCTCTGAGGATTCTCCTTATGTAAAGCTTGTGTTTGATGTAAACGGTGTTACCGGTGAAGAGCCTCAGATAACAAAAATCGACCTTACAATCGACACGCTTTGGCTTATGGACGGCGATAAGGAATGCTTTGTCGTGAATAATTTTAAGGCTGCCGATCTTACAAAGCTGCGCGTAAAAATATCAAAGGCAACCGCTCTTACTGACTCCAATTATGTAGAACCCACTACAGCCGAGCCTTCAACCGCCGCGGCGACCAAATCAAAGGGCACGCCTGACGAACAAAAGACAAGCGATCCCTCTCAGCCGTCAACTTCCCCGACAAAGGCGGCTGTTCCGGATAAAGCGGCTCAGGTTACAAAGCCCGGTAACCGAAATTCAAAAAATTCAGGCAATAATAACTCTGATTTATCAAAGCCAAATTCTGACGCTAAACGGGAAAACGCGGTTAAAATTGCTCCGGGCAATCCCGTTAACGCGATGGTTATTCTTGTTTTGATAACCGCGGGTATGGTTGCGCTGTTGATAGCGCGAAAAAAGATTATGCTTAATCTGATGTTAAAAGATTAACCTTATCATAATAAAAATGCCGGCTGCTCCTGAATTAAGGAAAAGCCGGCTTCTTTTTTTATAAGTGAATATAAAGAGAGGACGGTCAAGCCGTCCTCTTAGATGTAAACTTAGTTAGCTCTTGTAACCTTACCGGAACGTAAGCAACGGGTGCAAGCATATACACGCTTTGGTGAACCGTCAACAATTGCCTTAACACGCTGAACATTGGGTTTCCATGTTCTGTTTGAACGTCTGTGTGAGTGAGAAACCTTAATTCCGAATTTTACATCCTTACCGCAGAATTGACACTTTGCCATACGTCTGCACCTCCTTAGTATTCAAAACTTATTATTCCTAACTTTGTTATAATAACAGATAATTGGAAAAAATGCAAGTCTTTTTTGAAAATTTATTAACTTGTTTTTTTTACCGTATTGTAGTATAATATAAAATGTATATCTATAATGCGCCGCCGGGCGCTCGGTTTACGCGGTTTAATTAATTGTAATGGAGGACTATATGCTTTCGCAACTTTTACGTGGACAACTCACTTTTCAAACAGCAGTGGCGGAAATTCTCGCAGTGCTTGTTATCATATTTTTAATACTGCCTCTCCATGAATGGGCACACGCCCAAACGGCTTACCTTTTGGGCGACAAGGGAATAAAGGAGCGCGGAAGGCTTTCGCTTAATCCTCTAAGCCACATTGACCCAATCGGCGCGCTGTTTATGCTTTTTGTCGGCATCGGCTGGGCAAAGCCTGTTCCCGTAGATTCCCGTTATTTTAAAAATCCAAAGCTCGGTATGGGAATTACGGCGTTAATGGGACCTGTTTCAAACATCGTAGCCGGTTTTGTCGGAATGATAATATTCTACGCTTTGTGGGCGTTTGCTCCGGGTTTTATGTATTCCGAGGGCGGCGGTTACGTCATCACATTTTTGCAGTTCTACATCACGGTTAACATAAACCTTGCCGTGTTTAACCTTTTGCCGATACCTCCGCTTGACGGTTCCAAGGTAATGTTTACTTTTTTACCGGACAATGCCGTCGCGTTCTTCTACAAATACCAGATGGTTTTCTTCGCCTTGCTGTTCATTTTAATTTACACGGGTCCGCTTTCGTGGATTCTGTCGTTCCTGTCCGAAAATTTGATTAACGCAATGGGCTGGCTGGCAAAGCTTCCGTTCTCGGCATTCGTTTCCTGATGACGGGAGGACACAATGGAAGCCTTACAGTATAAGCTGCCCGTTTTTGAGGGACCTCTCGATTTGCTTCTTGCGCTGATATCAAAAAATAAAATTGATATCTACGATATTCAAATATCAGAGCTGCTTGACCAGTATATGGAGCAAATCAACCGGATGCAGGAAAATCAAATGGATGTGGCGTCCGAGTTTTTAACAATGGCGTCAAGGCTTGTGTATATCAAATCGGTAATGCTTTTGCCGAAGTATGAGGAAGAAGCCGAGGAGCTCAAAAAGGAGCTTTCGGGGCAATTGCTCGAATACGCCGTGTGCCGTGAAATTGCCGCAAAGCTCGGGGCAATTTATGATTTTGACCGCTTTTTCCGCGAGCCTTCTCCGGTTGAGTACGATATGACATATAACCGTCAGCATCCGCCTGAGGATATCGTCAAAGCATACATCAGCGCGGTCGGCAGAGGAAAGCGAAAGCTTCCTCCGTCCGAACAGGCGTTTTCGGGAATCGTAGCTCACAAGATTGTTTCGGTCAACAGCAAAATCATTCACCTTATGCGCAGGCTGCGCCGGAGCAAGCGCCTTGAATATCACGAGATTTTTGAGGTGTGCGAGGGCAAAAGCGATTTGGTGGCAACCTTTCTGGCGACTCTTGAGCTTGTCAAGGGCAAGCGGATTCGCATTGAAGGAAGCGGAGAAACCGCTGTTGTTCGTATGTTAGACAAAAACGGGGAGACAGAAGATGGACAAAATTAATATAAAAGCGGCAGCCGAAGCCATCCTGTTCGCAAGCGGCGCTCCGGTTGAGCTTTCAAGAATTGCTCAGGCGCTTGAATTGCCTGCCGCCGAAGTTCAAAAACAGCTTGATTCGCTGATTGAAGATTATAACAGCTCCCAACGGGGCATAATGATAATAAAGCTTAACGAAAGCTTCCAAATGGTTTCGCGCAAGGATTACGCTCCGCAAATCCGCACAGTTATGGATTTGCGCCGCAACACTCCGCTGTCGCAGGCGGCGCTCGAGGTGCTCGCGGTGGTTGCCTACAATCAGCCTGTAACCAAGGCGTTTGTGGAACAGGTTCGCGGCGTTGACTGCAGCGGCGTAATCGGCAGCCTGACCGCCAAGGGGCTGATCGAGGAAAAGGGAAGGCTCGAGCTTCCCGGACGGCCTTTGCTTTACGGCACAACCGAGCACTTTTTAAGGTGTTTCAATATTTCGAATACCGGGGAGCTTCCGCCTTTGCCGGAAACTGAGGACGAAGGAAAAGAAGAAAGCGCGGAAAATTCCTCAAAGGAAAATACAACAGACAATCCCGGTTAACAAATTACACGCGGCGAGGTGATTATTCTTGACAGGCTGGTTTATATTAATCGGAATAATCGCTGTAATTGCACTGATAACGGCAATACCAGTCGGCGCAAGGATAAGCTTTGACGATGACCTTAACGTTAAGCTTACAGTCGGCGTAATAAAAATAACTCTTTATCCGCAAAAGCCCAAGAAACCCAAGCGGAAGAAAGAGCCAAAGAAAAAGCCTCCTGAAAAAAAGGAGGAGAAAAAAGAAAAAAAGCCTAACATAATTAAAGAAAAAGGCTTGTCGTGGCTGATTGAAACAATCAAAAGCGCGGCAATTCTTACCAAGGGCATACTAAAAGATTTTTTCAGGCATCTAAAGATAAAGCGTTTGCAGGTCAGCATAACCTACTGCGGCGAGGATGCAGACGACACCGCTGTTAAATACGGCTACTTTTGTCTGACGGTTTACCCCGCGGTAAGCATACTTGTAAAGGCGGCAAAATGCAAGAATTACGGCGTAGACATTCAGCCGGATTTCAACGCCGAAGGAAAGTCGGAATACAAGCTTGACTTTTGGGTAAATATACGGCTGCTGTGGATTTTCGCGCTTGCTTTTAAGCACGGCTTCAAGGCGCTCAGGCTGATTTTGAGCCTGCGCAACAAGACCGAAAAGGACAAGGCGTTAATTCAGGAAGAACAAGCAAGGATTTCACAAGAAGAAGGAGAGAATGTTATGGAACATCCTATCGGAAGCTTAATGAATATAACAATGGAAAAAATCAAGGAAATGGTTGACGTTAACACAATAGTCGGCACTCCGATTACATCTGCCGACGGCACCCTGATTATTCCTGTTTCAAAGGTGAGCTACGGCTTTGCCTCCGGCGGCTCTGACCTTCCGTCAAAGAACGAGAAAAAAGATTTGTTCGGCGGCGGCAGCGGCGCGGGCGTAACAATTCAGCCTATTGCGTTTCTTACCGTTTATCAGGGCAACGTCCGCCTTATTTCCGTAAACGGCGGAGGAGACGGACTCGAAAGACTGATTGATATGGTTCCCGATGTTGTGGATAAGGTAAAGGGATTTTTCAAAAAGGACAAGCCCGAACCCACGGAGCTTGCGACGGACGATTTTTCCGAAATTACAATTGACGATATAGAGTAATAGCAGCCGTGCCCTTTGCATATAATTTGCAGGGGGTATAGTTATGAAAAAGCTGATTTCACTCATAATCTGTGTTGTCCTGTGTGTTCCCGTGTGCGTCCGCGCGGCGGAAAAGCCCGTTACAGGCGCGGAAAGCTTTGTACTTTACTGTCCGCAGAACGGCAGCGTGATTTTGTCGGAAAACGCGCAAAAGCGAATGAAGCCTGCAAGCACCACCAAGCTTATGACAACGCTCTTAACGCTTGAAGCCGCGAAAGCGGATAACCGCACTGTGACCTTTACGCGCGAAATGGCAGCCGAGGGCAGCTCGATGTATCTTAAATTCGGCGAAAAGGTTAGGCTCAGCGACCTTGCGGCAGGAATGATGATGTGTTCGGGAAACGACGCGGCAAACGCGGCGGCAATCGCAATCGGCAAAACGCCCGAAGGCTTTGCAAAGCTGATGAACAAAAGGGCAAAGCAAATCGGTATGGAGCGTACCCGTTTTGTAACGCCGAGCGGACTTGACGACGACAACCACTACACCACGGCTTACGACCTTGCGCTGCTTATGGCGGCAGGGCTTGACAATCCGGATTTCCGCGCCCTGACGTCGCGAAAAAGTGTCAGTGTGAGCTTTGCCGAGCCAAAGGACAAAATCGTCAGCTACAATAATCACAATAAGCTTTTGCGGCTCGATTCGCGCTGCATCGGCGGTAAAACAGGCTACACCACCGCTGCCGGCAGGTGTCTTGTGTCCGCCGCCGAAAAGGACGGCGTTACGTTAATTTGTGTAACGCTCAACGATAAAAACGACTGGGACGACCACACCGCGCTCTATGATTACGGCTTTTCCGCGCTGTCGGCGTACTCTCCCGGGAAAGTTCAAACGGAAATCCCCTGTGTGGGCGGCGAAGGCGACAGCGTAACCGCGGCTTGTCAAAACACCGCGACGCTGATTTTGAACCCGGATGAAAACAAACGCGTAAAGCAAGTGATAATCGCGGACGCTTTTCTGTATGCCCCTGTTAAAAAGGGCAGCACAGTGGGCAGCGTTGAGTACCGTCTTGACGGCAGGCTTCTGAAAAAATACAAGCTTACCGCTCAAAACGAAATAAAAATACAAAAGGTCAAAACAGGCTTTTGGCAAAAAATAAAGGAATTTTTTAATTATGGCTAAAAAAGAAGAACCCGTAAGACTTCAAAAATTTATAGCTCAGTGCGGAATTGCATCGCGCCGCAAGGCAGAGGAGCTTATTCTTCAGGGCAGGGTAAAGGTTAACGGCAAGCCCGCGGTTTTGGGCGACAAGGTGACCTCAGCCGACAAAGTAACCGTAAGCGGCAAACGAATAGTGATGCCGAAAACAAGATACCGTTACATTATGCTCAACAAACCGCGCGGCTTTATTACCACAATGAACGACGAGCGCGGACGGAAATGCGTGGCTGAGCTTGTGTCAAACGTGGGCGAAAGGGTGTATCCCATAGGAAGGCTCGACAAGGATTCCGAGGGAATGCTTGTGTTCACAAACGACGGAGAATTCGCAAACAAAATAATGCATCCGCGCAACAGCATTTATAAATATTACCGCGTAACCGTGCGCCCCTCAATTAACGAGGAACAGCTTGTAAAGCTTGAAACAGGCGTTGAAATTGACGGCAGAAAAACCGCGCCCGCAATTGTCCACGTTGTACATAAGGAGGAGGGCAGAGTGGTGCTCGAAATAATACTCCACGAGGGCAAAAACCGCGAAATCCGCAAAATGTGCGACGCTGTGGGGCTTGAAGTGGCGCGCCTTAAACGCACGCAAATCGGCGGAGTAAAAATGGGTATGTTAAAGCAGGGCGACTGGCGCGACCTCACCGAAAAAGAGGTGAAAAACCTGACCGCCAACCCTATTGTAAACGGCAGAACAATTTGATTGAAAAGCCCGGGGCAGTGTTTTTTACACTGCCTTTAATACTAATTCCTGATAGAAAGTAGACTTATATTTTGCGAGGATATTTTTCGCAAGACAAGGCGAAGGACGCGGCAAGGCCGGCGCCTTGCAAGGA
>ONLA01000033.1 GCA_900318495.1 uncultured Eubacteriales bacterium
CGGTTAATCCGTTGTAAAGTACGCGTCCTAAAATACTTGTAATTTGTGCGGAAGTATGGTATAATTCTATTAATTATGAAATTAAAGCGGTAAGCGCCTGTTTTGCCGCTGTTGTAATTGGAGGATAATGGTAAGTGAAAAAGTTAATGTTAGGAAACGAGGCTGTCGCCAGAGGCCTGTATGAAGCCGGCGTTAAGGTAGTTTCGAGCTACCCCGGCACTCCGTCCACGGAAATCACCGAATTCGCCGCGAAATACGACGAAATCTACTGCGAGTGGGCGCCGAATGAAAAGGTTGCCGCCGAGGTAGCGTTCGGAGCATCGCTGCGCGGAGTTCGAAGCGCGTGCGCTATGAAGCACGTCGGACTGAACGTTGCCGCCGACCCGCTCTTTACGCTGTCGTACACAGGCGTTAACGGCGGAATGGTAATTTTTGTAGCCGATGACCCGGCAATGCATTCCTCTCAAAACGAGCAGGATTCACGCCACTATGCAATCGCTGCAAAGGTTCCTATGCTCGAGCCCGCCGATTCTGCCGAGGCAAAGCAGTTTGTTAAGGCGGCGTTTGAAATTTCGGAGGAGTTCGACACCCCCGTAATCGTGCGTATGTGCACAAGAATAGCTCACTCACAGGCGGTTGTTGAGCTTGAGGACAGAACCGAGCGCGAGCTTCCGCCTTACGAAAAGAATCCCCAAAAATATATAATGGCTCCGGCAAACGCAATCCGCCGCCACCCCTTTGTTGAGGAACGCACAAAAAAGCTTGCGGCGCTCGGCGAAACAAGTCCGCTCAACAGGGTTGAGTTCGGCGGAACCGAAAAGGGCATTATCTGCTCGGGTACCTGCTACCAGTATGTTAAAGAGGTTTTCGGCGACAGCGTTTCGGTGCTGAAGCTCGGAATGGTTAATCCGCTTCCTGTTGAAATAATCAGGGACTTTGCCGCAAAGGTTGACAAGCTCTATGTTGTTGAGGAGCTCGACGGAATAATCGAAAGCCACCTTAACTCAATCGGAGTTCCCTGCACGGGCAAGGAAATGTTTCCGCCGATCGGCGAATATAACCAGACAACAATCCGCGCGGCGTTCGGACTTGAACAGCCCGAAAACGTTACGCTCGATACCCCTGTTCCCGTGCGTCCGCCCGTGATGTGCGCCGGATGTCCGCACAGAGGCTTGTTCTATACGCTCGCAAAGCACAAAATCACCTGCCTGGGCGATATCGGCTGTTACACCTTGGGCTCGGCGGCGCCGCTGTTTGCCCTCGATTCAACGCTATGTATGGGCGCTTCGGTGTCGGGACTCCACGGCTTCAATAAGGCAGGCGGCGCGGACAGCGAGAAAAACACCGTTTGCGTAATCGGCGACTCAACCTTTATGCATTCCGGTATGACAGGTTTGGTGAACGTTGCCTATAACGGTTCAAACTCAACCGTTATCATCCTCGATAACTCAATCACAGGTATGACAGGCCACCAGCAGAACCCCACAACAGGCTATAATATCAAGGGCGACCCCGCGCTCGCGGTAAATCTTGAGGCGCTTTGCCGTTCAATCGGCATTGAGCGCGTAAGGGTAGTTGATCCCTACAATCTCAAGGAGTGCGAGGAGGCGGTTTTGGAGGAGCTAAAGGCTGAGGAACCAAGCGTAATTATTTCGCGCAGACCGTGTATGCTTCTCAAATATGTAAAGGCAAAGCCGCCGGTTAAGGTTAACACAGATAAATGCGTAGGCTGCCGCCAGTGTATGAAGCTCGGCTGCCCGGCAATCAGTATAAAGGAAAAGAAAGCGCACATTGACTTTACACAGTGCGTAGGCTGCGACGTTTGTACACAGCTTTGCAAGTTTGACGCAATCGAGAAAGGGGACAGATAATATGGACACAAAAAATGTAATGATCGTCGGCGTAGGCGGTCAGGGAAGTCTCCTTGCAAGCAAGCTTTTGGGCGCGCTTCTGGTCGGCGAGGGCTACGACGTTAAGGTGAGCGAGGTTCACGGAATGAGCCAGCGCGGCGGTTCGGTTGTAACCTATGTGCGCTTCGGCAGCAAGGTTTATTCGCCCGTAATCTCAAAGGGCGAGGCAGATTATATTATTTCGTTCGAGAAAATCGAGGCGGCGCGTTACGCCGAAAATCTCAGAAAGGACGGCAAAATCATCGTAAATTCTCAGATGATTGACCCGATGCCCGTAATCACCGGCGCGGCGAAGTACCCCGAAAACGTGCTCGCTGAGCTTAAGAACAAGGGCGTGTTCGTTGATGAAATCGACGCGCTGTCGCTTGCTCAGCAGGCAGGAAACGCCAAGAGCGTAAACATTGTGCTCATGGGCAGACTCGCGAAGTATTTCCATATTGAAAAGGAAAAGTGGATTGAGGCTGTTAAAAATACTGTTAAGCCTCAGTTTGTTGAAGTAAATTTAAAGGCTTTTGAGCTTGGGTATAATTTTTAATTTGGCTATAACTGTATAGCAGGGTATTATAGAGGAATAAAAAATAAAGGAGTGATTACCCATGGGCAGGTATTTTCAGCCCGAAATTGAAACCGCTTCGCATGAAGAAATTCTGAAAATCCAGAACGAAAAAATCGTGAAGCAGGTTAAGCACGTGTACGAAAACGTTCCGTATTACCGCAATTTAATGGACAAAAAGGGCGTAAAGCCCGAGGACATCCAAAGCGTTGACGACATCAAAAAGCTGCCGTTTTTGTCAAAGGCGGATTTGCGCGAGGCTTATCCCTACGGACTTCTTGCCGTAGACTTAAAGGACTGCGTGCGAATTCAGTCAACCTCAGGCACAACAGGCAAGCGCGTTGTGGCTTTCTACACCCAGCACGACGTTGACCTTTGGGAGGACTGCACCGCAAGAGCAATAGTAGCGGCAGGCGGCACCGAGGACGACGTTTGCCAGGTTTGCTACGGCTACGGCTTGTTCACAGGCGGCGCAGGACTTCACGGCGGTTCGCACAAGGTCGGCTGCCTTACGCTTCCTATGTCGTCGGGAAACACCGAACGCCAAATTCAGTTTATGATGGATTTGGGTTCAACAATTCTGTGTTGCACACCGTCCTACGCGGCGTATATCGGCGAAACGCTTGCCGAGCACGGCTACAAGCCCGAGGATAACAAGCTTAAGGCAGGTATCTTCGGAGCCGAGCCCTGGACAGAGGAAATGCGCCGCAATATTGAAAAGAGCCTCGGAATCAAGGCTTACGACATTTACGGACTCACCGAAACCAGCGGTCCCGGAGTTGCGTTTGAGTGCTGTGAGCAAAGCGGAATGCACATAAACGAGGACCATTTCTATGCCGAAATAATCGACCCCGACACCGGCGAGGTGCTTCCCGAGGGCAGCAAGGGCGAGCTTGTTTTCACCGCGCTCGATAAGGAAGCGTTTCCGCTGCTCCGCTACAGAACGCGCGACATATGCGTGCTCAGACGCGAAAAATGCTCCTGCGGCAGAACTCACATCAAGATGAGCAAGCCTATGGGCAGAAGCGACGATATGATGATTATCCGCGGCGTCAACGTGTTCCCGAGCCAGATTGAAACCGTGCTCCTCAATGAGGGCTACACACCGAATTATCAGATTATTGTTGACCGTAAAAACAACAGCGACACCCTTGACATCAACGTTGAGCTTACTCCCGACAAGTTCTCCGACATTGTTTCGGAAAACCAGAAGAAGGAAAGAAAGCTTGAAGCCGCAATGCGCACAATGATAGGAATCGGTCCCAAGGTTCACCTTGTTCCGCCCAAGACCATTGTACGTAGCGAAGGCAAGGCTGTCCGCGTAATCGACAAGCGCAAGCTTCACGACTGATATAAACGGAGAAAGGAAATAATTATGGCAATTCGTCAGATTTCTGTTTTTGTAGAAAACCAAAAGGGTAAGCTTTACGAAACCCTTAAAGAAATTGCGAACGAGGGAATTAACATCCGCGCTCTCAGCGTTGCCGACACCAACGACTTCGGCGTGCTGCGTCTTATTACCTCCGACACCGACAGAACCAAGGAGGTTTTAAGCAAGGACTGCGTGGTTAACACCACCACCGTAATAGCCGCCAAGCTCGAGGACAGAGTGGGCGCGCTGTGCGACGTTATCCACATCCTCGCCAAAGCCGACATCAACATCGAATATGTTTACGCGTTTACAGCTTCCGAGGACTTCGGAGCTTACGTTGTAATCCGCGTTGACGACGTTGAAAAGGCGCAAAAGGCTCTTGAAGCCGAAAATGTTCCGACTCTCAACGAAGAGGACATCAAGGATATTTAATACTAATACCTAATAAAAAGTAGCCAATCTTTGCGGTCTATTTTCCGCAATACTGCGTTGTCGTCCTTGCAAGGCGCCAGCCTTGCCGCGTCTTTCTATCAGGAATTAGTATAAGCATAAAACAAAGGGAGGCGTTCAGCCTCCCTGATTTTTTTGCCTGTTGTAATTGTTTTACGCGGACTTAGCCAAATTACTTTTTGCTGCTTTCGCTTTTGGCGGAGCTTGAAGCCTTGTCCGAGCTTTCGCTTTTGGCGGAGCTTGAAGCCTTGTCCGAGCTTTCGCTTTTGGCGGAGCTTGAAGCCTTGTCCGAGCTTTCACTTTTGGCGGAGCTTGAAGATTTGTCCGAGCTTTCGCTTTTGGCGGAGCTTGAAGATTTGTCCGAGCTTGAAGATTTGCTTGAAGAAGAACTCTTTTCTTTGTCCGAGCTGCTTTTCTTGTCGTCTTTTTTGTCGGAACCGTCAACCTTTTGCCACAGCTTTGCGTCCTCAAGCTTGTCGCAAGCCTGTGTTCCGATTGAAAAGTTGGTTTTTCCATCAACAAACCAAACGTTCAGGTTAAAAAGAATAAGTCTTGCAGGCTCGTCATAATAAGCGACTGACCGGTCGGTTTTTTTAACCGCTTTAAGCTCCACAAGCTCCTTAAAGTATTCCTCATAAAACTTTTTTACCGCGTCTTCGCTTTCTGTAGTTCTCATATGCACAACCTTGTTGCCGCCGGGGGTGGTGGAAACCGTAACGTATTCGGTGTTTTTGGGAACCTTCATTGTGGCTCTGTAGCCGTCCTTGTAATCATACGGCAGCTCGTAGCCGTCCTTGGTAAAATGACCGAAGGTAGGCGCTGTCGCGACTGAAACATTTTTCTTTTTACCGCACGACGCGGCTGAGCAAAGCGTTAACGCTGCCAAAGCCACGCACGCGGCGCTTTTTATAATTCTTGAAATATTCATAACAAACTCCTATAAGCTTAATTGACTATATTTTACTATTAATTCAGCAAAAAGTCAATACACTTTTAGGCAATACGGCAAGACAGGGCTTTGACTTTTATATGTATTAAAATAAATTTTCCTCAAAAGTCAAAAAAAGTCAAATTTTTCTTGACAAATGAAAAAAACGGATTATAATAATATTAGCACTCAAAGATATGGAGTGCTAATTACCTAACATTTTATTTATAGGAGGCTATATATTATGACCATCAAACCTTTACTTGACAGAGTAGTATTAAAGGTGGAAGAAGCCGAAGAAAAAACAAAAAGCGGCATTATTCTTTCTTCCGCCGCTCAGGAAAAGCCCCAGTTCGCGACAGTAGTCGCTGTAGGATCCGGCGGCGTTGTTGACGGCAAGGAAGTTGAAATGTACGTAAAGGAAGGCGACAAGGTAATCGCTTCAAAGTACGCCGGAACACAGGTAAAGATTGACGGCGAGGAATACACAATCGTCGGTCAGTCCGACATTCTCGCAACATTAGAGTAATCAGGGAGGTATATTAACTATGGCTAAACAAATCGTATACGGCGAAGACGCCAGAAAAGCGCTTATGTCAGGCATCGACCAGCTTGCCGACACAGTAAAAATCACACTCGGCCCCAAGGGCAGAAACGTTGTGCTCGATAAAAAGTACGGCGCTCCGCTTATCACAAACGACGGCGTTACAATCGCCAAGGAAATCGAGCTTGACGATCCGTTCGAAAATATGGGCGCTCAGCTTGTAAAGGAAGTTTCAATCAAAACTAACGACGTTGCGGGCGACGGCACAACAACAGCCACACTTCTTGCCCAGGCGCTTATCCGCGAGGGTATGAAAAACGTTACCGCGGGCGCGAATCCTATGGTTCTCAAAAAGGGAATTGCCGACGCTGTAGACGTAGCTGTCAAGGCGGTAATAGAAAACAGCCAGCAGGTTGCAGGCACCGACGACATCGCGCGTGTAGCGACTGTTTCATCACAGGATGAATTCATCGGCAAGCTCATTGCCGAGGCTATGGAAAAGGTTACAACCGACGGCGTAATCACCGTTGAGGAGAGCAAAACCGCCGACACCTACAGCGAGGTTGTTGAAGGTATGATGTTCGACCGCGGCTACATTGCTCCGTATATGGTAACCGACACCGACAAAATGGTTGCCGAGCTCGACAACCCCTACATTCTCATCACAGACAAGAAAATTTCAAATACTCAGGAAATCCTTCCGGTTCTCGAATCAATCGTTCAGTCCGGCAGAAAGCTCCTCATCATCGCCGAGGACGTTGAAGGCGAGGCTCTTACAACTCTCGTGCTCAACAAGCTCCGCGGAACCTTCACCTGCGTAGCTGTAAAGGCTCCGGGCTTCGGCGACAGAAGAAAGGAAATGCTTCAGGACATCGCCGTGCTCACAGGCGGCACCGTAATCACCTCAGAGCTTGGCCTCGAGCTTAAAGACACAACAATCGACCAGCTCGGCACAGCCCGTCAGGTAAAGGTAGAAAAGGAAAACACAATCATCGTTGACGGCGCGGGCGACAAGGACGCTATCAGAGGCAGAGTTAACCAGATTCGTCAGCAGATTGAAACCACAACCTCCGATTTTGACCGCGAGAAGCTTCAGGAGCGCCTTGCAAAGCTTGCCGGCGGCGTAGCCGTAATCAAGGTCGGAGCTGCTACCGAGGTTGAAA
This sequence comes from uncultured Eubacteriales bacterium, assembly GCA_900318495.1. Classification (GTDB taxonomy): domain Bacteria; phylum Bacillota; class Clostridia; order Oscillospirales; family Acutalibacteraceae; genus Ruminococcoides. The sequence goes on from ONLA01000033.1 coordinate 6,921, forward strand.
TGAAGGAGAAGAAGCTCCGCATCGAAGACGCTCTCGCGGCTACAAAGGCAGCCGTTGAGGAAGGCATCGTTGCAGGCGGCGGAATCGCTTGTATGAACGCTATTCCTGCTGTTCAGGCGTTTGTTGATACCCTCGATGGCGACGCGAAAACAGGCGCTGCAATTGTTCTCAAGGCTCTTGAAGAACCGCTCCGCCAGATCGCCGCAAACGCAGGTCTTGAAGGCAGCGTAATTGCCGAAAACATCAAGCGCGAAAACAAGGTAGGCTACGGCTTCAACGCGCTCACCGAGGAATACACCGACATGGCTGCGGCAGGAATTGTTGACCCGACAAAGGTTACACGTTCGGCTCTGCAAAACGCTTCATCAGTAGCTTCAATGGTGCTCACCACCGAGAGCCTTGTTGCCGACATCAAGGAGCCTGCTCCGGCGGCAGCTCCGGCAGCACCCGACATGGGCGGAATGTATTAATTAATTATCACAGTTAAATACATTTGAGAATTTACCGGGCATACAGGCTCCATTCAGGAGTCGTTGTATGCCCGGCTTTTGTGTTAATTTTTAAAAATTATACAAATTAGTAAAGGCTTGCTTCGGCAGGCCTTTATAATAAATTGACTTTAAGGCTATTGTGTGATAAAATAAAACCATAATTTAACGTGAGGTGATGAAGGTGACAAACGGCGACAGCCACGGGTCGGACGGAAGCATATTTATTTGTCAGCGTGCGCGCGTAACTTCGCTGTGTGCCGCTTCATTGCGCTGATATTTTAAATTCCGCCCTGTCAGACCTGCATACTGACGGGGCGTTTTGTTTCGCTGTCCGTTATTAAACTAACGGAGGTAAGCTATGAAAAAGGATGTAACCACAACAACGGTCGAGGCAGTAATGCCCGATTACGAAAGCGAAATTATAAAAATTATTCGCGGCAACTATTCTCCCAAGGCGGCGCAGAACAAGCTTGAAGGCTACCACGGCAGCGGCATTGCCGGGGCAATGGACGAGCTTAGCGTGTCCGAACGCAAAAAGCTCTACAGAATCTGCACATCCGAAATGCTCGCCGAGGCGTTCGAGCACCTTGACGAGGACGAGGCAGGAATGTACCTCGATGAAATGGACGTCAAAAAGGCGGCGGCGGTCACGGCAGAGCTTGACGCCGACACAGCCGCGTACATTCTGCGTGAAATCGAGCGCCAAAAGCGCGAGCTTATAATCGACGCGCTGCCGGGCGATATCCGCAAGGACATTGCGCTTGTCGCGTCCTTTGACGACGACGAAATCGGCAGCCGTATGACGACAAACTGCATTGTAATTCGTGAAAACCTCAGTGTGAAACAGGCGATGGACGAGCTTGTGCGGCAGGCTGAGGAAAACGACAACATCTCCACAATCTTTGTGACCGATCCGGACGGCGAGTTTTACGGCGCTATAGATTTAAAGGAGCTTATTACCGCCAAAAACAAGGGCAGCCTTGACGACCTTATAATGACCTCGTTCCCGTATGTTTACGCCAACGAGGCAATCGACGACTGTATCGAAAGGCTGAAGGATTACTCCGAGGATTCCGTTCCGGTGCTTGACAACGCCAACAGATTTTTGGGAGTCATCACTTCTCAGGGACTTGTCGAGGTTATCGACGACGAAATGGGCGAGGACTACGCGCGTTTGGCAGGTCTTACCGCCGAGGAGGACTTAAAGGAGCCGCTTGCGCAAAGTATGAAGAAGCGCCTGCCGTGGCTGTTCGCGCTGTTCGCGCTGGGAATTTTGGTGTCAACCGTTGTCGGCGCGTTCGAGCAGGTGGTGGCTCAGCTCACGCTGATAATGGCGTTCCAGTCACTGATTTTGGATATGGCCGGCAACGTCGGCACACAGTCGCTCGCGGTAACAATCCGCGTGCTGATGGACGAAAACCTAAGCTTCAAACAAAAATCCCACCTTGTTTTCAAGGAAAGCAGGGTAGGACTGTTTAACGGAATAATTCTGGGAATAATATCGTTTGTGCTTGTCGGGCTGTTCATAATGCTGTTCAAGCACAAAGACTTTATGTTCTCGTTCGCGGTTTCGGGCTGTATCGGCGTCGCGCTGATGCTCGCAATGCTTATTTCGAGCACCGTCGGAACGCTTATTCCGCTGTTTTTCAAGAAGATAAAAATCGATCCTGCCGTAGCCTCCGGCCCGCTTATCACCACGGTTAACGACCTTGTCGCGGTTGTCACCTATTACGGACTAAGCTGGCTGCTGCTTATTAATGTTCTGCATTTGGCTTAGAAAGGAATTATTATGATAGACGAATTAACCTACGCACAGGAAATGCTCACGCGCGGAGGCTACACTCTTGTGGTGTGCCGCGACGGCTATGTTCACATCAGCGAGGACAGCGGACTCGGCGGTCTGCTGCAAATTGCCGGCAGCGGCGAATGGGAGGGAGCCTGCGCCGCCGATAAGGTTGTCGGCAAAGCCGCGGCGCTTTTGTTCGTAAAGCTAAAGGTCAGCGCTGTATACGCAGGTACCCTCACCAAATCCGCCGCGAGAGTTTTTGAGGCTAACGGCATCGCTTACCGCTACGGCGAGTGCGTCGGCAGTCTGCTTAACGCCGGCGGAACTGATTACTGCCCTTACGAAAAGGCGGTGCAAACCACCGAAAACCCCGACGAAGCGTTCACAATTTTAACTTAATAAATAAAAGACAGGTTTTGCGCCTGTCTTTTGTTTTGCCGTATTATTTTTTACAGCGACCAGTCAACCGGTTCAACACTGTTTTTAATTAATATTTCGTTCACTTTTCCAAACGGTCTGCTGCCTGTAAACGCCGGGAACTCCGACCTTCTGCTGTTGGCTGAAAGAGGAGAAGGGTGTGTTGAAGCGATAATAAATTTGTCGTTTCTGCCCGATTTTTTAACAGCGTTTTGCGCAAGCTCCAGCGCCGGGCGACCCCAGCACAAAAAAACAAGCGGCTGTTCAAGCGCGGCGCAGGCGTCCAAAACAGCTCCGGTTATTTTTTGCCAGCCGAGCTTTTTGTGCGAATTAGCCTTGTGAGCCTCAACCGTAAGCACGGTGTTAAGCAGTAACACGCCTTGCTTTGTCCACGCGGTTAAATCGCCCGATTCGGGCATTCGGCAGCCTGTGTCGGCGCACAGCTCCTTAAAAATATTTCTCAGCGACGGAGGAAGCTTAACTCCTTCGGGCACCGAAAACGACAGTCCCATCGCCTGACCTTCATCGTGATAGGGATCCTGTCCGGTGATAACCGCCTTTACATCGCGCGGACTTACCGACTCAACAGCCCTGAGAATATTTTTCTTTTCGGGAAAAATAACCTTTCCGTCAGCTCTCATTCTGTCCGTCAGCTCAATCAGGCGGTCACATTCGTTTTTTAAATCCTCGCCAATAAGCGAAAACCAAAGCTCTTTATTGTCCATATTTTTTCTCCAAAAACAAATCTGTAAATTAATTATACAATTTTTTGTCGAATATGTAAAGAAACGTTTTAAGGCAATACCGCAGCCCGCAAGGTAACAGTGAAATAAAATCTTAATTTCAATCATTTTTTCAAGGGCAGCGAAGGCAAAACTCCGCTGCCTTTTTCCGTTTATAAATTACGTGTATATAAGAATAATTTATGATTTTATTTTTGTTGCATTTTTACATAAAATTTTGTAAAAACTAAATGACTTTCCTGCCTTACAATTATGCAAAAAAACAAGTAAAAATCGGCTCTTTGGCATATTACACAAAAAGGAAATTGTTTTATTGTGCATATAGCAGATTGAATAAAATGTAATTATTTGTTATTATTAAATTGTAAACGAGCGTTAACGCTTGATACGGTAATTTTATTTAGGAGTGAGAAAATTGAACAGGAAAATCACAAGTATTGTGCTTGCGATGTGTATGATTCTTTCATGCGTCGCGGCAGGCAGCTTTACCGCTTCCGCAAGCACGGCGGAAGACACGGCTTCGGCAAACTCCGGCTCAGATTCTGTAGGCGCTGACTACGGTCTGGCAAGCAAAATCGAGGACGGAAACATTCTTCACTGCTTTGACTGGAAGTACAGCGACATCAAATCATCCCTCAGCAGCATCGCGGCGGCAGGCTTCTCCGCTGTTCAGACGTCCCCGGCACAGGAGCCCGACACCTATGGTGCGTGGTACTGGCTTTATCAGCCCCGCGGCTTCTACATCAATTCAAGTCCGCTCGGCTCAAAATCAGAGCTTCAGTCGCTCTGCACGGAAGCCCACAAGTACGGCATCAAGGTTATCGTTGACGTAGTCGCAAACCACCTTTCCGGCGACCACGGCAAGATTCAGTCCGACCTTCAGGCAGGTCAGTACTGGCACAGCGACCTTTCAATCAACTGGTCAAACCCCACCCGTTATCAGCTTATCAACGGCAAAACCGGTATGCCCGACCTCAACACAAGCAACAGCTATGTTCAGAACGTAGTTAAAAACTACCTCAATACACTTAAAGGACTCGGCGTTGACGGCTTCCGTTTTGACGCCGCAAAGCACATCGGACTTCCCTCCGAAGGCGACAACTTCTGGAAAATGGTAAGCGCTCTGGGAATGTATTCCTACGGCGAAATCCTTGACCAGCCCGGCGGAAACGCTAAAACAATCATCAATGAGTACGCAAACTACATCGGCGTAACCGATATCCCCTACAGCGGCAACATCACCGGCTCAATCCGTGACGGCGCCGTAAAATCAACAGCAGGCAACTACTGGCACGACCTCGGCGTTGATTCAAGCAAGATTGTTTACTTTGCGGAAAGCCACGACACCTTCTCGAACAACACTCCCGAACAGGGCGAAGGCGGCTGGACAAAGTACCTCAACCAGAACATAATCGACCGTTCTTACGCCGTGCTCGGCGCGAAGGCGGATTCCCAGTGCCTCTATTTCTCAAGACCTTCCTCAACCAACAAGGACAGCATAACCGCAGGTCAAAAGGGCAGCACCCACTTCACCTCCAAGGAGGTTGCCGAGGTCAACAAGTTCCACAACGCTATGATCGGCAAGGACGAGGTTATGACAAGCGGCAGCAACTGCTATGTTGTTTGCCGTGAAAACGGCGCGGTAATCGCGGCGGCAAAGGGTTCAAACCTCACTGTCAGCGTTCCCAACGGCAACGTTAAGCCCGGCACCTACACCGACAAAATCACCAACACCAAGTGGACTGTAACCGAAAGCACAATCAGCGGTCAGGTTGGTTCAACAGGCATCGCCGTATTCTACGATGAAAACCCCGCCGAGGTTGTAACAACACCGGCTCCCGTAACCGTTGCCACAACACCCACAAGCTCTGTAGGAAAGTATATGATCGGCGACGCCAACGGCGACAACACCGTAACAATCAGCGACGCGACCGAAATTCAGATGCACGTCGCAAAGATGAAGACACTCACAGGCAAGTACGCAGCCGCGGCTGACGTTAACACCGACGGTTCAATCACCGTTAAGGACGCCACAATGGTTCAGTACTTCCTCTCGCACCAGTACACCCAGTCGGGAAGCTGCGGAAATATGTACGGCGAAGATCCCACAACTCCCACAACACCCACAACTCCGGCTCCGGTAGTTGACACAACAAAGGTATACTTTAAGAACACAGCCGGCTGGAGCCCCGTAAAGGCATACTTCTGGAGCGACTCAAATCCCCAGATGATGTCATGGCCGGGTACAGATATGACCAACGAAGGCAACAATGTTTACAGCGCGAAGATTCCCTCCGGCGCGACCTACGTAATCTTCACCAAGGGCGATGACAGCGGAAAAACCGCCGACCTCACCCTCCAGGCAGGCAAGATGTATGTTAACGGAAGCTGGACAAACGTTTCGGGCGGCGGCTCAACAACACCCACACAGGGCGGACAGGCTGACACCTCAAAGGTTTACTTCCGAAACAGCGCAAACTGGAGCCCCGTAAAGGCATACTTCTGGAGCGATTCAAACACCCAGATGATGTCATGGCCGGGCGTAGATATGACAAGCGAAGGCAACAACGTTTACAGCGTGTCAATTCCAAGCGGCGCCACCAAGGTAATCTTCACCAAGGGCGACGACAGCGGAAAAACCGCCGACCTCGATTTGCAGGCAGGCAAAATTTATGACAACGGCTGGTCAGATTACAACGGCTGATACAATTAAACAAACCTAAGCAGGGGAGGTCATTTCGGCCTCCCCGATTCTTTGAAAGACAACAGCTTTATGCAATAAAAAAGCTGTCTGCCTTTTATTTTTGTACATAAAATGGAATATTACGGCAATTGTTGTAAAAACCGTAACTTTGTGATAGAATAGTCAAAGTTGAAAAGAAATAACCCGAAAGAGGGCTTTGAATTGAGAAAGCTTGCGCAGCGAACCGAAGCGGTAGTAAGCCTCGGCGCGCTTGAACACAATGTAAACAGAATCCGCTCAATCGTGGGCAGCCGTGTGGAAATTATGGCTGTGCTCAAGGGCGACGGCTACGGACACGGCGAAAAGGGAATATACCCCACGCTCAAAAAATGCGGAATCGAACGCTACGCCGTAGCGGTGTGGGAGGAAGGCGCGTCGCTGCGAAAGGCAGGCTGCACCGAACCTGTTCTCTTGCTCGGCGACACCTGTGATTTGCAGCTTGAAAACCTGATAAAATACAACCTTACCCCGGCAATCTTCTCGTTAGATACCGCCGAAAAGCTCAATATGCTCGCAAGGTGGAGCGGCATTGTTCAGCCTGTCCACATCAAAATCGACACCGGTATGAGCAGAATCGGCTTTGCCGCAGACAAAAGCTCGGTAGAGGTAATCAAGCGCATTAATTCAATGTCCAACCTTAAAATAGAAGGCGCGTTCACTCATTTTTCGCGCGCAGACGAGCCTGACGGACTCAGCGTGAAGGCTCAGTTTGAAAAATACATCAGGCTTATCGAGCTTCTTGAAGCCGAGGGCGTCCGCATTCCGTGCAAGCACGTCGCAAACAGCCCTGCCGTTCTGCTGCGTCCCGAAACCCGTCTTGACGCGGTTCGCCCGGGCGACATTTTGTTCGGGCTTTGCCCGGTTGACGAGGACGAATGGGAAAAGGCTGATTTCCGCCAGGTGATGAGCTGGTACACCTATGTTGTTATGGTCAAGGAGGTTCCGGCAGGCACCGAGGTCGGTTACGGCGGAACCTATGTTACCAAGCGCCCTACAAAAATCGCCACAATCCCCGTGGGTTTTGCCGACGGCTACAGCCGAGAGCTGTCAAACATCGGCAAGGTGCGGATAAACGGCAGCGAAGCGCCCATAATAGGCAGGGTGTGTATGGATCAGTTTATGGTTGATGTGACGGATATCGGCGAGGTTAAGCGCGGCGACACCGTAAGCCTGCTTGACGACAAGCTCAGCGTATTGTGGATGGCGGATTTGCTCGGCAGAAACGTTGATGAAATCGTCTGCGGCATTTCAAAGCGAGTGCCCAGAATTTACGAGGCATAAGCGAGTTAAGGAGAGAGAACAATGTCAAATTATATATTCAGAATTTTGAAGAGCGCAAGCTTCGGCAAAATGAAAACGGCTGTAAAAACCTGTCACGAGCGTTCAGGCAAAAGCAGCGTAAAAATATTTTTCGATATGCTATACTGCGCAAAAAAATACGGCGCGGGTTATTACGACTACCAAATTTTCGCGTTCTACAATCTAAATAAAAAACAGCGATCAACCTACGTTACCCGCCTTGTAAGCAAAAAGTTCAATACATTTATGAACAACTACGACTATGACCACTTCCTCGAAAACAAGGACGAGTTCAACGAGCTTTACAAAAACTGCGTGCGCCGCGGCTTTATTCAGCTTCAAAAGGCAAGCAGGGAAGAGGTAAGGGAATTCTGCGAAAAGCGCGAATACATTTTCTGCAAAATGCAGGATCTCGAGTGCGGCCACGGCTGCGAGCGCATAAAAATCAGCGATTACAAAAGCTTTGACGAGCTTTACAAATACCTCAAGGACAAGCAGTTCTGCATCCTCGAGGACAACATCACGCAGCATCCTGACGTAGCAAGGCTTTATCCCAACGCCGTAAACAGTATGAGAATCATCACCGTGCTCGACAGCAAGGGCGAGCCGCACGTGCTTTATATCGTGCAGAAAATGGGAATCGGCGGCAGTATTATTGACAATAACTGTCTGTTTACGCCCGTTGATCCCGAAACAGGCAAAATCCTTTACCCTGCTCATTCGGGCGACACCGTAAAGGGCATAATATATGAGGAACATCCCGAAACCCACGTTCATCTTCAGGGCTACACAATTCCTTTTGTTAAAGAGGCTGTAAAGATGGTGCTCGAAGCTGCGAAGGTTACTCCGCAAATCCGCTATGTAGGCTGGGACGTTGCCACAACTCCCGACGGTCCCGAAATCATCGAGGGCAACACCTACTGCGCTCACGACTTCTGGCAGCTTCCGCCTCACACTCCGGACGGAATCGGAATGCTCCCCAAAATCAAGGAGTATGTTCCCGAATTTTTCTGCGGCGGCAAAGAGGGAATAAAGCGTAATTTTGACTGGCTGAAAAAATAACTCAAAAAGACGGCACAGAGCTTAAATTGCCCTGTGCCGTCTTTATATCAATATTTCTAAATCAGCTTTGCGGCTCTTTTCTGGATACAGGTTGCGTCGTCAATATCAACCTTGCCGTTTCTGTTGAAATCGGCTCTTAACAACATTCTGTAATTCAGCGCCGCAAGCTTGGCGACGGATTTTTGAACGGTGGTCGCGTCCGCAATGTTTACAACTCCGTCGTTGTTTACATCGCCAATTTCCGCGTTTTCCTTTTCGTTATACGCCTGTATTTCCGCTTCGGTCAGTCCGAGTACCCTTGCGATATATTCCAAGTCCGCGTAATATCTGCCGTTGTAAAGTACAGCCGAAACCTCCTGACTGTTCAGCTCAAGCTGCTGCGGTTCTCCGTTAATCAGAGCCGCGGAATTGTCGTCGGCGTATTGAGCGTATACATCAACGGGATTAATCCCCAGAGCTTCGCAATTTGCCCGGTTTTTGCCTGCGTCGGCAAAGCTTGCGTTTAGGTTTGCTTTAACGGCGTCCTTTAACTGATAAGATGTAAGCAAATATTTGCTTAAAGCGTCCGAAACAAACGCCGCCTTCGGGCAGTGAACGGGAAGATAAGTGCATCCCTTACCGGCGCACCAAAGAGTGTTCGACGGCAAAAGCCGCGCCTGCATACCGCACTGCGGATTGTTTTTCCATTCGACAAAATAATATGTTTCCATATCGCTGTCGGATACCGATTCGCCGGTCATAACAACGGTGTCGCCCAAGCATTCCTTAGTCATGGTAAGGTTCCATGTCATTGCTCCTGACGAGAACTGCAGAATGTAATCCGCTCCCGGCTCCATAACTCCTGCCTTTGAAATATCGGCGGAAAAGTACAGATAATCGTCATTTTCAAATAAAAGCTCACATTTTATTTTTAACGGTGTTCCGTTTTCATCCAAGCCGAAATTATTGCTGTTGCCGTAAAACGGTACGCATACGGCATACAGGTTGTAGTTGCCTGACGAAATTTTTTGTACCAGCGGAAATTTTTCACCGAGGTTTTTCTTTTGGTAAGCGAAAAATACCTCGTTACTGTTGCTTTCCTGCTCATACATCAGCCTGCCGAGCTTTAGTCTGTAAACGGTTTCTTCAAGCTCAGGGAACTTTTCGGGGCTTTTCAAAAGTCTGTTGTCGAGGCTGTAAAATATTTTTTCCGAAGGCACATAAATTCCGTAGGTGTTGTAAAACGGTTTTGACATATGGTGCTCGTTTTTTATTACACAGTCGCCGAAATTATAGTAACTGGTTTTTGAGCGCATATCCGCGTTTAAATAATCCAAATAGTATTCGGCGTTAACAAGCACCCAGTCAAGCTTGCCGTCGGTGTAGTGATGACTAAGCTCATCGTAATACTTTATCAGTTTTTCACCGGGATAATTTGAGTTATTAAAAAGTTCTTTGTTCGCCTTTTTAATAAATTCGTCCTTACAAATCAGATTATCGCCGAACACAGGCTCTTCAAGCTTTATTCCGATTCCGCATTTCTCAAGCGCTTCACCGATACCCGGGAACTTGGTTTCATCTTTAATTTCCGGAAGATCGTAAAACTTATTTTCCGAAACATTGTACACACCGTAACCGTAAGTAAACGGAACCATAATATTAGGATTGGAAAACGCCATGCCGAACAATATATGCGCGGTTAGTTCCTCCAAATTCATACCGCCGTACGCGCTGATAAGCACCCAGTCCTCAGCGCCGTTTGTGTCGTGACGGTAAACTTCTTTGTAATAGGTATACTTCTTTATTTCGTCATAAAATGCCTTGTGCTCATCATAATCGGGCCAAAGGTAATTTATGAACTCGTCATAGTACAGCTGTGTATCATCCGCTTTTTCCGTTTCAACTGCGTTGACCTGAACGGCAAAAGCAGATGAAAGCAGTATTGCCGCCAGTAATACCGATATTATTTTTTTCATAAAATTACCTCCTCTTTTAATTATGAATATAAATGGTGAATGTTTGGCTGAATCCTGTGTCGTTGTAAATTTCAATTGTGTACGACTCATTGTTATTCAGGTGAATTCCCTTGTCCTTCGGGTTTATCACTGCCTGCTTAATAATTTCGGAGCCATCGGACGCTCCCACCGCGGTTACGGTGGCGCGCTCGGCTTCCGAATACTTTTCCGAAAACTCCGTACAGTCCTGTGTAATATGAAAATAAGCGTTGTCACTGTAAAACAATCTGTTTCCGCTGTTGTAGGAAACGCTTATATTTCCGCCGAATACCTTGTCATCACCGTTTTCCGTCGGCATAGCTTCCACGGGCTGTGTTTCCGCAGGCACTGTGCTTTCACCGGGCTGTGTAATTTCGGGTTCGGCAGCGGCTGTGGTATTGATTTCGGGCGTGGTTTCCTTTGCGGATTTTTGTTTTTCGGCAGGCTTAGTTTCATTTGTGACGGATTCCGCCGCGCGTGAAGCTTCGGCTGAGTAAGAAACGCCGTTTTCAGACCCGGCGCCGTTTACTGAGATTTCCCCGGCTTGCGGCGTGCTATTGGTTTCGCCGGCGCGGGGCTGCGGCGCGGCTTGCGGCGTTTTTTCCTTATACTGATTCCGGCTTGCGCTGTTTCCGGCAGGTTCGGTTGAAGGAGAGGTTTCCTCAATTGCGTGAACAGCAACTGAATTTCCGGGCGCGGGCAGCTTGTTCCCTGTTTGTATGCTCAGCGTAAGAATAACCGCTGTGACGATAACAACCGAAGCCGCCGTGCTTATTATGCTCAGTTTAAGCGGAAACCGTTTCGGCTTTTTTGTAACATCGGGAATCATCACCGCGTTATCTATCCAGCTTTCAGGTGTTTTAAGATTTTTATATTCATCAAAGTTAAAGTCGTTCAATTCTCCTCACCTCCGTAAATTTGTTTTACAATCTCTCTGCCGCGCCTTAACAGCGACTTAACCGTGTTTTCTTTTTTGCCGAGGATACGGGCAATTTCCTGTATCTTGTAATCCTCGCGGTAATAAAGGTACAAAACCTCGCGGTACAGCGGCGGAGTTCTTGACAGCGCCCAGGACATATCGCTTTTGCTGTGGTTAAACTGTATGCTCTGCTCCTGTCCGGAAAGCGTTGTCTCTCGCCTGTTTTTTCGCATATAATCGTTACACTCGTTAACGGCAACACGAATAAGCCATGCCTTAAGATGCTCCCTGGTTTTAAATTTTGGAGATTTGGTGTACAGCTTAACAAAGGTGTTTTGGAAACAATCCTCTGCGTCCGACATATTTTGCAGGCGCATAACGCAAACGCCGGTAACGGTGTCGGCGTATTCACGCACTGCCTGCTCAAAGGTCAGACCGGCATAAACATCTTCCCTGTTCACAAAATCCCCTCCTCTGTAAGTAATACGGCAGGGGAGGTTAATAAGGTTGCGTACAACTTAAATTTTTGTTATTTCCGTTATTATAAAAAACAGAGCCGTCCCGGTGTTTAATACTAATACCTAATAAAAAGTAGCCAATCTTTGCGGTCTATTTTCCGCAATACTGCGTTGTCGTCCTTGCAAGGCGCCTCCGTTGTATGGGTGCGGTG
>ONLA01000035.1 GCA_900318495.1 uncultured Eubacteriales bacterium
TGAGGAATACATAGCCACGGGCGAAACCTCGGACAAAGCCGGGGCTTACGGTATTCAGGGCAAGGGCGCGCTGCTTGTGAAGCAGATTAAAGGCGATTATTTTAATGTGGTCGGACTGCCCGTCGCGCTGCTAAACAAAAAACTAAACGAAATATAAAGACAACAGGGAGCTTTTGACGGCTCCCTGTTGCCGATTATTTTTTATTTGGATTTTTCACCATTTTACCGTTTATAAATATATAGTCATCGTCGGTTTTTGTATTTTTTACTGTTTGCTTTTCTTCTTCGGAAAGCTCGTTTTGAGGCTGCGGATTTTTATTTACAAAGGAGCCCATATTTTCCTGCATACCCTTTGAAATCATTGAAACCACAATATATGTAACAAGCATCGGCAATAACGCGGTGATTAAAATTATCGAGAGAATTCTTAACGCGCCGTCGGTGAAAACAAGCAGAAGAACCGAAGCTCCGGCAAGCACGCCTACCATTATAAAGGTTATTATGTTTGTAAGTATTTTTCCGAAAATCATAAGCAGCGAGTTTTTGTAAAGGTCACGGTACCTAAGCTCATAGGTTACAGCCATAAGCGGAAGATAAAACAGCATAAGAATCATTATTGCCGTGAAAAGAATGTAAATTACAAGGATATAAGCGAAAACGATATCGGTCTGCGCCTGTGTAAAATAATACAGAATGGCAAAAAACGACGAAGCAAAAATAAGGTACATTACAAAGCCGTGAAAAATAAAGTCCCTGAAATTTTCCCTTACCGCCTTAAAAAACGTTGGAATTACCGGAACAAATGCTTTTTCGGCAGAGTATTTTCTTACAACCATTACAAGCCCGGGCAAAAAAACAGCCGACGGAATTATTCCGAGTCCCCACACAAGAATATTATCAAAACCGGAAAACTTGCCGGCTAAAATTGTTAACGACATAAACGCCGCAAAAAACGCCGAGAATATAACTCCGGCAAGCACAAGCTTGGGGAATTGTGTAAAGAAAACCGTTAACGAATTTTGTTTTTTGTTTTTCATTCCTATTACCTCTGATAGCTTTTTCAAAGGATAGTATATCATAATTGCGCAAGGATTTTCAATATTATTCCGTTTTTACATTTATTACAAAATTGTGTTCTTTAATTCGAAAAATGAAATATTGTTTAACTATTCGCTTATGGCGCGGTTAATAGGTTATCGGTTTGTAATTAAAACGGCAATGCGCAAAAAACTTCACCAATTTTTTGAAAATGTAACAAAAATTTTGCTTGATTTTTACAACGTAAAATGATATTATTATTTAAACAGAAGGCTTACATTTGCCTTCGACGTGTATCCGGCGGAATATCGGATAAATATTTTAGAAAAGGTGATTCACGTGAAAAAGACACATCTCAAAAGAGCGTCCGCTCTTGTTCTTGCGGCATTGATGGCAGGCACAGCGCTTGCGGGCTGCGGCGGCAACTCAAGCTCAGCCTCAGGCTCAGCCGCTTCCGGTTCTGAAAAGAAGGGCGACGCTTCAAAGGGCAAGGTTTATTACTTAAACTTTAAGCCCGAGCAGGACAAGGCTTGGCAGGAGCTCGCAAAAGAGTACACCAAGGCAAAGGGCGTTGAGGTAACAGTTAAGACTGCTGCCGAAGGCACTTATGAGCAGACTCTTACTTCTGAAATGAACAAAGACACTGCTCCCACACTGTTCCAGGTTAACGGACCCGTAGGTCTGGCTAAATGGGGCGATTTCTGCGACGATCTTACAAATTCCGAGATCGTTAAGAACCTTACTTCCGAGGACTTTGCTCTTAAAGAGGACGGCAAGGTTAAGGGTGTTGCCTATGTAATTGAGACCTACGGTATTATTTACAACAAAACTCTCCTTCAGAAGTACTGTGATTCCGATTACGCTACAGTTAAGAAGATTGAAGACATCAACAGCTTCGACAAGCTTAAGACTGTTGCCGACGAAATTCAGGCTAACAAGGACAAGCTCGGCGTTGACGGCGCGTTCACATCGGCAGGTATGGATTCTTCATCAGACTGGAGATTCAAGACTCACCTTGCCAACCTTCCTATCTACTTCGAGTATAAGGATGCAGGCGTAACAGACGCTAAGGAGCTTAAGGGCACATATCTTGACAACTACAAGAAGATTTTTGACCTTTATATTACAGATTCAACCTGCAAGCCCACCGAGCTCGCTTCAAAGACAGGCGAGAACGCCGAGACAGAGTTCAAGGACGGCAAGGCTGTATTCTTCCAGAACGGTACTTGGGAATACGACGCGATTTCCAAGTCTCTTAAGGATGACGAAATGGGTATGCTCCCGATTTACATCGGCGCAGGCGACGAAGCTAAGCAGGGTCTTTGCACAGGTACAGAGAACTATTGGTGCGTAAACACCAACGCAAGCGATGACGACAAGGCAGCTACACTTGAATTCATCAACTGGTGTGTATCAAGCGAAGAAGGCACAAAGGCTATGGCTGAAAGCATGAACTTCACTATTCCTTTCAAGGCTGCAAAAGAGTCAAAGAACGCCCTTGTTAAGATTGATACCGAGCTTACAAAAGCAGGCAAAACTCCCGTTAGCTGGAACTTCACAACAATGCCCAGCGAAGAGTGGAAGGACGGCGTAGGCGCTGCTCTTACTCAGTACGCTGCCGGCACAGGCAAATGGGACGCTGTAACCAAGGCATTTGTTGACAACTGGAAAACAGAAAAGGCAAAGGCTGCGGAATAAGACTTAAAGGCTAATCTAATTCAGCAAAATAAATTCAGGGAAACGGCTTTTCGGCTAAACAGCAAAGCATTAAAAAACTAACATAAAACAAATTTAGGGGTCGTGTCTTGTCCGGCCGGTGGACTATGAACAAGCTTTTGAAGCTAAACCACGATTCGGTCAAGACAGACCCCTGCTTTTATGTGTTACGGTTTTTGCGACAAGCCGGATCCCTTCCTGTAAAAAGAAAGGCAAAGAAATGTTTAAAAAACCAAAAAGAAAGCTGTACGCTTTAATCTTTGTTCTTCCTACGTTTGCGGCATTTGTTATCGGATTTATTTATCCGTTTATTCGCGGAATATATTTGTCGTTCTTTCAGTTTCAAATTGTTTCAAAAACCAAATTTGTCGGTATTAACAACTACTTAAAGGCTTTTCAGGACGACAGCTTTTTAAGATCCTTCTGGTTTACAATTGGTTTTGTTGTTGTAAGCCTGATTCTTATTAACCTTATTGCGTTTTTCGTCGCTTACGGACTGACAATAGGAATTCGCGGATCAAATGTTTTCAGAACCGTGTTCTTTATGCCTAATCTCGTCGGAGGAATTATTCTCGGATATATCTGGCATCAGATTTTTGACGGCATACTCAGAAACCTTGATATGCCTTCACTGGTTACCAACAGCGATATGGGCTTTTGGGGACTGGTTATTCTGATGTGCTGGCAGCAGGCAGGTTATATGATGATTATTTACATTGCCGGCTTCCAAAATGTTCCGTCAGACCTTTATGAAGCGGCTAAAATTGACGGCGCAAACAAAGGACAATTACTTACAAAGGTAACGCTGCCGATGATGATGCCCTCCATCACAATCTGCTCGTTCCTTACACTTACAAACTCTTTCAAGCTGTTTGACCAGAACCTTGCGCTCACAGGCGGCGCGCCGCTTAAGGACGGAATCTGGACAACGCGTATGATGGCGCTGAACATTTACAAAACCTTCTACGGAGAAGGCAGAAGCGCCAAAGGCGTAGGACAGGCTGAGGGTGTTATCTTCTTCCTTATTGTAGTAGTTATTTCGCTGCTGCAGCTGTTCCTCACAAGAAGAAAAGAGGTGCAGGCTTAATGGCAAAAGTAACAGCTAAAGAACCTAAAAAAAGAAAAAAGCAAACTGTCGGTATGAAAATTCTAACGGTTATTTTCTCAATCGTTTCGGTTTTTTATGTTATGCCGATTGTCATTGTACTTTTTAACTCATTCAAAACCAACGAGGATATAAGCCGAAATCTTTTCGCATTCCCGACTGCCGAAAGCTTTAACGGATTCGCAAACTACGTTAAAGGTATGACCTTTGGTAACTATCCGTTTTGGGAAGCGGCTTTGTGGAGCCTGTTTATCACGCTGGGCGGCGTGTTCCTGATTTTGCTCTGCACTTCGATGTGCGCCTGGTACATTCAGCGTTCAAACACCATTATCTGCAAAATAATTTATTATTTCTGCATTTTTTCGATGGTTGTTCCGTTCCAGATGGTAATGTTTACACTTTCGGACACAGCCAACAAGCTTAAGCTTATTACTCCGTGGGGCATTTTGCTGATATACCTCGGCTTCGGCGCGGGTTTGTCGGTGTTTATGTTCTCGGGCTTTGTAAAATCCATTCCTATAGAAATTGAGGAAGCCGCCGATGTTGACGGCGCGGGACCGCTGAAAACATTTTTCGGCGTGGTTCTGCCCATTATGAAGCCGACGGTTATTTCGGTTGCTATTCTTGAAACAATGTGGATTTGGAACGACTACCTCCTCCCCTACCTGATTTTGGACGGAGATTTCAGAACAATTCCGATTCATATGCAGTTCCTTAACGGAAGCTACGGTCAAACCGACAACGGCGCTATTATGGCGCTGGTTGTGCTTAGTATTATTCCGATTGTAGCGTTCTACTTCGCGTGCCAGAAATACATCATTGAAGGTGTTGTTTCGGGCGCTGTTAAGGGATAATCAAACAACTAAAAATACTTGCAAAAAGACAGGCAGTTTGATTTTGAACTGCCTGTCTTTATTATTTATTAGAATTATCTTAAAAAGCCGTTGATTATTTGCTCCTCGGCTTCGGCTTCGGTGAGTCCGAGAGTCATAAGCTTTATGAGCTGGTCACCGGCAATTTTGCCGATTGCCGCCTCGTGAACAAGCATTGCGTCAACATTGTTTGCTTCAAGCGAAGGAATGGCAAGTATTTTGCCTTCGTCCATTATGATAGAATCGCACTCGGTGTGACCGCTGCACGGCGCGTTACCTGTTATTCTGGCGTTAAAGGTTTGGTTTGAGGTGTCGCGCGCTACCGAACGCGACACAACGTCGGCGGTGGAATTTTTGCCGTTGAGACTAACCTGATATCCGCTTTTGGCAAACTGGCTGCCGTGAGTCATAAGGCGTTCCTTGACAACAAGCCTTGCGTCATCCTTAAGCTCGGCAATGGTCATTCGGTCGGTTGAATCAACGCCCTTAATCTGCTCCATTTCCATTTCCATAGAGCTGCCTTCTTCCATATAGACCTCGGTCACGGGGTTCAGGATTCGCTTTCCCTCGCCGTCGCCGCTGCCGTAATGCTTTTCAACATACTTAACCTTTGAATTTTTACCGACATAAAAACGGTGAATTCCGTCGTGTTCGGCGTCGTGGCTGCCGCAGTTGTCGATTCCGCAGCCTGCCACAATCACCACGTCGCAGTTGTCGCCGATGAAGAAATCATTATATACCGTTTCCTTTATGCCCGTGGCGCTGACTACAACGGGAATGTGAACGCTTTCGTTTTTGGTGTTAGGCTTGATGAAGATGTCGATTCCCGAACCGTTTTCCTTGCTGATTATGTCAATGTTCGCCGTGGTGTGTCTGCCGGCGAGCTGACTGTTTACACGAAAGTTATAGGCTCCTGCCGGAACCTCGTGGAGGTCGGCAACCTCGGCTAATATTCTTTGCTGAATTGCGTCTAAATTAAGCACTGCCCTTCCCCCTTACTTCAATCTGTCGCAGGCGTCTACAGCCGCGGTTGTGCCTACAAGCTCGGGCAAAATTTCATCTGCCGTGCCTGTTTTTTTGATTTGACCGTTTACAAGCAAAACAATTTCGTCGGCGATATTAAGAATTCGCTCCTGGTGCGAGATTATCACAATTGAGCTGTCCTTGATTTCGTTTCGCATATTTTCAAAAATACGGATAAGGTTTTGGAAGCTCCAAAGGTCGATTCCCGCCTCGGGTTCGTCAAACACGCTGAGCTTGGTTTTACGCGCGAGAAGCGTTGCGATTTCAATGCGCTTCAGTTCGCCGCCCGACAGCGATGAATTGATTTCGCGGTCGATATAATCGCGCGCGCAGAGTCCCACCTCGGAAAGATAGTCGCACGCGTCGTTGATGCTGAGTTTTTTTCCGGCGGCAATTTGCAGAAGGTCGTGAACGCGGATACCTTTAAAGCGCACGGGCTGCTGCAGCGCAAAGCTGATTCCAAGCTTGGCGCGCTCGGTAATATTAAGCCCGGTGATGTCCCTGCCGTCAAAGATAATCTTACCTTCGCACGGTTGCTCGATACCCATAATTATACGCGCGAGGGTTGACTTTCCGCTGCCGTTGGGACCTGTAATAACTACGAACTTACCGTTTTCAATTGTAAGGCTGAGGTCGCGGATAATGGTCTTTTTTTCCGCGCCTTCGCCCACGGTAAAGGAAATGTTCTTTAGTTCTAACATATTTGTTCTCCTCACTTGTTTTTGCATTATCTTTTATTATATAACAATCTGCTGTAAAATGCAATTAATTTTGGAATTTTTGTGATGAATTATTTACAAATAAACACGAGTGTTTTATAATATAAAAGCGGAGGTCGTTTTATGTTCAGAGGTATGAGAAGGTTTAAGCAACAGCTTGACAGTGAAAAATGTATTGAGATTTTACAAAATGAACCGCGCGGAGTTTTGGCTGTGCTGGGCGACGGGGGTTATCCGTACACCGTGCCGCTGAACTTTGTTTATGAGGACGGAAGGCTGTATTTTCACTGCGCCAAGGAGGGACACAAGCTTGACGCGGTTAAAGCCTGCGGCAAGGCGAGCTTTTGCGTGCTTGACAAGGGCGTTAAAAGCGACGCGGACTGGTCGTATTACTTTAACAGCGTAATTTGCTTCGGCAGAGTTAAAATTCTTTCAGAGAAAAATGAAATATTAAAAAAAGCTAAGCTGCTGGGAATGAAGTATTACCCCGACGAAAAAGAAGTTGACGAAGAAGTTAAAAAATTCGAAAACAGAGTTTGCGTTCTTGAGATGACAATTGAGCATATGAGCGGAAAGCACGTTCACGAAAAATAATACTAATACCTAATAATTAGTATAAGCTGTAATTATCCACAAAACTTAGTTTAATTATTTATAAGTATTAACAATTGTAAAATTCTGTATTTTCTGATATAATAATTAAAAACGCAAAAAGGAGATTTTATATATGAAGAATACCGTTAAACAGGTTACGTCTGTACTTACAGCGCTGGGTTTGACAGTGTGCGGAATCACAGCGCTGGCTGTAAACGTTTCGGCTGCTTCTCCAAAGGAGGCTGTCGGCTATACCGAAATTCAAACAACCGTTGAGGATTATAATACTACAGCACCTTCTTATCCGGATGTGATTTATGAGGATATTTCGCTGGATCACAACAACGTTGACGCTAATGTCTATTTTAAAAACGGCGCACTGCCTTCTTTGAGTTTGGATCAGGAAATGCCGCATAACAGCAATTTGATTTACGGCACATTAAAGGACGTTCC
The DNA here is from genome assembly GCA_900318495.1 of uncultured Eubacteriales bacterium. GTDB lineage: Bacteria > Bacillota > Clostridia > Oscillospirales > Acutalibacteraceae > Ruminococcoides. The sequence continues at coordinate 7,521 of ONLA01000035.1, forward strand.
CGCGTCCGACGCACCCTATTACTTTGTAATTGACTACACAACCGTACACGCAAGCGGTATTTATCACGGTATTAAGTCCGACGGAAACAGCCTTTACGATGAAAAGGGCGGAAATTATTTTGCGTTCTTTAACAAAACAAAAGCCGACCTTACCTTTGTGTGGGACAAGGCGAACCCGGACGACATTGAGATTCGCGGCGGCGACGTAGTTATGATGAAAAGCCAGATTCCTTTCGACGGCAATATTTCAGACAGCCTGACGGAGCCTTACACCTCGCCGGCTTGGGATGTTACCTATCCGCCCACTATACCGTCAATGTATACTACCGCGCCGGTTTATACTACCTCGCCTGAGGAACCGTATATAGCTACCACTGCGGCGGCTGAACCGGAAATTATTATCGGCGACGCCAATCTGGACGGCAAGGTTAATATCAGCGACGCTACGCTTGTTCAAAGAATAGTAGCCAAAATAATTAAACCGAACGAAAAGCAAAGCAAGGCGGCGGACACAAACCGCGACGGCTTTATTTCAATTAAGGATTCCACCTTGATTCAAAAGCAAATATCATTCGGCAAATAAACGCAAAAAAAGAGCGCTTTTACGGCGCTCTTTTATAATGTCTAATGTCAAAAATTAATATCGTCGATGTCAACAGAATCGATTACTATTGCGTCTTCTTCAGGTGCTTCGGCTTCGTCAACCCCGGCGTCGTCCGCGATTTCTTCTTCGGGCTCTGCGGCAGGCTCCAAGGGTTCGTCGGTTATACATTCCTCACATTCACACTCGTCTACCCCGAAAACTTCTTCGGCGATAATTTCGAGCGCTTCCTTTGCCTCGGGAATGGGAAGTCCAACAAAGAAGTGAAGCTGGTTAACAAACACAAAGGTATTGATGTCGAGATTCTGAGCGTCGGCAATTTTTTCAAGGTTGAGTGTGTCCACGCTGAGAATGTCGTGCGTGCCGGTGATTACGGTCATGGGCGGTAAACCCTTGAGGTCGCCGTAAATGGGGCTTACAACGGGGCTTTCGAGGTCTACCTCGCCTGCGTATTCCTTGCCCTGGAACGCGAGCTTGTCAACGTTGAGCAGAGGATCGGTGCCCTGAACCGCCTGCATATCGGGATTTGAGTTGGTAATGTCGAGCCACGGTGAGATTAATACCGCACGGCCGGGCATCGGGATAACCTGATATTTCAGCCTTTGCAGCAGCGAAAGAACAAGTCCGCCGCCTGCCGCGTCGCCGGCAAAGATGATGTTTTCGGGATTGATTTCCTTTTCATTAATAAGATACTGATAGCGGCTAAGCAGCATTTCGTGAACGTCGGCTACATGATAGGTCGGCGCCTTGGGATATACCGGAAGAATAAGCTCGGCGCCGAGGGTGTCCGCAAGCTTTCTGTAAAACTTAAAGTGAACCTTTGAGGGATCCGACCAGAAGTTGTGGCCGTGGATGTAGAAAATAACAAAGTCGGAATACTTTTCACGGGGCTGCAAAACAAAAGTGTCGGTAAAGTCGTCGTATTCGCTGAAGCCGATGTTATTTCTTGCGTATTCGGGAAGCACATAGGGACGGCTGCTCTGCTCGAGAGCCTCCTCGTAAGATTCCTGAGCGGAAGAACGGATTGGCAGCCTTTTGATTGCGTCCTCAACCACAAGGCTCTTTACGCTGCGCTCCTGCTTTTTAGCCTGCTGCGCCTTTATGGCGAAAGCACCTGCTGCGGCGGCTGTTGCCGCGGCTGTAACGCCGAGAGCAATTTTTGTGGACTTTTTCATATGCAAAACCCTGAATGCGGTTTTTGAGGCAAACGCCTTGATAATTTTGTTCATATTAGATGACCTCCGGGTAGTGTTTTTTCAGTTTCATAATATTATAGCACATTTTCGGCACAAAAGTCCAGCAAAACCCAAAAATTTTATTGGAAATATGTTAGTCAATTTGTAATTTGTGCCTAATCATCTGCATATTCGAGCAAATCACCGGGCTGGCAGCGCAGAGCCTCACATATCGCTGTCAGCGTGGAAAAACGAACGGCGCTGATGTGGCCGTTTTTCAGCTTACTTAGATTAACATTAGATATCCCGACCTGCTCAGACAGCTCGTTCAGCCCTATCTTACGGTCTGCCATCACGCGGTCAAGCCTTACTATTATTCTTCCCATAATTCACCTCAGACAGTATCGTCATGTTCCTTCCGGAGCTCGGCGCCGTATTTGAAAATCATCGTCAGTACAAAGATCACCAACACAAAAACGGCAGATAAGATCAGACCTGAGTCGCCTTCATTTCCGAGAATACTATTTTTCACGGAGTTTACGGCGTGGTAAACAGCCATACAGGGGATAAGTGCGATTGCAAATGCGCGCATTTTCTTGACTATGCCGTCGCTGAACGGAGTATCACAAATCATAAATTGCTTCATCAGCGATTTGAAGAAATACAAAGCTACGATAACTGCCGACAATGCTATAGCCTCACAAACTATCCACCACAGGGCGGTATTCATATCATAATGCCTGCTTTGATTGTTAGTATTCAGGTTAATGTTGCCGTTTTCGTTTTTAATTTCATAACCGTCGGTACTGAACTGACCGATATACAGCTTTTTATCGCCAATATTAAAATAATATTGCTCACCGTCCATACCGAAGTAATTTGTGTCGAAATTAATCTTAGTGTTTGAGCCGACATCTACCGTGACGCTGTCATTTGGAACAACAGCCGTGATAACTCCGCCGACAAGCAGAAAACCCTCCACGACCAGCATACATAGCATTTTTATTATTTTCCGCATCTTTTTTTATTTGATTTATCGGTTCGCATTGACTTTTACAGCATTTTATGCTATAAAAATTAAGATGGTCTTTTTAGGAAACAAAAAAATTTTTGGAGGAATCAAGCAATGAAAACAATCAAAAAATCCATCTTATCGCTGATTTTGGTTTGCACCGTACTCATGGGCTCATTTTCGGCGATGACCTTATCGGCTTCTGCGGCTGCTACGGCTTCTCCGCAGCTCAATCTGGTAAGAGGACAGAACTGCTTCAACGTGGTTTGGAACAAGGTTTCAAACGCAAGCAAGTACCGCCTTTACTTTGGCGGCAACACAAGATGGCGTCGTTATACCGACCTCAAGCTTAACGAGGTAAGCGTGTATCCCAAAAACACTCAGTCGGTACAGTTCCTTATCAACAGCAAGGCACTTACGGGCAGAAGCTGGACTCCCTACGGAGCGGACAAGCATATTTCCACAAGCAGCCTCAAGACAACTGAGAATTACTGCTGCCAGGTTGAGGCTTTTGACAAGAACAACAAGCACCTTGCGTGGACAAACGTTGGATATGTTTATCTGGGCGCAACCACAATCAAGGCGTGGTCAAAGCCAAACGCCGTGGGCGTTTCATGGAATAAAGCTTACGGAAGCAACACCTATCAGGTAGCCTACAGATACGGCTCACAAACCACTTATACTTACGCAATATGTACGGATACACAAAGACAGTTCGTTGTAAACAACCCGAAAAAGCAGACTAATTACTATTTCCAGGTAAGACCTTGCGTAAAGGTTGGCGGTATTATCAGAGCTTACGGAAGCTGGTCAAGAACCTCCGCTGTCAACAACACATTTCACACAGCTTATGAAGAAGAGGTAATAAAGTTAGTCAACCAAGAGCGTGCCAAACGTTCTCTTCCCCAGCTCTCAACAAACAGCGCCATTACAAATGTGGCTCATCTTCGTGTCAAGGAACTCTCTCAGTATAATTCACACACCAGACCAAACGGCAAAAATTGTTTTACTGCCGCAGATGAATTAGGTGTGCCGCACAGCTACGCAGGTGAGAATGCCGCTTCGGGTTACCCCACTCCTGAATACGTAGTTAACGATTGGATGAGTTCCCAGGGACACAGGAATAATATTTTAGATCCTAAGTTTAAAAAAATCGGAGTAGGCTGTTACGAAATCAACGGCAATATATACTGGATACAGTTTTTCACTAACTAATTCACAAGGGTTTTTCTTAACAACAGCGTATTTTTATAATTGCTGCCAATAATTTCCGGCGGTTTGGTTTATCCGAACCGTCTTTTTTTCTTATATTATATGAGAAACAGGAGAAAATCGAAGTTTGCGATTTGTTTCAGGGCATAAAAAATCAGGCAACCTCACATAAGGCTGCCTGCGATTGCCATAATAGTAAATGCGATAAATCAGAATTTTTATCCCTACAGCCGGAATTGATTATTATATCAACTGAATTGCAGTAAATATAACATCAAACCCATTTCCAAGTAAACTGCCTATAAAATGAGCTGTCATTACAACATAGATATTCTTCGTTTTAATATACGCAATGCTTAAAGGAATTGCCCAAATCATAGTAAGCAATATACCCCACCAAGAGAGTGCATGCTCTATAGCGTAAAGAAACATACTGATGGTCATTGTTACGGCTACGGCTTGCTTGCTATGCAAAAGAATCATATTCTTGCGAAAAAAAGTCTCCTCTGTGACTGCGGGTAGAATTATTGTGGAGATAAAGAATATAATCAAAGATAGCCAACTGTTTCTTCTTAACCCTATAAATCCTGTATCAATATTTGGGAAGATGTTTTCCAATGCAATTGTTATTCCAAAAGCAAGCATAAACCCCAGTAGAGTCAATCCAACTTGTTCCCAATACTTTTTTCCACTCTTAAAACTGAAAAACCAATCTTTAAGATTAAGATCTCTCTTCAAAATAAAATAAATAAAGAGACATACATAAAACAAGCAATTGGTATATATGATATATTCTTTAGGTACCAAAAAACATGAAATGATGAAGAATATCTCAAAAATTATGGGTATGCAGTTTTTCTTAACATAGTACTTTATCATAAATTTGCACCTTCATAAATTCCGATTCATCCTATAATCATTATATCATTCCTTCTATAATCTGTCAATCTATAAAACAAAAAAGCAGGCAATCTCATCATAAGATTGCCTGCGAACATTAAATAACATGCGATTGTTTTCGCTCTGCACAACTTTCTGCACCGTTTGGCGTAAGTTTGGCGTAAATGGCGTAAATTGCTAAAAATGCGGCAATTAGCATTTTCTCCTCGTCATGACTATTCCGGCAATCGTCCCGATCAGGACAATCGGTGCAACTCTGACAAATGCCCACTCAAAGGAATGGAAAGCAGTTCCGAGAACTGCCGTTTCAGGATCGTTAAAATTCCATCCCAAGTACGGACTGTTCAGGAAAAATAATACCGCTGTGATAAGCACGATCACAATTGCCAATGAGATAAATAGCCAATGTGCTATCTTCCTACGCGATTGTTGTCTACGGGAAAGCTGAAGGTTGATCACCTCCAGTTTTTGGAATAATACTTTCAGATCATCCATCTCCGGTTCCTTAATTTCCTCCCCAAGCAAAGCGCTGACCGGAGTTTCAAGTGCTTCGGACAGCGCGAGCAGCAATTCGGAATCCGGAACAGACAAGCCCTGCTCCCATTTTGAAATCGTTTGCCGAACCACATTCAGCTTGACTGCGAGTTCCTGTTGGGTAAGACCTTTTGCTTTTCTGATTGTTTTTATGTTCTCGCTTAACATGGCAAAAGCCTCCTTTCGCAGTCATGATACCATCAATAGGTGCATTGCCGCAAGCAACGCAAATTAACAATGCTGCAATGCAAGGCAAAACTTGATTTATCTTTCTATCATTATATCATTTCAGCCTGATTTTGTCTATCCGTCAAACAAAAAACAGACAACCTCGGAAAAAGGTTGTCTGTAGAATCTGTTTTTCTGTACCGTTTGGTGTTTTGTGATTCATTTACACCCACGAAATATTAAGCTTCTTTTTGTGTTCTACACAGTCGGTCAGGTAAAGGTTGATCAATGTTTGATAAGGAATACCTGTAGCCTGCGCCTGTTCTTTAAAATAGTCTATGATCGAGCTGTCGATATTGATGGTGATTTGCTTTTTCAGTTTTTTAGCGTAAGGGTTTTTTCTCGGATTCAGTTTTTCTATATCATAATTGTCTAACATTTCGATTCCTCCTTTACAGATTCTTTTCATAAACACTTTGCTCAGTTTTTGTTGCTTTTCTTGCGGAAATGATCCTGATGATTTCATCAT
>ONLA01000006.1 GCA_900318495.1 uncultured Eubacteriales bacterium
TTGTTGGTGACAACCGCCTCGGAATATTGTATAATAATGATAATCGGGAGGGGTGCGTATGAAATCTTCTATATTCAAAAAGGTAGCGCTTTGGCTGCTGATTATCATTACCGCTGTTGAGGCTGTGATGCTTGTCGCTTTATACAACTATACATATAACACTATCGTTAACGAAGCGGCCGGGAATGTAACGAGCGCCGCCCGTGCCACGGCGGATCATATCTATTACATAAATCCCGATAAACTTGTTGCCGGGTCTGATGACGAAAAGGACGCTGTAATCATTTTCACCAACGCCTGTATTCAATATGATGTGGACGCCGTGTATCTTATTCTGCCTGATTTGAAGAACGGCAGCGCAAAATATATAGCGCACGGAATAAGCGCACACCAAGCCGAAAGACAGGAAAGTGAGCTTTCAAATGATTTGAACGGTCAATACGTTGAGGGCGGCTTATCCGATGAAATGAAAAGAGCCTTTGCCGGCGACGACAGCGGTATCACCACCCATATCATAAACGGTGACGAAGACAAGCTGGTTTGCTATATGCCGGTTTGGTATTACAAAAACCCTGAAAGTGAAAATCCCGAAACGGAAATAAAATCACTCATCAGAGCCGAGATATCTATCGACAACTTAACAAGTGATTTTAATAAGAAATTCCGCGAATTTGCAATTATTATGGTTATAGTCACGCTGACGGTAGGTATCTCGGCGGCAGTCATCCTGTATTTCAGGGTATCGAAGCCGCTGAAAAAAATCAGCATGAGAATGAAGGGCTTTGTCTCAGACCGTGACTCGGGATTTGAAAAGCTGCCTGTCAAGGGTAAGGACGAGCTTGCCGAAATGTCAGATTCCTTTAACACAATGGCTGAGGAGCTTGAGCAATACATTGATGACGTTGCGGAGCTGAACCGCCAAAAAGCCGAGCTGAACATTGCTCAAACCATTCAAATGGGCTTACTGGAACCGGACTCCTTTGAAAACGGCAAGGTAAAAATCAACGCTTCGATGACGACCGCAAGGGTTGTCGGCGGCGATTTGTATGATTATCATATATTGGATAACGGCAGCGTTTTTGTCGCAATCGGAGACGTTTCGGGCAAGGGTATCACCGCCGCGCTGTTTATGGCACGCGCGATAACTCTGCTGAACAACTACGCAAAGCTCGGTTACTCTCCCGCAAAAATGCTGTTTGAATTTAATAACAATCTTGCGGCTCATAATCCGAATATGATGTTTATTACGGCATTTGTCGCAGTGTACAATCCGAAAACGGAAGAATTGATCTACTCTAACGCAGGTCATAACTATCCGTATATCATATCAGACAAGCTGACCGCGCTGAATACTGAAAACGGTATTATGGCAGGCTCGTTTGAAGATGTTGAGTTCCCCGAATACACGGTTAAAATGAAGCCCGGAGACTGCCTGTTTATGTATACCGACGGTGTAACGGAAGCGGAGAACAAAAGCGGCGGGCTGTTCGGCGAAACGCGGCTGGAGGAAGTTTTGCGTAAAAACAAAGCCTGTGGTGCGGATAATCTGCTGAACGCCGTAACTTCGGAAATCAACGGCTTTGCCCGGGGAGCAGAGCAATCGGACGATATGACAATGCTTACACTCCAAATCAAGCCCGGCTGATAAACAGCACATTTGTTTCTTTATCGGCATCGCCCTAACGGAAAAGTTAGTTTTTTGACAAACTGCAAGGCGTACCAAAGCGGTACGCCTTAAACCTTGTGTTATTAAAATTAATTAATCAGCATAATCCAGCCTATGTCAACGCTTATTACCATACCGATTACTACGTCGCGGATAAAATGAGCGCCCGAAAGCACCCTTGACGCGCCGATAAGCAGCGACAAAAAGAGCATAAAAATGCCGAGCGGAAGGTTTACCGACATAAACGCCATCGCGATTATAAACGTGCTTGCCGCGTGACGGCTGGGCATACTTTTCCCCTTGGTTTGTTTGTTAAAAACCGACTCCACTCCGTAAACCTCATACGGACGCTTTTCGTTGATAAGCACCCTGATGATTGTGGTGAAAATCAGCACGCCGAGCGGAAACAGAGTAATCTCTAAAATATTGCTCCGCTTGTATAACCAGCAGTATATTAACAGCGCGATGTAAGAGGCAAAAACAATGTTCGGCAGTATTTTATAAATTATAGTGAGCAAAAGGTTTGCTCTTTGGTTGTTTTTAAAATAAGCGACCGTGCGCACATATCTTTCCCTGTTCATACTCCTATCATAACACAGCTATTAAATTATTTCAACCTTATATTTTTCAAACCAGTAATCAAGCTCAATAATATACGCGAGAATCTGAGGAGCCTTCATAAGCTGGCCGTACCACGGCGACACCACCGAATCAGGATTTTGAATAATTTGTTCAACGCCGCTTTTGCTGAGCAGTCCGGTTAACTGATTATTCTTTTTAAGAATATTTTTTACCCTTTCCGCGCAGGCATTAAAGTATTCCGGGTTGTGAGTTTTCGGGTACGGGCTTTTTTTGCGCCATACAATTTCCTTGGGCAAAATCTCCTCAAAAGCCTTGCGCACAATGCCTTTTTCACGGCCGCCGTAAGCCTTTAATTTCCACGGCATATTAAAGGCGTAATCAACCAGGCGGTAATCGCAAAACGGCACCCTTACTTCAAGTCCGCTGAACATCGAGCAACGGTCCTTGCGCTCCAGCAGGCACTGCATAAACCAGTAAAAGTTCAGCGCGAACATCTCGCGCATACGGCTTTCAAGCCTGCTTTCGCCCTTTAGCTTAGGCACGGCTTTTACGGTGTCAAGGTAACGCTGGCGGACATATTCCTCGCCGTTTTTCAGCACGCCGTCTTTAAGTATTCCACGGCGGACATCCTGCGAAGGCGACCACGGAAAGCAGTCCTCAAACAGAATTTCTTCGTTAAAATACCACGGATAACCTCCGAAAAGCTCGTCGGCACATTCGCCGGACAGCGCGACGGTGTAATCCTTTTTAATTTCGCGGCAAAACAGAAGAAGCGACGAATCAACGTCCGCGTAGCCCGGCAGGTCGCGCGCTTCAACGCTGTCGTAAAGCGCGTCGGCAAGCAGAGTGTTGTCAAGCACAATTTCGTTGTGTTTTACGCCCGCGTTTTTTACCATAAGCTGAATAAACTCATAATCAGGAGTCGGCTGAAAACGGCTTTTTGTAAAATACCTGCGGTTGTCGCGGTATTCAACCGAGAAGGTGTTTATTTTTCCGAGTTTGCGCGCGCGGTGATATTCGGCGGCGGTTTTTACAATTATACTGCTGTCCAGTCCGCCCGAAAGAAAAAAGCACATCGGAACGTCGCTTACAAGCTGTCGCTCAATCGCGTCGGTCAGCAAATACCGCGTCTTTTCAATGGTCTGCGCTTCGGTTTCGCCGTGCTCGTGAGCTTCAAGCGAAAAGTAAGTCCTGCGTCTGAGCCTGCCGTTTTTGTAAAGTGCGCATTCGCCGGGATTCAGCTCGTGAACACCCTTAAAAACGCCGCAGGACGGAGTGCGCGACGGTCCCAAAAAGAATAATTCGTTAAGTCCCTGCTCGTCAATCTGCGGTTTTACCATGCCGCTGGCAAGCAGGGCTTTTATTTCGGAGCCGAACACCAGTCCGCCGTTGTATTCGCTGTAAAACAGCGGTTTTACGCCGATTCTGTCACGGCAGAAAAACACGCTTTTGTCATCGGAACGGAATAGCGCGAAGGCAAAAATTCCGTTCAGCTTTTCGGGCGCGTTTTCGCCGTAGTGAATACACGCCTTCAACACAACCTCGGTGTCACTGTGCCCCCTAAAGTGAAAGCCTGCCGCTTTAAGCCCGGCTCTGAGCTCGGGCGCGTTGTAAAGCTCGCCGTTGTAAACAATAACATATGTCACTCCGTCACGGCTGACCGCCATCGGCTGTTTTCCGTTTTCGCGGTCAATAACCGCCAGCCTGCGGTGAATCAGCGCCGTGCCGCCGTTTACGTAAATTCCGTTTTCGTCGGGGCCGCGGCGTTCAAGCGTTTCCGACATCCTGTTAAGCGCGTTAATCCGCTCAATCATTTTGCAGTCCTGTTCAATCCAACCTGCGATTCCGCACATAAAATTACCTCCGAAAAAGTGAGTGTGATTTATTTAAATTCTTAACCGATATTAAAAAACAGACCGCTACCGCCACAAGCATCGCGCCCGAAAACACGCTTCCGCCGTAAACCGTGCCGGGCGCGCGGCTTTGTGTTGAAAAAACCTGAGCCGGTACCGGAAAAGCCGTTATGATAATACGTGTAAACAGCGCGGTCAGAAGACCTTGCAAAATTCTGAAAACGAAAAATAACGCCTTGTTAACCCTGACCTCGCCCAAAACGGCGAAAATTTGAAAGTGAACGCAAATTCCTCCGAAGCCTATCGCGAACGCCGCCGCGTCAAGTCCGAGCTTGCCCGAAAGCTCGCTTACGCCGCCGCAAACCTCGAGCGTCAGTGTCAGCGCGTCGCGCAAAAAGCCGCTTTTTACCGCGCCGCCAAGCACCGCGTTTGCCGAACAGAACACTACAACAAACCCTATCATCACAGCCATCGCTTTTGAAGCCGAATAAACCGCTTCGGTAACAGCCTGAGAAAAAGGCAGGGAGGCGGATTTTATTTCTTTATTAGAAATATCGAACTCTCCCCGGCACAAAAACCTCGAGCCCGCGCCGAGCAGCACTGCGGCGGTGCTTTGCGCAATCAGCAAATACACGCCTGTTTTCGCGTTTGAGTACACTCCCAAGCCAACAAAGCTAATTAAAAAGCCGGGACCCGCTCCGACCGAAAACAGCGCGGCGCGCTTCGCCTCTTCTATGCTTAATTCTCCACGGGAATAAAGAGAGCGTATTCCGGCGGCGCCCACAGGGTAACCGCCGATCAGACTCAGCATAAACACGGGCGCGAAGCTTCCGCCAAGCCCGAACAAAAGCCGCGAGGGCTTGTTAAGCAGCTTGCCTGCCGAGGCACAAAAGCCGGTGCTTATCAAAAGCTTTACCGCCGCCATAAACGGAAAAAGTGACGGAACCAAAGCGTTCAGGCACAGCCTGATTCCGTTTGCAGCACCTTCTCTGCCGTTTTCGGCGTATACAATCATAAGCGCCGTGAACGCTGCCGCCGCGACTCCTGCCGCGATTTTAAAAATTCCTTTGCCGTAAGCCTTCAGATACATTCAATCACCAATAATATATATGAGCCCGCCTGCATAATAATTATTAATCGAGGTGATTTTTTTGAAGGATACGGACAGAATTTCTTTTGATATGGGCGACGCTCCGCTTATAGAAATGACCTCCAACCGCCGCATTACGGTTGAAGGCTCAACGGGAATACTTCATTACGAAGCCGAAAACATAAAAATAAACACCAACACCATTATTATTTCCTTTTGCGGAAGGGGACTGCGTGTACGGTGCATATCCTGCTCCTGTGTTGAGGTCGAGGGCTTTGTGAGCAAGGTTGAGTTTATTACATGAGGTGAGTTGATGCTTAACGGAATTTTCCGCTTTATTAAAGGAAACGTCTGCTTTGAGGGCGAGGGGAAGTTCCCGGAAAGGTTTTTGAATCTTACGGTGCGTTCCGGCATTAATTTGTGGAACGCACGCCCGTCAAAAAAAGGCATAAGCGGCTGTATGTCGGCGTCGGATTACCGGAAAATCCGTCCGGTGGCGAAAAAATCGCGGCTTAGGCTGCGCGTTACAAAAAAGCGCGGACTGCCGTTTATAATCGCGAAATACAGGCACCGCAAGGGACTGTTCGCAGGCGCGGCGGCAGGAACCGCGCTGATAATTTTTTTGTCGTGCTTTGTGTGGACAATCGAAATCAACGGCTGCGAAACGGTCAGCGAAGCGCGTCTTATCAGCGTTCTGTCGGAAAACGGGCTAAGCCGGGGCAGCCTGCGCCAAGGCCTTGACGTCAGCAAAATTAAGCGTGACACCCTTCTCAGGGTTGACGAGCTGGGCTGGATGAGCATTAACCTTTCGGGCGGCAGGGCAGTGGTAGAGGTTCGTGAAAAGGCGAAAAAGCCGGAAATCAACACCCACGCCAAGCCGTGCAATATCAAGGCGTCCTTCGACGGAATCATAACGGACTGCAAGGTGCGCAACGGCACCCTGACAGTAACCAAGGGCAGCGGCGTGTTAAAGGGTGAAATGCTTGTCAGCGGAGTGGTCGGCTCTGAGCAAAACACAGTTCGATATATTTGCGCAGACGCGGATATTTTTGCGGATGTTAGTTCTGAAAAGGAATTATACTTCCCGAAATCCTTTAACTATAATTCTTTAGAGGAAAATAAAGCCGAACGCAGCCGGTTGTTTTTGTTTAATTTCAGTCTGCCGTGCAATATGGCGTACCAAAGCTTCGGTTCGGCGGTCTATACCGACAGCACCCAAAGCCTTGTTTTAAACGGCGTAAAGCTTCCCCTGGGTCTGAAAACCGAAACAGCGAGAGAGGTTTCGGAAAAAACCGTTACGCCCGGCAAAAAGCAGGTTCGCGCCGCCGCCGAAAATCAGCTCGCGCTGTACGAGGCGTTTGAAAAGGGCGGCAGCGTTAAGGTGAAAAGGGAATTGAAACTCACTGAGGATAAAAGTGGGTATTATTGCGCGGCAAAGTATATTTTTAATGAAAATATCGCAAAGACTGTTGATTTCACGGTGAACGGAGAGTAAAATAATAATGGTAATTATCAAACAGCTCTTTATCCACTTTGACCAACGGAGGTTTATTATGAGAATACTTTGCATAGGCGACGTGGTGGGCAGCATCGGCTGCAAATTCCTGCGTTCAAAGCTGCCCGCGCTCAAAAAGGTTATGGGCATAGATTTTGTAATATGCAACGGCGAAAACTCCGCCGACGGCAACGGGATAACTCCGTCGTCCGCAAAATTTTTGTTCGACAGCGGCGTTGACGCGATAACGCTGGGCAACCACGCATTTCGCCGCAGGGAGGCGTTCGATTACCTTGACGAAAGCCCTTTTGTGGCGCGTCCGCTCAACTTCCCTCCGGGCACAACCCCCGGGCACGGAATAATCAACGTTGACACCGGCAGGCGAATAATCACCGTAATAAACCTTATGGGCAATATAAACATCGAAGGCGGCCTTGCCTGCGCTTTTGAAACCGCCGACCGCGCAATCAAAGAAGCAGAGGGCAAGATAATAATAGTTGATTTTCACGCCGAAACCACCAGCGAAAAGCGCGCGCTCGGATATTACCTTGACGGACGTGTTACGGCGGTTTTCGGAACCCACACCCACGTTCAAACGTCCGACGCGCAGGTTTTGCCCAAGGGTACGGGCTACATTACCGACGCCGGAATGACCGGAACAATCCACTCCGTGCTCGGCGTAAAAACTGAAATTATAATAGAAAAGCTTAAAACAAAGCTTCCTCAGCGGTTTGACCTCGCAAGCGGCGATTGTAAGCTTGAAGCGGTGCTCTTTGACGCGGACGAAAAGAGCGGACTCTGCAAAAGTGCTGAAAGTATACGCATTGAATAGGTAATTTTTTACCAATTATCTAACAAATAGCTATTGAAAAATTTTGCGGAAAAATGTATAATGATACTGTATGAAATTGTGTATCAGTATCATCAGTACATAAAAAGGATGTGCATTTATGATTAACGGAGAGATTTTAAAGCAGGCAGTGATTTCGGGAGCGCACAACATCAGCGCTCAGAAAAATCACATTAATGACCTGAACATTTTTCCCGTACCGGATGGTGACACCGGCACAAATATGTCAATGACGATTATGTCCGCCGCAAAGGCGCTTGAGGATTATGACGGTACAAACGCCGGCGAGGTTGCCGAGCTGACAGCTTCTTCAATGCTGCGCGGCGCAAGAGGAAACTCGGGCGTTATCACTTCAATTTTGTTCCGCGGCTTTGCCCAGGGATTAAAGGGAATGGAAGAGGTTAACGGCAAAAACATCGCCGCGGCGCTCGGAATCGGCGTTGAAGCGGCGTATAAGGCTGTTATGAAGCCCACCGAGGGAACAATCCTCACTGTAGCGCGTATGGCTTACGAAGCAGGCGTTGAAGCGGCAAACAAGGATTCGTCGGCGCTTCACGTTTGGCAGACAATCACCGACGCGGCAAACGACGCGCTTTCTCTTACACCCGAGCTGCTTCCCGTGCTCAAAAAGGCAGGCGTGGTTGACGCCGGCGGCAAGGGACTGTGCTCAATCTTTGAAGGTATGCTCAGCTTTTTCAGGGACGGCACGGTTGTTGAATACGACGAATCAAACGAACCCACGCTTGAAACCTTTGAAAGCGCCGCCGCCGAGTTTGACGACGACATCGAGTTTACCTACTGCACCGAATTTATCGTAGGCAGAGACGCTGAAATCGAAACCGACCCGGAGGAGCTTCGCGACTTTTTAAAGACAATCGGCGACTGCGTTGTTGTTGTTAACGACGACGAAATCATCAAGGTTCACGTTCACACCGAGGTTCCCGGCAACGCTTTGTCAAAGGGTATGGAGTTCGGCCAGCTTCTCACGGTTAAGGTTGAAAATATGAAGGAGCAGCATAAAAACGCAAAGGCTGCAAATCAAAAACCCAAAAAAGCAAAAAAGGAGACCTTCACTCCCGCTGAGCCCACCGAACAGTTCGGCTTTGTTGCCGTTGCGGCAGGCGAGGGAATGAAAAATCTCTTTAAGGACTTGGGCTGCACCAACGTTGTGTCGGGCGGTCAGAGTATGAACCCCAGCACCGACGACATCTATGAAGCAATTCTTGCAACTCCGGCAAAAAATGTTCTTGTGCTTCCCAACAATAAAAACATCGTGCTCGCCGCCGAGCAAACAGTTCCCATGGTTAAGGACAGAACGGTAACTATCGTTCCCACACGCACAATCCCCCAGGGAATGACGGCGATGCTGAACTTTGACCCCGAAATCTCGGCAGAAAGCAACGCCCAGCTTATGATGGACGCGGCGCACAAGGTCGGAACAGGTCTTGTAACCTTTGCGGCGCGCAACAGCGAATTCGGCGGCAAAAAGATTAAAGAGGGAGATATCATCGCTCTTGAAAACGGCAAGCTGACCATCACCGAGAAAAACCCCGTGAAGGCGCTTGTAAAGCTCGCGAAAAATATGGTTAAGCGCGACACCGCGTTCATTACCCTTATTTACGGCGAGGACGTTTCCGAGGAGGACGCCAACAAGGCATATGAGGAGCTCAACGACAAGTTCGGTTCACGCACCGACATTTCACTTGTCAAGGGCGACCAGCCGATTTACTACTTCATTCTCAGCGTAGAATAATTTTAGAATAATTATAACTGATAACGCGGTTAGCGGATAGCAAACGCAAACTATCCGCTGACCGTTTTTTAATTCAATAATATGCCAAGTTTATACAAAACCCCGTTAACCGCGCTCAGGGGCGTAGGGGAAAAGCGCGCCGCCCTTTTTGAAAAGCTCGGCGTTAAAACCGTCGGCGAGCTGATTGAGTTTTATCCGAGAACCTACGAGGACTGGAGCGTAACCGAAACAATTGAAAACACCATGGACGGCGGACTTTACTGCATTAAGGCGGTTGTCGGAATTCCGGTAACCGATACTCTGCTGTCCGGCGGACGAATACTAAGCAAAACCGCCGCTTACGATAACACCGGCACAATTCAGCTTGTGTTTTTTAACAACCGTTATATCAGCGCAATGCTGCGTCAGGGCGAAGAATATTTCTTTTTCGGAAGAATAAGTTTTTCGAACTACGGCAAACAAATGATTTCGCCGGCGTTTGCGCTTTCAGGCGAGGGAGCGAAAATTTACCCGGTATACCGTCAAACCGCCGGACTTGTAACCAAAACAATACGCGGCTGCGTTGACAACGCGCTGAAAATGCTGCCGGAAAGGGTCAACGACCCAATCCCCGAACAGGTGCGAAGGCGCTTTGACCTTACCGGACTTAAGCAGGCGCTTTTGAACGTGCATTTTCCGGAAAGCCGCGAAGCTCTTGACGCCGCGCGCAGAAGGCTGATTACCGAGGAGCTGCTTGTGCTAAACCTCGGAATGCGCGACCTTAAAACCCACAGCCGGGGAATAAGCAGTGTAAAAATAAAAACAGATTTTTCGGCTGAGTTTGAAACGCTGCTGCCCTTTGAGCTCACCGGCGCGCAAAAACGCGCGGTTGCCGACTGCGTAAACGATATGACTCAAAAAAAGACGGCGATGAACCGCCTGGTTCAGGGCGACGTCGGCGCCGGTAAAACCGCGGTTGCCGCTTCGGTTTGCTACACCGTAATAAAAAACGGAATGCAGGCCGCCTTTATGGCGCCCACCGAAATTCTGGCAAGACAGCATTTTGAGACCTTCAAAAAGCTTTTTGAAAACGCCGGGATAAAAGCAGACCTGCTCGTGGGTTCGTTAAAGGAAAGCGAAAAGAAGCGCGCGCGCGAACGGCTTCAAAACGGAGAAACCGACCTTGTAATCGGTACTCACGCCTTAATAACCGAAAAAACCGTGTTTAAAAATCTGGGGCTTGCCATCGCCGACGAACAGCACCGCTTCGGAGTCGCGCAGCGGGCTGTCCTGCTTGGCAAGGGCGACAATCCTCACCTGCTTGTAATGAGCGCGACGCCGATTCCGCGTACACTGGGGCTGATAATTTTCGGCGACCTGGACATTTCGGTAATCGACGAGCTTCCGCCGTCGAGAAAGCCGGTTAAAACCCTGCTTATTTCAAGCGCTCAGCGCGGCAGGGCATACAGCTTTATTAAAAAGGAAATCGCCGAGGGCAGACAGGCGTACATTGTGTGTCCGCTGGTTGAGGAAGGCGAGCTTGAAAACGTAGCGTCCGCCGAGGAATACGCCGCCGAGCTGATGCTCCGCGAGTTCTCGGACATACCCGTCGGACTTGTTCACGGGCAAATGAAATCCGCTGAAAAAGAGGCGGTAATGGAAAAATTCGCCGCCAACGAGCTAAGCCTTATTGTCGCCACCACGGTAATCGAGGTTGGAGTTGACGTGCCGAACGCGTCTGTAATGATGATAGAAAACGCCGAGCGCTTCGGACTTTCACAGCTTCACCAGCTGCGCGGCAGAGTAGGCAGGGGCAAAGCTCAGTCCTACTGCGTGCTTGTCAGCGACAACCAAAGCCGGCAAACGGGCGAACGGCTTAAAATAATGTGCGAAACCAACGACGGCTTCAAAATTGCCGACGAGGATTTGAAAATGCGCGGTCCGGGCGATTTCTTCGGTCAGCGCCAGCACGGACTGCCGCAGCTCAGCATAGCCGACTTTGCCGACTCAAAAAGTCTTGAGCTGAGCCAAAAAATAGCAGATTATATAATGTATATATACAAGGATTTGCGCTGTGACGAGCTTCGGCTGCTTAAAGCCGAGGTTGACCGGCTGTTCGGGCGGGGCGGCGCAAACAGCTTAAATTAACGATAAGCGGATTTCCGCAAAATATTTACAACGGGAGTGAACCAAATGAAAAGAATCTCAGTCAGGATTATCACCGTCCTGCTCGCGCTTCTTGTTCTTTTGTCCTGCGCCGTAACGGGAGTTGGGGCAATCAGCTTTCCAAATGATGTAAAGTTCAAGTCAAAGCACGTGCTGATGGTCAATATGGACAACTGGCAAACGGTGTTCGAGCAAAACGCGGACGAGCGCTGCTATCCTGCGTCAACTACCAAGATTATGACCTATATTGTGGCATATGAACACGTTGACGACATCGAAAAAACTTATGTGCCAATCAAAAAGGAAATCATCAACGCGCTCAAAGATACCGGTTCGTCAATGGCTCACCTTGATGAACACATCGGCGGCAAAATGTCGGTAAAGGATTTGCTTTACAGTATGATGGTTCCTTCGGGCAACGACGCCGCGCTTACGCTTGCCGATTACGTAGGCGGAGGCGACACCAAAAAGTTTGTCAAGATGATGAACGAAAAGGCGGAGGAGCTCGGCTGCAAGGACACCCACTTTGAAAATCCCGACGGTCTGCACAGCGAAAACCATTACACAACCGCGCGCGACCTCTACATTATCACAAAGCACGCGCTGACTCTGCCGGATTTTGAAACAATTACAAACGCCACCGAATGGCTTTGCGAGGGCGAGGAAAACCCCGTTGTCACCACAAACTATATGATAGACAAAAACCGCGGCGGCGAATATTACTATATGTACGCCAAGGGAATTAAAACAGGTACAACCGACGAAGCCGGAAGATGCCTTGTAACCTCGGCAACCGCCGACAAGCACTCATACCTTTTGGTTTTGCTCGGAGCGCCTTACAAGGAGGGCGAGTATGAGGAATACGACACCTTTACCGACGCGGCGGATTTGTTCCGCTGGGCGCTTACCGCGCTTGAGCTGCAAACGGTAAAAACCAGCACCACGCCAATCTGCGAGCGCGACGTTAAGCTTGCCTGGGGCAAAAACAGCGTTACGCTTGTTCCCGAAAAGGATCTTAACGCCGTTGTACCCAAGGACATCGCGGAGAAAAACATTATAGTAGAAACCTCAATCGAGGGTGAAGAGGAGGGAGAGGAAAAGCCGCTTGAAGCACCGCTTTCACCGGATAAGTCAGTCGGTACGGCAACTGTTTACTACAAGGCGGACGACAAAGCCGAGCCCCAAAAGCTCGCGACCGTAAACCTTGTGCCTTCCGAACAGATTGACCGCAGCGGAATTCTTGCCGTGCTTGACGTGATGGGGACTATTTTTAAGTCCTACTGGTTTCTCGTTATCGGAGCTGTTATCATCCTCATCCTCATTATCTATATCATCGTTGCAAAAATCCACCGCAAAAGAATGGCAAAACGCCGCAAGGTAAAACGCTACCGCAATTTTTAATTCTATATATTTGTTAAAACTACAGTAATAATAAGCTGTATGCCAAAACTGTTTTATACGAATTTTATAAAATATTAAAAAAACTTTGTGCAAAACACAAGAAATTTTAATTAAAAAAAGCAAATTGCACAATTCACCCTTGACTACTTTGGTTAAAGGGTGAATTTTTTTATTTTATAATAAAATTGTTGTTTAAAACTTACAAATATGATATAATCATTATTGGATATTTATTAAAAAGCCCAAATATCTAAAAGTTTTCGAAATTAACGATTTCATATAACGAAGGGAGTTTTACCATTTGAAACAGTACGACGCAAAGAAAATCTTAAATATCGCGCTGGCAGGTCACAGCGGCTGCGGCAAAACAAGCGTAGCCGAAAGCATTTTGTACCTTGCCAAGGCGAGCGACAGGCTCGGAAAGATTGCCGACGGCAATACAACACTTGACTTTGACGCTGAGGAAATCAAGCGCCATGCGTCAATTATGACAGCCGTTGCTCCCGTGGAGTGGAAGAACACAAAAATCAACCTTATTGACACCCCCGGTCTGTTTGACTTTGCCGGCGGAGTTGCCGAAGGTATGCGTGCCGCCGACACCGCGCTCATCGTTGTATCGGGCAAGGACGGCGTAAGCGTAGGCACCGAAAAGGCTGTTGAAGCCGCAACCAAGGCTAACCTTACCAAGGTGTTTTTTGTAAACGGCCTCTGCGACGAGGACGCGCGCTTCTACCGTGTATTTGAGAATCTTAAGTCCACCTTCGGACCCTCAGTTTGTCCTGTTGTGGTACCCTACATTGTCAACGGTCAGGCTAACACCTACGTTAACCTTTTCGATTACAAGGCTTACGAGTACAGCCCCGACGGCACAGTTAAGCAAACCGCGCTCCCCGATATGGGCGACCGCCTTGAAGGTCTGCGCGAGGCTATTAAGGAAGCCGTTGCCGAAACAAGCGAGGAGCTTCTTGACAAGTTCATTATGGGCGAGGAATTCACCCCAGAGGAAATTATTCTCGGCGTAAGCCAGGGCGTTAAGGACGGCTCAATCTGTCCGGTATTCTGCGGCGACGCCCACAACACCTTTGCAATCGACCAGCTGCTCAACAGCCTTACGTGGCTTGCTCCGTCGGCGGCGGTAAAGGCAGAGGAAATCGGCGTTGACCTTGACGGCGAGCCTGTAGAGGTCAGCGTTAACGAAAACGGCGCGGCAGCGGCAATCGTATTCAAGACCGTGTCCGACCCGTTCATCGGCAGACTTTCTTACATCAAGGTAGTTTCGGGCAAAATTTCTCCTGACGTACCCGTAATAAATATGCGCACGGGCGCTCCCGAAAGAATCTCAAAGGTTCTTACAATGACCGGCAAAAAGCAAAGCGACGCTTCATACATCGGCGCCGGTGACATCGGCGCGATTCCCAAGCTTGCAACCGCGAAAACAGGCGACACACTGTGTTCACCGCTGCGCAAGGTTGTTCTCGACGGCATTGACTATCCTGTTTCAAGCTATTCAATGGCGATTTATCCCGCCAAAAAGGGAGACGAAGACAAGGTTGCCCAGGCAATCGGCAAGCTTTGTGACGAGGATCCTACAATTAAGTTTGTTCAGAACCACGAAACCCACGAAATGGTTGTTTCAGGCTTGGGCGAACAGCACCTTGACGTTGTAATTTCACGCCTTAAATCAAAATACAATGTTGAAGCAAGCCTGCAAAAGCCGAAGATTGCCTACCGCGAAACCATCCGCAAAAAGGTTACCGCGCAGGGCAGATACAAAAAGCAGAGCGGCGGTCACGGTCAGTTCGGCGACGTTTGGATTGAGTTTGAGCCGTACGATACCGACGGTCTTGAATTTGCCGAGCGCGTTGTAGGCGGCGCGGTTCCCAAGAACTTCTTCCCGGCAGTTGAAAAAGGTCTGCGCGATTCAATCAAAAAGGGCGTGCTCGCCGGATATCCCACAGTCGGAATCAAGGCCACGCTTTACGACGGTTCTTACCACCCTGTAGATTCATCCGAAATGAGCTTCAAAACCGCGGCAAGCCTTGCGTATAAAAACGGTATTCCCAACGCCGCTCCCACACTGCTTGAGCCGATCGGCAGCCTCAAGGCTTACGTTCCCGACAACAATATGGGCGACGTAATGGGCGAGGTTAACAAGCGCCGCGGCAGAGTTTTGGGTATGTCGCCGGCAGAAAACGGCACTCAGATTGTTGAGGCTGAGGTTCCGATGTCCGAAATGAGCGATTTCGCCACCTTTATCCGCCAAATCACTCAGGGCAGGGGAAGCTATGAATTCACCTTCGCGCGTTACGAGGATTGTCCCGCGAACGTTGCCCAGAAGGTTATTGAAAAAGCCAAGGCTGAATCGGAAGATTAATTCGAAAATATTAAATATAATTGTTTTAAAGGCTCACTGTCTGTTGCGGCGGTGAGCCTTCTTTCTTAACTTTAGTTAGTGTTTGCTAACTTTTTTGCTTAAATCTATTGACAAAAAAACCGTTAGATGATAAACTATAATGTAGTTAGCGCAGGCTCACTGCGCTTGAATAAAACTGCGTTTTGTGCAGATAGGAGTGGAAATATGCTGCCGTTGGTTTTTGCGCCGGTAGGCGAAAGCAATACAATCAAAAAAATCGGTGGAAGCCCCGAGGTTAAAAAGCATCTTGAAAATCTCGGCTTTGTGGCAGGCGGCGAGGTAACCGTGATTAACGAAATCGGAGGCAACGTTATTGTCAATGTAAAGGGCGCACGGGTTGCGGTAAGCCGCGAAATGGCTCAAAAAATTATGGTGTAGGGAGGATAATTATGAAAACACTCAGAGAAGCCAAAATAGGCGATACAGTAAAAGTTAAAAAGCTTCACGGCGAAGGAGCCGTAAAAAGAAGAATTATGGATATGGGTATTACCAAGGGCGTAGAAATTAAAATCAGAAAGGTTGCTCCGCTTGGCGATCCCGTTGAAATCACGGTAAGAGGCTACGAGCTTTCGCTCAGAAAGGCTGACGCCGAAATGATTGAGGTTGAGTGATTCGCGCTCAACTTCATCAAACTTTTTATTATGTATTATAGTTAGCTAAAACTAACAGGAGGATTATTGCAGGATGAGTATAAGAATCGCTCTGGCAGGAAACCCAAACTGCGGAAAAACCACGCTTTTTAACGCGCTCACCGGTTCAAACCAGTTTGTAGGCAACTGGCCGGGAGTAACCGTTGAAAAAAAGGAAGGCAAGCTTAAAAAACACGACGACGTAATTATTACCGACTTGCCCGGTATCTATTCGCTGTCGCCGTACACCCTCGAGGAGGTTGTAGCGCGAAATTACCTTATTGACGAGCGCCCCGACGCAATCCTGAATCTGGTAGACGGCACAAACCTTGAACGCAACCTTTACCTTACAACACAGCTTACCGAGCTTGGTATCCCGGTGGTTGTGGCGGTAAATATGATTGATGTTGTTGAGAAAAACGGCGACAAAATCAACACGGATGAGCTTGCGCGTCAGCTCGGCTGCAAGGTTGTTTCAATTTCGGCGTTAAAAAGCAAGGGAATAACCGAAGCCGCCGAAGCCGCGATTGAAGCCGCAAAAGCCGAAAAAACCGTTCCTCAGCACAGCTTCAGCGGCGTTGTTGAACACGCGCTGGCTCACATCGAGGAGGCTGTGCTCCACGATATGCCCGAGGAGCGGCAGCGCTGGTATTCAATCAAGATTTTCGAGCGCGACGAAAAGGTGCTCGAGAAAATGAACATCCAAAAGGATAAGCTCGACCATATAGAAAAGGACATTCAGCGCGCCGAAGCCGAGCTTGACGACGACGCCGAAAGCATAATCACAAACGAGCGCTACATCTACATAGCTTCAATAATCAAGGGCTGTTACAAAAAGAAAAGTCAGGGCAGTATGTCCACCTCGGACAAAATCGACCGTGTGGTAACAAACCGCTGGCTTGCGCTCCCGATTTTCGCGCTGGTAATGTGCATAGTTTATTATGTTTCAATTGTCACGGTTGGAACAGCGTTTACCGATTGGGTTAACGACGGAGTGTTCGGCGACGGCTTCCATCTTTTCACAATCGGCGACGCGGAATACGACAATGACAATGAAAAATACGGCGAAGAACACTTTTTTAATCAGGCGGAAATCGGCGATATGCTGAAGCAGGCGGCTGAAAAGGAAAAGGAAACAACTCACGGTCAAACCACCGCGGCAAAGACCCTTTACGAGGACTTCACCGCAAAGGAACCGAGCTTCGGCGATTTTTGCGAGCATTACGAGATGTATGGCTCGGCTGTTGACAGCTTCGGCTTTAACTTTACCGGAAAGGTTGACGCTATCATTGAGGAAGCTCCCGACCCTGCCGAATACGGAATTTGGGTTCCGGGAATACCGGCGCTTATTTCGGACGGACTTGACAGCATAAACTGCGCCGAATGGCTTAAAAGCCTGATTCTTGACGGAATTGTTGCCGGCGTTGGCGCGGTGCTGGGCTTCCTGCCGCAAATGCTGGTGCTGTTTATCTTCCTCGCGTTCCTCGAAAGCTGCGGATATATGGCGCGTATCGCGTTTGTAATGGACAGAATCTTCCGCAAGTTCGGGCTTTCGGGCAAGTCGTTTATCCCTATGCTGATCGGCACGGGCTGCGGCGTTCCCGGAGTAATGGCGTCGCGTACAATCGAAAACGAGCGCGACCGCCGTATGACAATTATGACAACAACCTTTATTCCCTGCGGAGCAAAGCTTCCGATTATCTCGATGATTGCCACCGCGCTTTTCGGCGGCACATGGTGGATTGCTCCCAGCGCGTACTTCCTCGGAATGACGGCGATTGTTATTTCGGGCATTATGCTCAAAAAAACAAAGATGTTCGCGGGCGACCCGGCTCCCTTTGTAATGGAGCTTCCGGCGTATCATCTTCCCACAGTAGGCAACGTTCTGCGATCAATGTGGGAGCGCGGCTGGTCGTTTATCAAAAAAGCCGGAACAATCATCCTCCTTTCGTCGGTGCTCATCTGGGCAGGCTCAACCTTCGGCTGGGTTAACGGCGTGTTCGGGTTCTATGCCGGACTCAACCTCGAGGACAGTATTCTCGGCGCAATCGGCAACGCGATCAAATGGATTTTCGCGCCCCTCGGCTTTGGCAATTCCACGGCTACAATCGCGACAATTATGGGACTTGTGGCAAAGGAAGAGGTTGTCGGCGTGTTCGGAGTGCTCGACTTTGTAAGTATGACAAAGCTTGCGGCGTACTCATTCCTTGCGTTTAACCTGCTTTGCGCGCCCTGCTTCGCGGCAATCGGCGCAATCAAAAGGGAAATGAACTCCGCAAAGTGGACGCTGTTCGCAATCGGCTACCAG
The DNA here is from genome assembly GCA_900318495.1 of uncultured Eubacteriales bacterium. Lineage (GTDB taxonomy): Bacteria > Bacillota > Clostridia > Oscillospirales > Acutalibacteraceae > Ruminococcoides. The sequence goes on from ONLA01000006.1 coordinate 18,186, forward strand.
TGTGTGCTCGCTTACGCGGTATCCCTCGTGATCTATCAGGTGGGTTCGGTGTTCACGGGAAACCTGAATGTAATCGGACTGATTTTCGCAATTGCAATCATCGCTTTTGTTATTTATATGCTTGCAAGACCATACAAGGAATCAACAACATTAAAGGTAAATGTAAAGACAAAATAACTGACGGAGGCTGATTATGGATTGGTTAACCGCAAACCTCGGCACTATAACAGTAGGGCTGGTTGTGGCGGCAGTTATCGCGCTTATTGTGGTTAATATTCTGCGCAAGCGGAAAAAGGGACAAACCACCTGCGGCTGCGGCTGCGCCGACTGTCCGATGAAAAACAAGTGCGGAGAAAAATAATATACTATAATTTCACAACGGGACGCGGCTTTTCGCGTCCCGTTTTATACGGTTAACATTTTGTAACATTTATTGACAATATAATCCATAAAGTGTAATATATAACTATTAGTGTACAAATAATTCTCAGAAAATTTGTAAAATATATTGGAGTTTATTTATGGAAACGGAAAGAACGGTCGGATTCGTTCCGGTTCGGCAGCATAACGCAGCGCTGCTTGTAATAGACAAGCACTGCAAGCCCGCCGTTGTTCCGCTGAAGGGAGCTATGACCTTCGGGCGCAGGCACAGCGGAAGGCTTTGCGACATTTTGGTCGATTCGGTAATTGTCGGCAGACATCACGGCGAGTTTTTCTATGACAGCGCTCAGGACGCTTATTTTTATATTGATAACAACAGCTTAAACGGAACCTACATCAACGGCTACAAGCTTGGAAGATACAACGAACGCGGTTCAAAGGCGTTCCGCCTCAGCGACGGCGACATTCTGCGCGTTGACCGCACAAATCTTAACCGGCCGCATCCCGAAGCGGTAATTATGATATACTGCACCACAATCCGCTACGACGAAAAATGGAGGATTGCCGACACCTCGCGTTACGCCAACATCACAATCGGCAGAGGCAGCAACAACGTAATCAGGCTTACCGATATGACCGCGTCAAGAAATCACGCGGTGCTGCGCCGCAATAATTCGGCGTGGTTTATTTTTGATAACGGCAGTGTTAACGGCGTCAGCCTTAACGGCCGCGAAATCAACGGCAATGCCGCTGTGTTTGACCACGACGTTCTCAAAATCGGCAACACAACCTTAATTTTGTTCGGAAAGCTGCTGATATACAACAATCCCGGCGAAAGCACCGGCAATCTTTCGGTTCATATCCGAAAAAAGACCGTTGACTTCGGAAGGAAAACCTTGCTTAGAGATATCGACTTTAATGTTGAAAGCGGCGATTTTGTACTGATTCTCGGCGGCTCCGGCGCGGGCAAAACCACGCTTGTCAAGGCGATTTTAGGCGACGGCAAGGCTGACGGAAAAATCATTCTTAACGGACAGGACTTGTATTCAAACTTTAAAAGTATGAAGTCGCAAATCGGTCTTGTTCCCCAGTTTCTCACGCTGCGCGTTAACGACACCGTAAAAAACACTCTTATTGATATTGCCGACATCAAGCTTGACCGCAGAAACTATACAAAGCAGGAAAAGCTTCAAAGAATAGACGAAATAATGAACAAGGTCGGCATCAAAAGCCTTGAAAACCACCTTATTGCACGGCTAAGCGGAGGACAAAAAAAGAAGGTTTCCGTCGCGTACCAGCTTGTGGGTTTTCAAAAGGTGTTCATCTGTGACGAACCCGATTCCGGGCTTGACGCGGCTTCGCGTACCCAGCAGATGGAAATTTTAAAGGAAATATCTCAAAATGATAAAATAGTAATGGTAATCTCCCACGAGCCTGACGACGCGATTGACCCCGTCACAGGCAGGTCGTTGTTTACAAAGGTAGTTGTTCTTGCCAAAAGCAGCCGCGACGGCGCGGGACACCTCGCGTTTTACGGCGGAGTTGAGCAGGCAAAGGAACACTTCGGCGTAAGCAGGCTTCAGGATATAATGAAAGAAATCAACCCTCCCTTTGAAGGCGGCAAGGGCAAAGCCGATTATTATATTGACAAATATTATTCGCTTGGGAGATAAATAATGAACGATACCTCTTTTTTAGTGCAGACTCACGTTTATTTTAAAAAGATTTTCCGTATTGCAATGCGCGAAAAAGCGTGGAAATATATGATTTTCGCCGCGATTATTTCATTCATAGTCTCAACCATCACGGGCGGCGATATGTTTAAAAACTACGATTCTACAAACTCGGGCTTTTTCACGCTTAGCTCGGCGTGCATTTGGATAGGTATTTTTAACTCTATTCAAAGCATCTGCAAGGAACACGAAATCATCCGCGCGGAATACCGCCAGGGGATGAAAATCTCCGCGTACATCTTTGCCAATATTCAGTGGCAGGCGCTGCTTTGTCTGGTGCAGAGCGTTATGATTTTCGGCATTAGCTGTATTTTTATGGATTTCAGCAAATCGGAATACTTAATTGTCAGCCCCTATGTTGAAAACTTTATCACGGTTTATCTGCTTGTTTTCGGCGCCGCGGTGCTCGGAATTATGGTTTCCTCGCTTTCGGGAACTCCGACAACCGCAATGACAATTATGCCGTTTGTGCTTATCATCCAGCTCATTATGTGCGGCGTGCTCTTTAAGCTTGAAGGCTTCGCGGACGGAATTTCATACATCACACTCAGCAAATGGGGAATGTCGGCTTTCGGTTCAGTTGCCGATTTAAACAGCTTCGATATTGTAATCGGAGACTCGGATTTGGTGGTTCACGCAATCCACAAGGATTCCTATGACCACGAGGTTTCAAGGCTGCTGCTTGCATGGATCTGGATTTTCGGAATAACCGTTTTTAACGCGGTTGTCAGCATAATAGCTCTAAAGGTTAAGAACCGTGACTCATAAGTCCGCGGTTTTAAGGTATGAAAAATGGGTAATGAAAAGATAAACTCCGTTGAATTTGACTTTGACGTGTTTGTGACCTCGCACAAGGGCAGAGTCAGGGAAAACAACGAGGATAATTTTGCGCTTAACACTATTTCAAAAAAGCTTGAATATGAAAACGTAAGCTTCCAAACCGAAATGGCGCAGCCGTTTATCGCGGCGGTGTTTGACGGAATGGGGGGCGAGGAAAAGGGCGAATACGCGTCGCTTATCGCGGCTGCGGCGGCAAAGGAGCTTTACAGGAAGGTTTGCGAATACTCCGACTGCAAGTTTGACGCGCTTGCCAATAACTATGTGACCCTTGCCAACAACAATATCCGTGATTTTATGACGGAAAACCACGCCGCGTCCGGCGGAAGCACAGTAGCGGCGGTAATAGTAAAAAACGGCATAGCCTATCCCTTTTCGCTCGGCGACAGCCGTATTTATCTGTTGAACAGCGGCGGCTTAACTCAAATTTCGCGCGACCACACCCTTGCCCAAAGAAAATTTGAGGAAAAAATCTATAGCCGCGAGGAAGCCGACAGAAGCCCAGACAGTCACAAGCTCACGCTTTTTTTGGGCGCGGATTATTACAAGCAGGGACTCGAAGCGCAAAACTATGAACCGCTGTGCCTCAAAAGCGGCGAAGCCCTGCTTTTGTGCAGCGACGGTCTTTATGACGAGCTGACGCGCGGTGAAATCGAAAGCGTAATGCTTGAGCACCCCGGCAACCCGGCGTATGAGCTTGTAAAAGCAGCGTTAAAAAGCGGCGGAGGCGACAATGTAACCTGTGCCGTAATTATAAAAAAATAATTCAGGAGGATAAAATGGATATTTTAGCTATGGCAAAACAGTTCGGAATCACACCCGACCAGGCAGGCGAGGTAGCAAAAATGGCGCTTTCAAACGAAAGCACCAAGGATATTGTGGCTAAGGTTGCCTCAAAGTTCGGTATGGACGAAAAGCAGGCTGAGGATCTTGTTAACACCGCCAAGGGCGCGGTTGACGGAGGAATTCTCAACAACATCAAGCTTCCGTTCTGATTGTCTTTATACAGGTAAAAACAAAACAACCGCCGCGGCAATTAAACCGCGGCGGTTGTTTTATTGCTGTTAATTATCAGCCTTCAAAATTTCTTACCTCTTCAAATTCATCGGTAATTTCCTTTGAAGGAGCTTCGGTAATAAGCGATACGATAACGTTAACAAGCATCGCGAGGATGAAGCCCGGAACAAGCGAATAAAGACCTGTTGCCGCGGCAGGAGTAGCGCCGTTAACAATCGGAATGTATTCCCAAACAATAATTGTCAGCGCGCCCACGGACATACCCGCAATTGCGCCCGAAAGGTTGGAACGCTTCCAGAACAGAGCCAGCAGCACAACGGGACCGAACGCCGCGCCAAAGCCTGCCCAGGCGTTACTTACAAGTCCCATAATGCTCGATTCGGGGTCAAGCGCGATAACAAACGCGATAACCGCAACAACTACAACGGCGATTTTGCCGACGAGCAGAGCGTTCTTTTCGCTTGCTTTTTTGTTGATTGCGCCCTTGTACATATCCTCCGAAACAGCCGAAGCGGTAACAAGAAGCTGGCTGTCAGCGGTGGACATAATCGCAGCCAAAATTCCGCAAAGGAAAATACCGCCGATAAATACAAGCACGCCGTTGCCGGTGAATATCTGCTGAATCAGCTTGATAAACGCGGTTTCACTGTGCGAACCGTCAAGCACGGGATCAAGACAGGCTCTTGCCACAATACCGATAAAGCACGAAGCGGCAAGCGAGATGATAACCCAGGTAATACCGATTCTTCTGGACTTTTTAACCTCTTTGTTGCTCTTGATAGCCATAAAGCGGATGATGATGTGGGGCATACCGAAGTAACCGAGTCCCCAGGCAAGGTTAGAAATAATCGAAACAGCCGAAACGTTGCTTCCGTCGTCGTTTTTCAGGAAGTTAAGGAAGTTTGCCGGATCCTTAACGCCGTGTTCCATAAGCGCCTGATCAAAGCCCTTGCCGCCGGTGAGAGTCATATAAGCCACAATCGGCACGGCAAGAATAGCCACAACCATAAGCATACCCTGAATAAAGTCGGTGGTGCAAACAGCCTTAAAGCCGCCCATAAAGGTGTAAATAAGAATAACAAGCGCCGCAATAGAAAGACCAATCAGGTACGCGGTGCTGTCAAGCTTGCCGCCTTCGTTGTGACCGAACAGCGTAGCAAACAGCTTTGCTCCCGAAGAAAACGCCGAGGCGGTGTAAACCGCGAAGAAAATAGCGATAATAACAGCGGATACAATTTTGATTATACCCTTTTTGTCGCGGTAGCGGTTTTGGAAAAATGTGGGGATGGTAAGCGAGTTGCCGGAAACAATTGTGTATCTTCTCAAACGCGAAGCCACAATGTACCAGTTGAGGATTGTGCCGATAAGCAGTCCTATGGCAATCCAGATTTCGCCTGTACCCGCAAGGTAAATTGCTCCCGGAAGTCCCATAAGCAGCCAGCCGCTCATATCGGAAGCCTGAGCCGAAAGCGCCGCTGTCCAGCCGCCGAGGTTTCTTCCGCCGAGGAAGTAATCCTCGTTGTTTTTGGTTTTCCTTGAGTAGAACACGCCGATTAAAATCATCAGCAAAAGGTAAAACGCAAAGGCAACCAAAATAATGATATTGTTTGTACTCATTTTTGTCCTCCCAAAATATATTTATATGTCGGTTTACATACAATTAATATTTTACCAAATTAAAGCGTAAAAATCAAGCTTTATATTAAAAATTGTCAAAATATGAAAAATAAATGTCAAAATCCGTTCAACGGTTGATTTACGGACAAAAAAGTAATATAATATTACTATCTATGAAATTCTGTAATACACGAGGTATAGCTATGGACTTTGTAAAAAGAACATGGGCGGAAATTTCGCTTGACGCAATCGAGCACAATTTCCGGGAAATAAAAAGCAAAACCGGAGCTGACACAAAAATCTGCTGTGTGGTCAAGGCTGACGGCTACGGTCACGGAGCTGTTGAGGTTTCGCACGTTTACGAACAGCTCGGCGCTGACTTTTTCGCGGTTTCCAATATCGACGAGGGAATAGAGCTTCGCGACTCAGGCTGTTCGCTTCCCATCCTCATTCTGGGCTACACCCCGGTAAGGGACGCCTCACGGCTTGCCGAATACAATATTTCGCAGGCGGTTTTTTCCGCCGACTACGGCAGGGCGCTTTCCGAAGAATGTGCCAAAAACAACGTAAGTTGTAAAATTCACATCAAGGCGGACACAGGTATGAGCCGAATCGGTTTTATGTGCCAGGAATTCCCCAGAGATGATTATTCTATACAAGAAATTTATAACACCTGCAAGCTTCCAAATCTGATTGTCGAAGGGCTTTTTACGCATTTTTGTGTGTCCGACGAATCGGACGGCGGAAGAAGCTTCACCGAAGCCCAGTATTCAAATTTCGAACACGTCAAAAATGAACTCGGGGCAATGGGGCTTAAAATCCCGGTTTGCCACTGCTCAAACAGCGGCGCAATCGAGGATTATCCCGAAACCTACTGCGATATGGTTCGCGCCGGCATTATACTTTACGGGCTTGCGCCGTCGTCAAAGCTTTTGGGCAGGCTGAATCTTATTCCGGCAATGACGCTGAAAACCTCGGTGGCATATGTCAAGGAGCTGAAAAAGGGCGCGACAATATCCTACGGCAGAACCTTTACCGCCGAAAAAAATATGAAAATCGCCACCGTGCCGATTGGATATGCCGACGGCTACATACGCGCGAACGCCGCCGACGGCTATATGCTGATTAACGGTCAAAGGGCGAAAATCGTCGGCAGAATATGTATGGATCAGACTATGCTCGACGTTACCGACCTCGACTATGTTGAGCAGGGCGACGAGGTAATCGTGTTCGGCAAGGGAATCGCCGGCGAACCCACAGCCGACTTGCTCGCGAAAAACACCGGCACAATCAATTACGAGGTTGTGTGTCTTGTCGGAAAACGTGTTCCGCGTATCTACTACAAAAACGGAGTAATAACGGAAGTGATGTATAAGCTATGAGAATTCTTGTTGTTGACGGAAACAGCATTGTAAACCGCGCTTACTACGGAATCCGTCCGCTTACCACAAAGGACGGACAGTTTACCCACGCAATTTACGGCTTCCTTACTATGCTAAAAAAGCTTGAAAAGGAAGAAAATCCCGGCGCCGTGGCAATTGCCTTTGACCTGAAAGCCCCGACCTTCCGCCACAAGGCGTATTCGGGCTACAAGGCGACACGCAAGGGTATGCCGCCTGAGCTTGCCTCGCAAATGCCTCCGCTAAAGGAGCTGCTGGCGCTTTTGGGCTACAAAACGGTTACCTGCGAGGGCTACGAAGCCGACGATATCCTCGGCACCTTTGCGCTCGCCTGTGAAAACAACGGGCACGAGTGCGTTATCGCAACCGGAGACCGCGACAGCCTGCAGCTTGTGTCGGAAAAAACAGGAGTTCACCTGTGCACCAACCGCGACGATATACTCTACACTCCCGAAAAAATTATGGAAACCTACGGAGTAACCCCAAAGGAGCTAATTGAAATTAAAGCTATCCAGGGCGACTCTTCAGACAATATCCCGGGAGTAGCGGGCATAGGTCCCAAGGGCGCGGGCGACCTTATTCAAAAATACCACAGCGTTTCATATATATATGACCACATCGACGAGCTCGAAATCAGGGACAGCGTGCGAAAAAAGCTTATCGCGTCAAAGGACAACGCGATTTTAAGCCGTATGCTCGGCGAAATCAACTGTCACGTGCCTGTTGACACCGACGCTGAGCATTATGTGGTAAATATCCCCGACCGCGCCGCCTGCGCGCGGTATATGGCTAAGCTTGAACTTTTTTCTTTAATAGAAAAATTCGGGCTGAATCAGGCTGAAACAAACGTTGAAGAATCAACCGGAAGTGAAAAATTTGAAGTGACGGAAGCTTCGGACGGTAAAATTCTTTCAGAGAAATTTAAGGAAGCCGAAAAAATATATTTGAGCTTTGATATTTCTGATAACGAATTAAAAAGCTTTGCGGTTAACTTAAACGGCGAAATTTTCACCTGTTCGAATCCGGAAACCTTTAAAAATCTTCTGACCTGCAAAAACGCCAAGCTTTATACGCGCAGCTGCAAGCAGCTTTTCGCCTACGCGGACGCGAATGATTTTGAGTTAACCTGCCTTGAATTCGACGTCGAGCTTGCGGCTTATCTGTTGCAGCCGTCCGAGAAGGACTATTCCGACGAAAATCTTTGCGCAATGCACGAAATCAACCTGCCGGCGGCGGATAAAGAGGACTGCCAAAGGTTCGCCGCGCTTGCTGTATACGACAGGCTGTGCGAAGCTTTGCTGTCCGAAATTAAAGCCAACGAACAGGAAAACCTGTTGTATAACATTGAACTTCCGCTTGCCAATGTGCTTGCCAAAATGGAAAACCTCGGCTTCGGGGTGGACAGGCAGGGAATAGAGGACTACGGAAATATGCTCTCTGCCAAAATTGACTCGCTTGAAAGCGCGATTTACGAAAGTGCCGGATGCGAATTTAACATAAATTCACCAAAACAGCTCGGGAAAGTTCTTTTCGAGGATTTGAAACTTCCTGCCAAGAAAAAAACCAAAAGCGGTTACAGCACCAACGCCGAGGTGCTCGAGGGCTTGCGCTACGAACACCCGGTTGTGGATATGGTTCTGAATTACCGCACGCTTGCCAAGCTTAATTCAACCTATTGCGAGGGCTTGCTCAAGGTGATAGCGGACGACGGAAGAATCCATTCCAGCTTTAACCAAACCGAAACGCGCACCGGGCGAATCAGCTCCACCGAGCCGAACCTGCAAAACATTCCCGTACGCACCGAGCTCGGCAGGGAAATGCGCAAGTTTTTCCGCGCGCGAAACGACTGGGTGCTTGTTGACGCGGACTATTCCCAGATTGAGCTTAGGGTGCTTGCGCACATAGCAAACGATAAAAATATGATTGAAGCCTTCAAAAACGGCGACGACATCCACGCAATCACGGCGTCCCAGGTGTTCAACCTGCCGCTCGAAATGGTAACGCCCGTAATGCGAAGCCGCGCAAAGGCGGTTAACTTCGGCATTGTTTACGGAATCGGCGCTTATTCGCTTGCCAAGGACATCGGCGTTACAAACAAGGAGGCAAAGCAGTATATAGAAAACTACCTTGCCCACTACAGCGGCGTTGACGAATATATGAAGCGCGTGGTCGAAAAAGCCGCGCTCGACGGCTATGTTGAAACAATGTTCGGGCGGCGGCGTTATCTTCCCGAGCTGACCTCGGGCAAGCGTATGATGCGTGCCTTCGGCGAGCGTGTTGCGAGGAATATGCCCATTCAGGGCACAGCCGCCGACATCATCAAAATCGCTATGGTAAGGGTGGATTCGCGGCTTAAAAAGGAAGGCTTGCAGGCGCGGCTTATTCTGCAGGTTCATGACGAACTGATTGTAGAAGCGCCTCAGAACGAAAGTATGCAGGTCGCGATGCTCCTTCAGGAGGAAATGGAAAACGCCGTAAAGCTCAGCGTTCCGCTTACAGCCGAAGCGGCGGTAGGAAGGACGTGGTATGATGCAAAAGGATAAAAAACACTGCGTAGCCTTTGTCTGCACCGGCAACACCTGCCGCAGTCCTATGGCAGAGGCAATCTTCAACAAGCTCGCCGGTGAAAAAGACCTTGACGTTTACGCGGTAAGCTTTGGAATGGCGGCGGCTAACGGCGTTCCGGTTTCGGCGCTGTCGGTCAAAGCGTGTGAGGAAATAGGAATCGACCTCAGCGGCAAAAAAGCTTCGTTTATATATAATTACGACATTGGCGGAATCGAAAAATTTTACTGTATGTCCGAAGAACACAAAAATATGCTCGTTCAGTTCTGCGGTATTCCCGAAGAACGCATAGAGGTGCTCGGAATAACCGATCCGTTCGGCGGCAATTTGGATGTTTACAGACAGTGCAGGGATGAAATTTATAATTCCGTTCAAGAAATAATAAAAGAGTATGAAAATTGAAAGTATGACCCCGGCACACCTTGACGGCGTAATACTGCTTGAACAGGAGTGCTTCGCGCATCCGTGGTCGCGTGACAGCCTTGAATCGGAGCTTAACAATCCGAATTCGGTGTTTTTGGCGGCGGTAGAAAACGGCAGGGTTATCGGCTACGCCGGAATGAGCGTAATAATCGACGAGGGCTACATCTTCAATGTTGCCGTGACCGAACCCGGCCGCAAAAAAGGCGTTGGCTCGGCGCTTATCCGCGAGCTTGTCACCTACGGCAAAAAACACGGTCTTTGCTTCATTACCCTCGAGGTAAGGCAGAGCAACAGCGCGGCAATTTCGCTTTATTCAAGCTTCGGCTTTATCAAAGCAGGCGAAAGAAAGGACTACTATTCCGAACCCAAGGAAAACGCCCTGCTTATGACATACTATTTTTAATGAGGAAAAATATGAAAATTTTAGCAATAGAATCGTCGTGCGACGAAACCGCGGCGGCTGTGGTTGAGAACGGAAGAAAGGTTCTTTCGTCAATAGTCGCTTCTCAGGTTGAGGAGCACAGGCTTTACGGCGGCGTAGTGCCCGAAATCGCCTCGCGGCGGCACGCAGAGGCAATCACCCCGGTTGTGCGCCGAGCGCTTTCCGAAGCCGGCGTCACGCTTTCCGGCATCGGCGCAATTGCCGTAACCTACGCCCCCGGCTTAATCGGCGCTCTTTTGGTCGGAGTAAACTTCGCCAAAGGGCTGTCGCTAAGCTCGGGAATTCCGCTTGTGCCGACACACCACCTGCGTTCGCACATAGCGTCAAATTATATTTCTAATCAAGAATTAAAACCGCCGTTTCTTTGCCTTGTCGTGTCGGGAGGACACAGCCACATTGTAATGGTCGAGGACTACACCAAAATGAAAATCATCGGTCAAACCCGGGACGACGCGGCAGGCGAGGCGTTCGACAAAGCCGCGCGAACAATGGGAATGCCGTACCCGGGCGGAATCGAGCTCGACAAGGTTGCCGAATCCGGCAATCCCAAGGCTTTTAAGCTTCCGCGTCCGGTGGTTCACGACGCGCCCTATGATTTCAGCTTTTCCGGGCTGAAAACCGCGGTAATTAATTTAATTCACAACGCTTCCCAAAAGGGGGAGGAGCTGAACAAGGCTGACGTCTGCGCGTCCTTCCGCTACGCGGTTGTTGACTGCCTGACAACAAACTTCCTGAAAGCCGCCCGGGATTTAAACGTAAGTCAGCTTGTAATCGCCGGAGGTGTTTCCGCAAACTCGCTTTTGCGCGGAACGCTCGCGGACGAATGTAAAAAACGCGGCTACAGTTTTTATATGCCTGATAAAGGTCTGTGCGGTGACAACGCTGCAATGGTCGGCGCACAGGGTTATTATGAATATTTAAGCGGCAACACGGCAAATTCGGATTTGAATGCCTATGCCACTATGAGTATTGAAAAATAAGGAGGAATTTCACGATGGATGAAAACAAAAACTACCCCAACAACGGTCAGCAGGATATGTTAGACAAGAACCCGTTTGCCGATGAAAAAACAACGACGTCAAACGATTTCCACGGCAACGGTCCGCAAAACGACCCCTACTACAGCAACAACGCGAACAACCCCTTTAACCAGCAGCCTGCTGCGCAGCCTACTCCGCAGCAAGGCTATGCTCAGCAGCCTTACGGCGCGCAGCCTCAGCAGCAGGGCTACGCACAGCCGCCCTACGGCGCACAGCCTCAGCAGCCTGCTCCGCAGCAGGGCTACGCACAGCAGCCTTACGGCGCGCAGCCACAGCAACCCTACGGCGCGCAGCCATATAACAGACAGCCGGTGCAGTATAATCAGTACAACAACCAGCCCCCGGTTGATCCCGAAGAAAAAAAGGCCAAAAACTTCGGTACCGCGTCTCTTGTGCTCGGTATTGTATCACTGTTTTGCTGCGGTCTGTTCGCTGCTGTTCCCGGCTTGATTTTTGGTATTCTTTCTATAAGAAAGAAAAAAGAAAACAACGGATTGGCAATTGCCGGTATTATTTTGAGCGCAATCGGCATTGTAGTTACAATTGTAGCTACTATCATCATTTGCATTAGCGCGGCGAAAAATCCGGGCTCCATAACCTACCGCTCATATTATTAATCGAAAGGAAAAATAATGTCTAATCCAATTGTTACAATCGAAATGAACGGCGGAGGCGTGATGAAAGCCGAGCTTTATCCCGAAATCGCTCCGAACACGGTAAACAACTTTATCAGTCTTGTACGCAGCGGTTTTTACGACGGCTTGACCTTTCACAGGGTAATCTACGGCTTTATGATTCAGGGCGGCTGCCCCGACGGCACCGGAATGGGCGGCCCCGGTTATCAAATCAAGGGCGAATTCAGCAAAAACGGCTTTAAAAACGACCTCAGGCACACCGAGGGCGTGCTCAGTATGGCGCGTTCAATGATGCCCGACTCCGCAGGCTCGCAGTTCTTTATTATGCACAAAGCCTCGCCCCACCTTGACGGCCAGTACGCAGCGTTCGGAAAAATAACCGAGGGCATGGACGTTGTGAACGCGATTGCCGAATGTGACACCGATTTTTCCGACAAACCGCTTGACCCCCAGGTGATTAAAAAGATGACGGTTGAAACCTTCGGAGAGGAATATCCCGAACCCGAAAAGGTATAAAATCATTCAAAAAGCATAAAAAACCGTATACTATATATAATGTATGTTATCGGGCGCGTTCAGCGCCGGAAAGGAAGCACTATGAACGTATTACTCGCGGGCGGCGCCGGATATATCGGAAGCCACACCTGCGTTGAGCTTATCGAGGCAGGACACAGTGTTGTCATTGCCGACAATTTTTCCAACTCCTGTCCCGAAGCGGTCAAGAGAGTTGAGGATATAACCGGAGCGGAAATCCCGCTTTACGAAGCTGATGTTTGCGACCGCAAGGCGGTTGACGAAATATTTGCCGAAAACAAAATCGACGCCGTAATCCACTTTGCCGGACTCAAGGCGGTGGGCGAAAGCTGCGAAAAGCCTCTTATGTATTACCGCAACAATATCGACTCAACCCTGACGCTGCTTGAAACAATGCAGAAGTACGGCGTTAACAACTTTATTTTCAGCTCCTCGGCAACCGTTTACGGCACACCCGAAACAGTTCCGCTTGTTGAAACAATGCCCACAGGCCACCCGACAAACCCCTACGGCTGGACAAAGCTTATGATGGAGCAGATTTTAACAGACACCGCGGCGGCAAATCCCGAAATGTCCATTGTAATTCTGCGTTACTTCAACCCAATCGGCGCTCACAAAAGCGGACGCATCGGCGAGGATCCCAACGGAATCCCCAACAATCTTATGCCGTTCATCACTCAGGTAGCCGCCGGCAGACTTCCCCAGCTCGGAGTTTTCGGCGACGACTACGAAACCCACGACGGCACGGGCGTGCGCGACTACATTCACGTGGTTGACCTTGCCAAGGGTCACGTTTGCGCAATCGACTATTCCGCGGATCACAAGGGCGTGGAAATCGTGAACCTCGGCACGGGCACAGGCTACAGCGTACTCGACATCGTTAAGGCTTTTGAAAAGGTCAACAACATAAAAATTCCGTATGTTATCAAGCCCAGACGGCCCGGCGACATCGCCGAATGCTTTGCCGACCCTTCCAAAGCGGCAAAATTACTAAAATGGAAGGCCGAAAAAACCCTCGAGGATATGTGTTTTGACTCCTGGAACTGGCAATCTCACAATATAAACGGCTATAAATAATACATTTTGTCAGCATATACTACAAGTCACGGCTCCGCAATTTGTCATATTAAACAAAATATTGAGATTAAGCAAAAAATCGCTTTCCAATTTTTATTTTTTATTGACTTTTGGGGAGCACTTGTATTATAATAGTATTGCTTATAGAAGCATTATCAAATAAGGAGGAAAAGAAGAAATGTTCAAAAAAGCACTTAGCATTATGCTTTCACTGATGCTTGTCGTTTCTGCTTTCAGCATGGCGGTTGTTCCCGCAAGCGCTGCCGTAGCAGACGATTCAGTGAACGCTAATGCGGACACAGAAGTTGCTCCTGTAGGCGACGATGTTCTTACAGTAAAAGCTACTTCTAACCTGTTCCCCGAAACAACTTACACCTTCACTAAGGATGAGCTTACTGCGAACAACAATAAAGTAACAATCACTTACTTTATTAACAGCGCAAAAGATATGCTTAATTCTCAGTGGGCGTTAACTTATGACGAGGATCAGACAGGTTTACTTACAGTTAACGAAGCAGACAACATTACAGAGAACGAAGATGAAGAAATCATCAGCACTGTAATGCCCAAGGCTTCTGACGCTGTAATTAACTTTGAAACAAGTGACGCTACTCCTACAATCAGAGGTAACTGCACAAAGCTTGGTCTTTACAAGCTTTCAAAGAAGGGCGACTATGTACCTTTCGTATCTGTAACATTTACAGCTAACGGTACAGGTAACGCTACAGTTAATCTCGACATTGAGGAAATGGCAGTTTCAAAGCTTCAGCCAGGTAAAACACAGACTCAGGACGAAGACGAAGAGCAGCTTATCACTAACTCAACAGTTAACGATGAAGTAACCTTCGAATACACAACCGGTACAGACGTTTACGCCGGCGCTGACAAGAAGGACACTTATACTGAGCCCGAACAGCCTACAACAGTTGAGGAAACTACTGTTGAAGAAACAACAGCAGAGCCCACAACCGTTGAGCCGACAACTATCGAGGAAACAACTGTTGAGGAAACAACCGTTGAAGAAACAACTGTTGAAGAAACAACAGAAGCTCCCGAAGAAACAACAGCGGCACCTGTCGGTGATGACAAGCTCAACGTTAAGGTAACTTCAAATCTCTTCGGAGAATCAATCAAATCATATGACGCTTCTACAAAGCAGATTACTGTTGTATATGAAATGAGTATCCCCGGCTATGCGTTTGTTAACAGCGATGTTACATTCACATACGATCCCGCTGTATTCAAGTATGCTTCAAGTAATAAGGACGAAGAACTTTGCCCCGTTGCAGGCAGCCTCTTCGTTTGCACACCGCCCACATTCCCCGTATTCGGTGAAGAGGGCATCATCACAGGTAACTTCTCAGAAGTTAACAACAGACTCAAGGCTTACAACGCTGACGGCACACCTGTTACATTCTTCAAGGTTGTTCTTGATGTAAACGAAGGCGCTTCAGGCGACACAACTGTTGACCTTAACTTCAAGAACCTCAGAATCTGCCCCGAGGACAAGCTCCCCGAGAATGATTCAGAGCTTATCATTAAGAAGAACACTCTCCAGGTTCCCGAAGAAGAACTCGAGAAGATGAATCTTAACGATTACTCAACTGACGGTAAGGAAGAAGAGCCCACAACAGAGGAGCCCACAGAGCCCGCATCAGAGCCTCCCGTTGTTGAAGATCACATCTACAGCGTAGCAGGTTCAAACGACGCTCTCGGCAACTGGGACGCTACAAACGTTTCAACCGAAATGACAAAGGGCGACGACGGTCTCTACACCTTCACAACACCTATGGACGCTGAAAACGGCGTAATGTTCAAGGTTGTTGAAGATCACAGCTGGGATGTTGCTTACGGTGACGAAAACGGCAACAACGTTGTATTCAACGTAAAAGAACCCTGTGATGTAACAATCACATTTAACCCCGAAACAAAGGAAATCAACGTTACAGGCACCGGCGTAGAGTATCCCATTTCATTTGAAATCGATGCTATCCGCGCGGTTGGTAACGGTGACGGCAACTGGCTTAACGGTGCCGCTTGGGATCCCGCTGACGACAGCAACATTATGACAGAGGTATCCGACAAGGTTTACGAAATCACATTTGAAAACGTAGACGCATCATTTGCTTATCAGGTTAAGTGCGCAGCTAACGGCAGCTGGGCTGCTAACTGGGGTACTCCCAAGGATTCAGGCTTCACACCTGAAGTAGGTGTTCCGTTTGACGCAGGATGGGACGGCGACAACGCTAACTTTGAAGTTGAGGAAGACGGCGCAACCGTTAAGATTCAGCTCGACCTCAGAGAATTTGACTATGCTACAAAGCAGGGCGCTAAGATGACAATCAGCGTTGATTATCCCGGCGAGGAGCCCACA
>ONLA01000038.1 GCA_900318495.1 uncultured Eubacteriales bacterium
GAAAGCAATTTCGGCGAGGTGCTCAACTGGACTGACAATCCCGAATATATTACCAAGGCATCCGAAAAGGGCGACAGCAACGAAGGCACCGTTGACAGAATAATCACCGACGTAAACGCTCTGCAGTCAACGAAGAACGTAATCGCCAATTTCCAAACCACGCCCGGCGGAGAATATCAGTCCATCTCAATTCCGTACGGCTCAAATTACCTTCAGTCGCCGAATATGCTCGCGATCGAGGCTGCCCCAACCTACGGCGGGCAGGATTTTGCGTACTGGGAGGTTCGCAAAACGCAAAACGGCAAGGTTGTAGCCAAAAGCTACGATCCGCTGTTTGACCTCTGTATGATGGATAACTACTGGATTACCCCGGTATACAAAGAGTACGAGCTTTCAAACGAAAAGTTCATCACACTGACGCACATCGAAAACACGCGCAACACCTGGACGGACGAAAACAACGAGGTTCCGCAAAACGGCTCAACCGATAAGCTTTATGCCGACTTTGAAATCGCTTTCAAGGACGGCGCCGAGGATATCTTCACCGCGCCCGAGGGCACATACCGCACCGGCGTAGTGTTTGAGCAGTGCGAAAAGCTCGGTGAAGGAGAAGTCTTTGATCCGTCAAAGGATTACGGAATGGAATCAAATGAAGAAAACCTTAAAAACGCGGTTTTGAATAAAGCTTCAAAATACGCTTACGGTTCCGATCCCGCGCAAACGCGCAAGCTTCAGGTCAGCGATATACCGCAGTCAGTGCTTACAAACCGTGACCGTGTTCAATACAGCAGATCCTACAAAAACGGATTTAAAATTGAAAACGGCAAGAAGTCGTTTACAAACGGAGCGTATCTCCTTAAAGCGACGGCATACATTGTCAAGGATAACAACGTTACTTTAAGCAACTCGGTATATGTTTGCCTGTTGTCCGAAGCAGAAAAGGATTTGGCGGTTAACAGCGGTATTGTAATAACAAATAATGGATAAAACGGCCGCCCCGGCGTTGCACCGGGGCGAAAAACCGGAAACTGCATACAGCGAGGAGATTTTCGTTGAAAAAAGAATATAAAAGCCCGGAACTGGCTCTTGTTTTTCTTAAACCGCAAGACATTGTTCTGGCAAGCGGTCCCGAAAATCACAGCAGCTACATCGACGATGGTGATGATTGGGGCGATGATGATGGTGATTAGCCATATTTGGAGTTCGACTATGAAGAAGTTTAAACTATTCACCGCGGCTGCCCTTGTTCTTATAATTACGGCGATGTCGGCATTCACGGCTCTTTCAGCCGAAAGCTACATTGTTTTACAAGGCTTTGCCTTTGATATAAACCCCTCGGGCGAGGCGGTTATTCACAGCTATGACGACCGTTCCGCCGAAGTAAATATTCCTCAAAGTCTTTTGGGAGCCGACGTCACCCTTATTGACGATTACGCGTTCTTTGGCGACACGGTTATTACCTCGGTGTCCTTTGACCGCGCGGATAAGCTGAAAAAAATAGGAGTTAACGCCTTCCACGGCTGCAGCGGACTAAGCAGCGTTGAGATACCGGAGTGGCTCGGGGAATTATCCTTCGGATCATTTCAAAACTGCGCGTCTCTTTCTAACCTGACTATAAACCGCGGCATAACACAAATCCCGGAGCAGTGCTTTTACGGCTGTTCAAAGCTTGAAAGCGTAGCGGTTCCCGATTCCGTTACCTCAATAGGCGACAGAGCCTTCAGCGGCTGTTCAAAGCTCGGCAAGGTTGAAATTCCGCGCACCGTAGGTCAAATTGCCCCCAACGCGTTTGAAAACTGCCCAAAAGCTGTTATTTACTGCGAAAAAGAGAGCTGCGCAAGGTATTACGCGGAGGAAAACGGTATTGATTTCGTTTTGACCGACGCCGAAATGTACATACTCGGCGATACAACAGGCGACAGGCGAGTCAACATTACCGACGTTACAACAATTCAGCGGCACGTCGCCGATTTTCACCGCTTACACGGTGGTTTGCTTAAAGCAGCGGACACAGATCAAAACCTTGTAACTGACATAAACGACGCTACAAACCTTCAAATGTATCTTGCCGCATATGATATTACCAATCCTATCGGAAAAGCTTTTGTGCTATAGCGATGATATTGTAAAATTAAATATTTTGGCAAACCAAAACGGGATGACTCCTTATCGTTGAGTCATCCCGTTATTATATAGAATAATTATTTAAAGTATTTTACGCCGCTTTCAAATATCTTTTGGTCTTTTTCAAACGGAACGTTTTTATACAGGTTTTCGCCCTTGCGCTCGCTGTGTCCCATCTTTCCGAGCACTCTGCCGTCGGGCGAGGTAATGCCTTCGATAGCGCATATTGAGCCGTTAACGTTATAAGCAATGTCGCCGCTGGGTTTTCCGCTGAGGTCAACGTACTGTGTGGCAATCTGACCGTTTTCGGCAAGCCGCTTAACTGTTTCAAGATCGGCAAAGAAGCGTCCTTCACCGTGTGAAACGGGAATTGCGAATACATCGCCTGCTTCCACGCCCGAGAACCACGGAGACTTAACCGAGGTGACGCGTGTGTAAGCCATATGAGATATATGCCTGCCCACGGTGTTGAAGGTCAGTGTCGGGTCGGTGGGCTTGAGCCCGCGGATTTCGCCGTACGGAACCAGACCGAGCTTGATAAGAGCCTGGAAGCCGTTGCAAATGCCGAGCATAAGACCGTCGCGGTTTTTAAGCAGGTCATTTACAGCCTCCGCAACACGCGGATTACGGAAGGTGGTGGCAATGAACTTGCCCGAGCCGTCAGGCTCGTCGCCGCCCGAGAAGCCGCCGGGAAGCATAATCATCTGCGAGCTTTTAATAATCTGCTCCATACGCTCGATTGTTTCTTCGATTCCGCTCTGTGTCAGGTTCTTTACAATGAGGGTTTCAACCTCGGCGCCGGCCTTTTCAAAGGCTCTGGCGGTGTCAACCTCGCAGTTTGTGCCGGGGAATACGGGGATGAATACCTTTGGCTTAGCTGTCTTGATTGCAGGTGAAGAAACATTGCGTTCGGTAAACAGCGGAGCTTCAACCTCAACCGCCGGACATTCCGCCTGAGTCGGGAACACCTTTTCAAGCGGTGCCGTCCACTTTTTGATAAGCGCGTCAACGTCAACACTGCTGTTGCCCATTGTAATTTTACCGTCGTCTGTAACGATTCCGAGGTCGTAACAGGTTACGCTGCCGGGAAGCGCCGCTCCGTCGGCAAGCTCGAGCACAAGCGAACCGGAAAGCGGAGCAAAAAGCTCTTTGTTTGTCAAAATCTTGGTGAACGCAAAGCCGAATTTGTTGCCGAACGCCGCCTTGCAGACGCTCGCTGCCGCGCCGCCTTCCTTAACAACCGAGGCGGACAGCACCTTGCCCTGCTCCATAAGCGCGTAGACAGCCTTGTACATTTCAACAAGCTTGTCCCATTCGGGCATAAGCGTTTCCTTATTTTCGGGAACAGGCACATAAATTACCTTTGAGCCCGCCTTTTTAAATTCTGCCGAAATTGTTTTGTCCGCTTTTGTCATAGCAACAGCGAAGCTTACAAGTGTCGGCGGAACATCAATATCTTCAAACGAGCCCGACATACTGTCCTTGCCGCCGATTGACGGAAGTCCGAGTCTGAGCTGAGCCTGCATTGCGCCCAAAAGCGCGGCGGCAGGCTTGCCCCAGCGTGAGGGCACATCCTTTAAGCGTTCAAAATATTCCTGGAAGGTCAGCCTTGCGGTCAGCGGATTTGCGCCGATTGCAAGCAGCTTTGAGGTTGATTCAACCACCGCGTAAGCCGAACCGTGGAACGGACTCCAGCGTGAAACGGCAGGAATAAAGCCGTAAGACATTGCGGTGGCGTCGTTGGTTTCGCCTTTCTCAAGCGGAATTTTAGCCGCCATTGCCTCTTGGGGAGTAAGCTGGGTTTTGCCGCCGAAGGGCATAATTACGGTAGCCGCGCCGATTGATGAGTCGAAGCGCTCGGCAAGACCGATTTGTGAGCAAACCTCGAGTCTTGAAAGGTTCTCCCCCATCGCCTGCTCAAACGGAAGGTCGCTTAACTGCACGGGACAAGCCTCGCGGTAGCAGTCCTCCGCCTTGGGAGCGGTGATATAAGCCTTGGCAACCTGGGTTACGCCGTTTGTGTTAAGAAATTCGCGGCTGAGGTCAACGATTTTGTCACCGCGCCAGTTCATTGTAAGACGCGGACTTTCGGTGACAACCGCAACGGCAGTTGCTTCAAGGTTTTCGGTTTCGGCGTATTTGATAAACTTGTCAACGTCGTTTTTATCGAGAACAACAGCCATTCTTTCCTGACTTTCCGAGATTGCAAGCTCGGTGCCGTCAAGGCCGTCGTATTTTTTCGTAACCTTGTCAAGGTCAACGGTTAAGCCGTCGGCAAGCTCGCCGATAGCCACGCACACGCCGCCCGCGCCAAAGTCATTACAGCGCTTGATAAGCTTCGCAACATTTGAATTGCGGAACAACCGCTGAATTTTGCGTTCTGTGGGCGGATTGCCCTTTTGAACCTCGGCTCCGCAGGTTTCAATTGAGCTTTCGGTGTGAGCCTTTGAGGAGCCTGTCGCGCCGCCGCAGCCGTCGCGTCCCGTGCGGCCGCCCAAAAGGACGATTACGTCATCCGGCATGGGAGTTTCGCGGATTACGTTTTCCTTTGGAGAAGCGCCGATAACCGCGCCGATTTCCATTCTCTTTGCCACATAGCCCTTATCGTAAAGCTCAACAACCTGGCCTGTAGCAAGACCTATCTGGTTGCCGTAAGAGCTGTAGCCGTTTGCCGCGCCTGTTGTGATTTTGCGCGACGGCAGCTTGCCGTGCATAGTGTCCTTGAACGGAACGGTCGGGTCGCCCGAGCCTGTTACGCG
Organism: uncultured Eubacteriales bacterium; assembly: GCA_900318495.1. GTDB lineage: Bacteria > Bacillota > Clostridia > Oscillospirales > Acutalibacteraceae > Ruminococcoides. The sequence continues at coordinate 4,884 of ONLA01000038.1, forward strand.
CATCGCCTGGTAAACATACGCGCGTCCTGACAGCGGGTCGCGGATTGCGCCGCCGAGGCAGGTTGCCGCGCCGCCGAAGGGCTCGATTTCGGTGGGGTGGTTGTGGGTTTCGTTCTTGAACTGAACAAGCCATTTTTCGGTTTTGCCGTCGATTGTAACGGGCACCTCAATTGAGCAGGCGTTGATTTCCTCGCTCTCGTCCAAATCGGGAATCATACCCTTTTTCCTGAGGCTCTTCATACCCATAAGAGCCATATCCATAAGCGACACAATGCGGTCGGTATCCTTGCCGTAAACCTCGTCGCGTGTCGCGTAGTATTCATTTAAAGCGTCCTCGATTACACTGCCCAAAGCCGCCTTTTCAATTTCAATTTCGCTCAGTCTTGTGAGGAAGGTGGTGTGACGGCAATGGTCTGACCAGTAGGTGTCAATAACCCTCAGCTCGGTAACGCTGGGGTCGCGGTGTTCGGTGTCGCGGAAATAGTCGCGGCAGAATTTGAGGTCGTCAAGCGTCATTGCAAAGCCCATTGAACCGAAGTACTCCGCCATTTGCGCGTCATCCCAGGCGATAAAGCCCTCAACGCGCTTTACGTTTTCGGGAACAGGGGTTTCCATATCGAGAGTCTGCGGCTTTTCAAGCGAAGCAAGACGGCTTTCAACGGGGTTAATAAGGTAATCCTCAACCTTTTTCAGCTCCTCGTCCGTGATGTCGCCTTTAAGGCAGATTACTCTTGCGGTGAGCACCTTGCAGCGTTCGCCCTGAGTTAAAAGCTGAACGCACTGTTCGGCGGAGTCGCCGCGCTGGTCATACTGACCGGGCAAATATTCCATAGCGAAAACTCTCCAGCCGTCCTCAACCGGCAGAGCTTCCTCATAAATTACGTCGGCGTTGGGCTCGGACAAAACAATGCCCTTTGCCTTGTCGTATTCATCCTTTGTAAGTCCCTCGATATCGTAGCGCACAATGTAGCGCAGGTCTGTAACCGACCTGAGCCCGAGGTTGTGGCGGATATCCCACAGGGTTTGCTTTGCGACAACGTTAAAGCCGTCGCGCTTTTCAACGAAAATTCTGATTACTTCTGACATTGTATCAGCCTCCCGGGTAAATCGTATACTGTTTTATTTTAGCATATATAGCGCGGATTTTATTTCATTTATGGCAATATAAAAAATAAACGGATTATACTGATCCGTTTATCTGTCCAAAATTATTTTCCAGTGCTCATAAAGCCGGTCAATCGAAAACGCGGCGTTTGCCGGGCTGGTTGACGGCAGCTTTACCGCCTTTACATTTGTTTCGGGAAAAATGTACTTCATATACATTTTATGCGAAAGCGCTCCGTTGCAAAAAACCCGGTTTACCCTGCTGTTTTCAAAAATCAGCGACAAATCATTCGGCACAACATCCCTTACCGAGCTGTCGGACGAGCCTGTTATTGTGCAGGACTTGATTGAATCCCACAGAGCAAGGCGGTTATTAAGGATAAGCGCGGTTTTCTCCTCAATTGTTTCGGGAACAGGTTCACCGAAAAGCATTGCCGCAAGCTTCCAAAAGCGGTTTTGCGGATGACCGTAAAAGAACATTGCCTCGCGCGATTTCACCGACGGAAAGCTTCCCAAAATAAGCGTGTCGGATTCGCCGCAAAAGAGCGGCGGAAACGGATGTACTATTCTTCCGGCGTTCATTTTTTCATCTTCCTTATGTAAGCAAAGGTTTCCTTTTCGCCCTTGTCGCGGAGCATTTCAAGCAGCAAATTAAGCTGTTCCTCGGTTTTTTCGTGCATACGGTGCTTACCCTTTACCTTGAGAAAATATGTGTAGGGATCCGCATCGGTATAGTCCTTGCCGTTATAAATTTTGCTGGCGGCAACCCTGTCGCAAAACATCTCAATCAAAAACCTTACAGGCATCTCAACGTTTTCAATCTGCTTGGTTTTGGGGTTGTAGTCGTTCCAGTATTCGTAGTGGTGACGGTTTCTGCCCTTGTGGTGCATCCACGCGCGCGAAGCGCCGTAAAGCTCACGTTCCCTTTCGTTCGGACTGCGTGTGCCCTGAAAAAACCTTGCGCCTGGGATAAATTCGGTCGGGCTGTATTTTGACAGGTCGTGCCTTAAGCCCTGCCACAATATGCCGGCTCTCGCGCAGTTCGCGATAACCTTATGGCGGTGTTTTGTTATTGTCAGAAAATGCTTTATAGGATGAGCCATATTATCACCATAATCAGGTAACGGGAGGTCAGGCGACCTCCCGGTGTTAGTTAACGTATGGGTATTAATTTTAGACGCTGTTTTAATTATCCTGCCTTTTTCGCGGTTTTGTCAAACAGCTTAACAAGCGTAGCGTTATCGGCTGTGCCGGTCGCCTTGATTCCGTTAGCCTTCTGGAAATCCTGAACAGCCTTTTCGGAAACTTCGCCGTAATAGCCTGTTACATTTTCGGCGTCGTCAATATAACCGAGGTCGTAAAGACGCTTTTGCATAATTTTTACGTTGCCGTTTTCGTCTTCCGTTTTAAGCGAAAGCTTTGTAAGGTTTATCTTGTACTGAGCCGCTACCGAAGTATTTGCCGCCGCGTTTGCGGCTGTCTGATTAGCCGCCTTTGTCGCCTGCTGAGCGGTTTGATTAGCAGCAGCCTTTGTTGCCTGCTGAGCTGTTTGATTCGCAGCCTTTGTTGCCTGCTGAGCCGCCTGATTCGCAGCCTTTGTCGCCTGCTGAGCCGCCTGATTTGCAGCCTTTGTCGCCTGTTGTGCTGCCGCGGGCTTTGACGGAGCTGCACTGGGAACGGTTACGGGTTGCTCGGGAGTTGAAGCCTTGCCCTTATAAACAAAGTCAACCATTCTTTTTACGGTTTGAACGGCAGTGCCGCCCTGACGCTTCATTTCGCGTTCGGTGATTTGGAGCATATTGCCGCCTCTTACAGCGGAAAGCTTTGACATTACCGAATCCGTCTTTATCGCTTTAAGCGCGTTTGCGTCAGAGTAGAAAACATATTTTGGGTTTGCGTTTTTGAGCACCTGAACATCAACGGTATCGTCGTTTATCTGTCCTGCGATATTAACACAATTTGTGTATTCAAGGAGCATTTCGCCGTAGGTATCGCGGGTCATAATTTTAAGATTGTTGCCCTCGTAATAGAGGTAACAAATTGTATCTGCCTGAGCGTTTGTATTGGGGTTAACGGGAATTGTTGACTGAATGCCCTCCATCTCCTCAATAAGCTTTGCGTAAGAATCGACGCCCTTTTTCTCGCCTGTGATTTTTCCGCCGAGAATTTTGCCGATTGTCTTATAATTTGTCTGAAGCTGCTTGGGAGTGTCGGCAAACGACATTTTTACAACCTTGATGTTGTCCTTTTCAAGGCTCTTTACGGCAGAATCCTTGATAGTATCGGAAGCAAAAACAACTGTTGCCTTCGAATCCTTAATTTTCTGCACACTTGGGTTGCTGCTTGCCCCGACGCTCGGAGCCGCACCCAAATCCTGCTGGTCAACCTGGTCGCTTCTGCCCACGATTTTGCCGTCATAGCCCATATAGGCAATGATATCGGCGGTGTTGGCGTCAAGCACAACGATATTTTCCGGTTCCTTGTCAATCTGCATATTAGCTATTTCAACCGGATACTCAGTGCCTGCGCAGCCTGACAAAGCCGCCGCAAAGGTAAGCGCGACAACGCCGGCAAGTAAAAATGAAACTATTTTTTTCATCACAATAATCCTCCGATTTATTATCTAACAGAAAAGCGATTCCACATACTGCTTTGCGCAGCGCGGCGAGCGTCCGCCTTTTGAGAGCGCAAACCGCTCGGCTCCGGCGCAAAGCTCGTCCTTTGGAATTGAAAGTCCTTTTTTATCCGCAAGCGAACACACAATTTCCGCAAACTCGTTTTTGTTCGGAACAGTGTAGCAAACCGTGAGTCCGAAACGGTCGGACAGCGACAGGCTTTCCTGCATATTGTCACGGGTATTAACGTCGTCAACCTCAAATGAACGGTCGGAAAGCTTTTCCTTTACGATATGCCGTCTGTTTGAGGTTGCGTAAATCAAAGAGTTTTTCGGGCGCGCCGAAACGCCGCCTTCAAGCACCGCTTTAAGAGTGGTGTAGCTTTGATCCTGATGCCGGAATGATAAGTCGTCAATAAATATTATGAACTTCATTGGAAGCGACGCGATTTTGTCAGCGAGCAGCGGAAAGTCAATCAGCCTTTCCTTGGGAATTTCAACAATGCGAAGTCCCCTGCTTCTGAATTGATTCGCGACAGCCTTTACCGTCGAGCTTTTTCCCGTGCCCATATCGCCGTACAGCAGACAATTGTTGCAGCTTTTGCCGTCAAGAAAAGCTTCGGTGTTTTTCATCACCTTGCTTCTTTGACGTTCATAGCCGGTAAAGTCGTCAACTTGGATTTTGTCGTAATTCAAAACAGGCTGAATGTCGCCGTTTCGCCACACAAACGCTTTGTACCGCGCGAAAATACCGCAGCCGTTTTCCCTGTACCACTGCGCTATCGTATCGAGCGAGCCGTCAAACATCTTAAAGCCTTCGGCACATTCGCCCGTACTCCATTTCGGAAGCCCGTCGGCAATATCCTTTATTTCGTCTATGTACTTATATCCGCTTAAAAGCTCGCCGGCGCTTAGCTTTGACGCGTCGATAATAACCCGGCAGTCGCGTTTAACAGCTTCCAGAACCTCAGCAGGCAATGCGCTGTAATTACCTGCCGCGGCAGCTCTTGTAAAACTGTTTTCATCAAACAAAGCAGCCTCGGTAAGCGCGTAAGCTAATTTGTCGCAACAGCCGCGCTCGGTAACAAGCGAAAAAAACTTGCCGTAAAGGTCAAGGAAAATTTCGGGTTTTTCATTTGCGGCACAAATCAAATTGAAGTATGCCCTGACAACGCTGCGGTTCAAAATACCCCTGAAAACCGAAAGCGAACAGAGACGCAATTTTATCGAATTAACCTTGTTCATAAAATCATTCCAATCATAATAAATTATACTACCACCACAACCTCCCTGTCAAGTATTTTAGGTCGCGTTCTTTATAATAACGTTTAGCGTTTCTCGGAAAAAGTAGAAATAGTAGAATTTACTATGGCAACGAAAACAGCTTTAAGTTTATAGCGTTTAGTATAAAACCACAAGCCGCATCATATATATTGTTGAACGAAATACGCAACAAAACGGAGGTCATAAAATGAGTGAATATTTGCCGGAGGGAAAGCTTATTTTAACGCGGAGAAACCGTGAAATTATATCCGACGAACAACTTTTGAGAGAAGCCGCCGAACAAAATACAATTCTTGAGGCAAGGGCTTCCTTGTGCGATTCAAGCCACAACCTCAGCGTTGAGCTCGGCTGTATGAAGGGCATAATCCCGCGCGAGGACGGCGCGTTGGGAATCCGTGACGGCAGCGTGCGCGACATCGCCGTAATCTCACGGGTTAACCGTCCCGTATGCTTCACCGTTACCGATATTATAACAGACGAAAACGGTGACAAAACCGCTGTTTTATCGCGCGAGAACGCTCAGCGGATTTGTATGAAAAACTATATTTCCGGACTGCGCAGGGGCGACATTATTGACGCTCGCGTTACCCACCTTGAAAACTTCGGAGCGTTTGCCGACATTGGCTGCGGAATTGCCGCGCTGCTTCCGATTGACGCGATATCGGTTTCCAGAATTGAACATCCGCGCGAACGGTTTTACCCGGGAATGGACATCAAGGCTGTTGTGAAGTCGATTGAAAACGGACGCATCAGCCTGAGCCACAAGGAGCTTTTGGGTACCTGGGAGGAAAACGCCGCCGCTTTTTCTCCGGGTGAAACCGTAACGGGGATTATTCGCAGCGTGGAAAACTACGGCGCGTTTGTGGAGCTTGCGCCGAACCTTGCGGGGCTTGCCGAAAGCAAGGAAAACCTGACCGCAGGAATGAAGGCAAGCGTCTATATTAAAAGCATTCTTCCGGGCAAAATGAAAATCAAGCTGATTATTATAGACACCTTCGAGTACAACTATAATCCGCAAAAGCCAAAGTACTTTTATTCGGGGAACCATATGAACAGATTTCTTTATTCACCCGAGGGCTGCCGTAAGGTTGTTGAAACCGTTTTCGAGTGAGCATTGTCCGTTTTATCGCCCTTTGCTTCATTGACCGCATACCGCTTTTATGGTATAATTTGCGTAAAGGATGTGGTTAAATGGAGGCTTTAGCTGTAATTTTAAGCGCTGTTTCGGTGCTTATAACAATTATTGTATTAATTTTAATTCTCAGAAAGAAAGAAACCGACAATTCCGGACAGATTATTCAGGCTGTAAAAAGCGAGCTTATTCCCGAAGTCCGCTCGGAAATAAGCTCGCAAAACAGCGCTCTGCGTCAGGAGCTAACCGTACAAACGCAGACAGGAATAAAAAATTTGGGCGATATGCTTTTGAGCAGCCAGCGCACGCAGTCCGAAAATCAAGCAGAAAGACTTCAGGCGCTTGAGCGGCGTATGAACGACTACACGCTTTCAAGCGAACAGAAGCTCGAAAACATCCGTTCGTCTATGGAAAAGCAGCTTGCGACAATGCGCTCCGACAACAGCGCACAGCTTGAGGAAATGCGAAAAACCGTTGACGACAAGCTTCAAAAAACACTTGAGGAAAAAATGAATCAAAGCTTTTCGCTTGTAAACGAAAGACTCGAACAGGTTTATAAGGGCTTGGGCGAAATGCAGAACCTTGCGGTGGGCGTAGGCGACCTGAAAAAAGTGCTGTCAAACGTAAAAACACGCGGTATTCTGGGCGAAATTCAGCTTGGAAGCATTTTGCGCGAGATACTTTCACCCGAGCAATACGAAGAAAACATAGCCACTAAGAAAGGCTCAAAGAATGTTGTTGAATTTGCGGTTAAGCTTCCTGCCGAGGACGACGGATTTATTTATCTTCCCATCGACTCAAAATTTCCGGGCGACACCTACGCCGCGCTTCGCGACGCCATTGACGAAGGCGACAAGGCAAAAATCGAGCTTTGTTCAAAAGCTCTTACCGCGACGATAAAAAGCGAAGCCAAGGACATTCGCGACAAGTACATTTCGCCGCCCGACACCACGGAATTTGCGATTATGTTCCTGCCGTTTGAGGGCTTGTACAGCGAGGTTGTAAACCGCGGCCTGGTTGAGGTCTTACAGCGCGACTACAAGGTTAACATAGCAGGTCCGAGCACTATGGCGGCGCTGCTTAATTCGCTGCAAATGGGCTTTAAAACACTTGCCGTACAAAAACGCAGCGCGGAGGTTTGGGACGTTCTCGGCTCGGTCAAGGTTGAGTTCGACAAGTTTAACGATGTGCTTGTGGCAACCCAAACAAGGCTTGACCAGGCAAACAAAGAGCTCGACAAGCTTGTCGGCGTAAGGACAAGGCAGATTCAGCGCAAGCTGAAAAACGTTCAGTCCCCCACCGCCTCGCTTGTGGATTATAATGAAGAATAATACTAATACCTAATAAAAAGTAGCCAATCTTTGCGGTCTATTTTCCGCAATACTGCGTTGTCGTCCTTGCAAGGCGCCAGCCTTGCCGCGT
>ONLA01000073.1 GCA_900318495.1 uncultured Eubacteriales bacterium
GCCATTGCGTCTGCCTTGCCGCGGCTGTTTTTCATTACGTTGCCGACAAGAGCTTTAATAGCTTTTTCCTTGCCGTTTTTGTAATCCTCAACAGCCTTTAGGTTGCCCTCAACCGCGTTTTTGCACAGCTCAAGCAGAGCGTTGTCGTCTACTCCGCCCATATCGCTTTCACTGATGAATTCAAGCGCGCCCTTGCCGCTGTCAAGCATTTTTTCAAGAGTTGACTTGGCAAGATTGTTGCGGATTTTTCCGCTGTCCAAAAGCTTTACAAGCTCGTTGAGTTGTGCCGGAGTTGTGGCAACGTCAAACGCTTCCTTGTCGCTTTCGGTTTCGGTGCGGCGGAAAATTTGACCGATAATAAAGTTTGAAACAGTTTTGGGAGATTTTACGCCCTCGATAGCCTCGTCAAAATATTCGCTGATTTTGCGGTACTTTGTAAGCAGCTGGGCGTCCTTTTCAGGCAGACCGAGCTGTTCAACGTAACGCCTGCACTTGTCGGCAGGAAGCTCGGGCAGCTCGGCTTTAAGAGCCTCAACCTCCTCGCGCGGAACGTTTATTGTAACAAGGTCCGGGTCGCGGAAGTAACGGTAATCGTGGGCGTCCTCCTTGCTTCTCATAGACGATGTTGTGCCTGTGGCGTCGTCGTAGCGGAGGGTTTCCTGAACCACCTTGCCGCCGCTTTCAATCAAATCAACCTGGCGGTCGTATTCGTATTCCATCGCTTTCGCGATATTTGTGATGGAGTTCATATTTTTAATTTCGGTACGCGTGCCGAATTCTTCGCTGCCCTCGGGACGCACCGATATGTTAACATCGCAGCGCATTGAACCCTCCTGCATTTTGCAGTCGGAAATTCCGATGTAGCGCATTACCTGCTGCAGCTTTTCAACATATTCCTTAGCCTCGTCAATTGAACGGATGTCGGGCTCGGAAACAATCTCAATCAGCGGAACGCCGCCGCGGTTATAGTCAACATAGGTGTCGCCGTGCTGATGAATAAGCTTTCCGGCATCCTCCTCAATGTGAATGTGGTGAAGGCGGATTTTTCTGCCGTTTGACAGCTCAACATAACCGCCTATAATCAGCGGAGCGTAAAGCTGGCTGATTTGATACGCCTTTGAAAGGTCGGGATAACAGTAGTTTTTTCTGTCCATTTTTGCAATCTCGGCAATTTCGCCGTGAACCGCAAGACCTGCTTTTATCGCGTAGCGCACAACCTCGCGGTTAAGCACGGGCAAGGTGCCCGGCAAGCCGATGCACACCGGACAGCAGTGAGAGTTTGGCTCGCCGCCGAACTGAGTGGTGCAGCCGCAGAATATTTTTGTTTTTGTTGAAAGCTCAATATGGGTTTCAAAACCCGAAACTAATTCGTATTTCACAGCTTAACACCCCACTTTGTATCCATAAATTTTTCGGGAGCCGCCTGCTGATATTTGTAAGCGGCGTTAAGAATTGTTGCTTCTCCAAAGCTTTTGCCGATTAACTGCATACCAATCGGCATTCCTTCGGCGTTAAATCCGCAGGGAATTGAAACGCCCGGCAGTCCGGCAATATTCACCGGAACGGTGCAAATGTCGGTAAGGTAGGTTTCAACGGGATCGCTGACAGCGTGGCCCTTTTCAAACGCGGTCATTGGAACGGTAGGAGCCAAAATTACGTCGCACTGTTCAAACGCCTTGTTAAACGCGCTGATAATGGTTCCGCGCAGATTCTGGGCTTTTTTGTAGTAGGCGTCGTAATAGCCTGCCGAAAGAACGTAGGTTCCCAGAAGGATTCTTCTTTTAACCTCCTCGCCGAAGCCCTCGCTTCTTGTTCGGCAAATCATATCGTGAGTGCCTGTGTAGTGCTCTGTTTTGTAGCCGTAGCGGATGCCGTCGTAGCGGCCGAGGTTAGACGAAGCCTCGGCGCAGGCAATAATATAATAAACGGGTAGGGCAAATTTAAGCACAGGCAAATCGAAGTAAACAATCTCGGCTCCGAGTGATTTGTAGGTTTCGGCAGCCGCGAGCACAGCTTCCTTAACGTCGTCGCGCACACCGTCGAAGTATTCGCGCGCAATGCCGATTTTCATACCCTTTATGTCATTGTTGAGCTTTGAAAAGGTTTCGCCGTCCGCGTTGCCCTTTGATGTTGAATCGCGCTTGTCCTGCTTTGAAATTGCGTCAAAAACAATTGAAGCGTCCTCTACGCTTTTTGTAATCGGACCGATTTGGTCAAGCGAGCTTGCGTAGGCGATTAAGCCGTAACGCGAAACCGAGCCGTAGGTGGGTTTTAAGCCTACAACGCCGCAGAACGACGCTGGCTGGCGGATTGAACCGCCTGTGTCGGAGCCCAAGCCGTAAGCCGCGATGTTGCCGCCTACCGCGCTTGAAACGCCGCCCGAGCTGCCGCCGGCAACGTGGTTTGTACTGAACGGATTGGCGGCTCCGCCAAAGCAGGAGTTTTCGCAGGATGAACCCATCGCGAACTCGTCCATATTGGTTTTGCCGAGCATTACCGCGTTCTGAGCTTTAAGAATCTCCCACACCGTAGCGTCAAAAATCGGCTTGTAGCCCGTCAGGATTTTTGAGCAGCAGGTGGTTTCAATGCCCTTTGTGCTCATATTGTCCTTTAAGGTCATCGGAACACCCTCAAGCAGTCCGATTTCTTCGCCGCCGGCTATTTTTTTATCAACCGCCTGCGCGGTTCTAAGAGCTTCTTCACCTGTGATGTTAACATAAGCGTTAAGCTCCGGATTTGCCTTTTCAATTTCGTCAAGATAGCTCTTTGTAAGCTCGGCGCATGAGCACTGCTTCGAAACGAGCATATCATGAATTTTAGCTATTGTACCCATAATTACACCGCCTTACTCTCTGTTTCGTACAAGGAAATGATCCTCAGCCTGTTCGGGGGCGTTTTTGAGGATTTCCTCGCTTGGATAGGACGGAACAACCTCGTCCTCGCGGAAAACATTCGACAAATTGTTAATGTTGTCAAAGCCTTCGTCACTTGAAGGAGCGTTGTTAATCTCGTCCGCAAAATCTATTATTTCCTGCATGGACTTGGTCAGTCCGTCAAGCTCTTCCTCGGGGACAAAAAGCTTTGAAAGCAGGGCAATGTTTTCTACGTCTTCTCTGGTTACCATAGTGTCACCCTCTTTAAAATATTAAACTATCCATATTATTATACATTATTTTTCCGCTTGTTTCAATACCTTTTTGCGCTTATGTCAAAAAGGTTGTCTGCGCTTATGTAAACCACTTAT
>ONLA01000043.1 GCA_900318495.1 uncultured Eubacteriales bacterium
GACAGACAGACAGACAGACAGACAGACAGGATAACTGCGCGTTCTTCTATACTTTGAGCACTGTACGCGGCATTTTGGTTGAGTGATTTTTTACTAAAGGAATTACTGTAGGTTTACGGTTTATTCCCGGCACTATTCCTATTGCGGCGTATGGTGTTTTTTTGTATGGTTGTTTATAAATAATTTTTAAAACAGGAGGGAAAAGATATGAAAAAAGCAATTGCATTGCTTTCGGTATTGCTGGCGGTTTTGACCGGATTAAACGCTGTTACTCCTTTAATGTCGGACTCCATAAGAGCGTTTTTTTCGGTAAAGCCGCAAACAGCTTCGGTTGACGGTACTGCGGAAGATTATGCCGCGCCCGATACCGAAAACACGGAGCGAAAGGTTTCCGTCAAAAAACAAGTAGCTTATGACGGCAAAAAAATTCTCATTTATGATTTTAACCAACTTTCGCAAATCGGAAGCGGAAAAAGCCATAAGTATGAGGACGGCGTATCGGCAACATATTCTGCCGATGCCGATTATAAGCTTGCGTGCGACATTCCCCTGCCGAGGCACACCGTATGGAGGCTGCCGGACGGTTTTAAGGGAACAATAACAGGCGCAAAGCAGAAAAACGCAAGCCTGTATGACGCGCAAAACGACCGTATTTATGTTTACAATCCCTATCAGCTTGCGGTTATGGCTATGGACAACGCGGACAGTCAGCCTGTTATGAGCGGCGACTCAACCGCGGCTGAGTTCGGAAAAGGAAAGGTTATTTCCACCGATAAAAAGGGCAAGAATTACCTTACCTATGACGGGGATCATAACTATGTTATCTCGTCGTCGTTCAGCTCGGAAACATCGAAAAAGCCCGAATCCATAGTAAGCAAAAAAGCGGCTGTGGAGGCTGTGAGCGCAAAGGCGGAGGACTCTGCCGGCGCGTCTGCCGACGGACGTGATTTTCCGGGACAGGTTGTAAAGAAAATTGACGGCAAAAATTATATCCTTATCGGAAACGAGGAGCAGCTTAGAGCTATCGGTTCCGGGGATGATGTTCATTCCGCGATTTATCAGGTTAAGCTTGTCGGAGTTCATTTTGAGCAGGATACAAGCGGCGGTAACCCCATTATGCTTTACGGCGGCGACGCGGATTTGCTTCAAAGCCAGAACGATAAGAAGGATTACGGTTTTCAGGCGATTGATAACAAAGATTCAAACGCGCTGAAATATTACGCGAGCGTAAACCAGGAAACCGGCGAAATATATCTTGACGCCGGTCACACAAGCTTATCAAAGGGCAGCGACATTGCAACCGGCGAAAAATATACCACTACGGCGAACTACATTATTTTCCGTGATATTGACTTGGGCGGCAGCGAAAGACCGTGGAAGCCCTTGATGTTTAACGGAACAATGTACGGCGCCAAGAGCGTAAACGGCGAAAAGCTGTGGAACGGCAGCGGAAACACCGACGCTACCGCGCTTACGGCTACGGCGGAGGTCAACCGTCCGCAAATTAAAAACATTTATGTAAACACCGATACAATCTATAACGACCAAAAGCTCAGAGTCAACGATTTCATCGGCGTGGGCTTTTTCGCGACAATAACCAACCAGACCAATGCTTCAAACTACGGCATAAGCGGCGGTACGGCAATTGTTAAAAATCTTGATCTTGACACCGTTCACGTCGAAAACCGGGCGAATAACGCAATGGTTGACCAAACCCTGCTGAACGCAGTTACGTCCGGCTTGGGGACTGTTGTGGGCGGACTGGTTGATGCGCTGTTAAAGGTTTTGAGCCTTGGCGCGACAAGCACAGACCTTCAATCGACACTTTCAAACCTGCTTAACGCAAGGGCGCAGGATCCTACAATTTATTCCACCGGCGCGTTTGCCGGCAGAATTTACGGCGACGCGGTTGTTGAGGATTGCCGTGTGAAAGGCACGGTTGAGGTCAGCAATGTTAAGGACAGAACAGGCGGTTTTGTAGGCTACACCGAGGGTCTGACCGAATACAGCGGTCTTTCTACAGCTCTCGGCGCCGTTACAAACGTGCTGGCTACTCTCTTAAACGCCGTTCCCGGCTTGGGAATCGGAGATTTGGTGACAGTACTTCTCGGCAACGCTTTACCGGTTGACGAGCTTATTCCCACAAACTATATCGCTCCGAGCCTGAAAAACTGCGAGGTAGACGGACTTACGGGCGACGTGGGAACAACAGGCACAAATATGGCAGGCGGCTTTGTCGGCCAGCAGATCGGCACGCGTATCGAGGATTGTTCCGTAAACGACAGCAGCTTTAACGTGAAGGCTGAAAACTACGGCGGCGGCTTTACGGGACTTGCCCGTGACGCCGAAATCAAGGGAACACTTGACGGCGTAGGCATTGACCTTTCATCAATTATTCAAAAGATTCATCCGCAGAGTATGCTTATTGACTGCGAAATCAACGGCAGTGAATATCAGGTTACCGGTGAAAATATTCTCGGCGGTTTTGTTGGAGCAATGGCAAGCAGTTACGCGGTTGACTGTACCATAGACTGTCAGCAAAAGCCTGTTACCGTACACGGCACGGGCAATTACGCCGGCGGCTTTGCGGGCTACGCCACAGTGGGCTGGCAGTCAAATCTCGGCAAAAGCGAAAACAACGAAAACAGCCTGCTGGGCACAGTTAAACAGCTTGTTACAGGCCTGCTTTCGGAAGATCAGGCGGCAGGGCAAAAGCTGCTGTCACTGATGGGTATTTCACCATCGGCAATTTTGGGATGTCAGATTTACAGCAGCGAGCTTAACGTTGAGGCGAACAAGAGCTTTGCCGGCGGTATTGTCGGAAAGGGCGAGGGTATTTACTTCGGCAAATCCGATCAGGCGGCTTATGACGCGCTTGCCGGGTGGAATTCAGGCACGGTTAAGGAAACACCGCAGGACAAGGCGGTTATCCTTGAAGGCTTAAAGAGCGTTAAGGCGCACGAAAGCTATGCCGGCGGCGTTGCGGGCTATATGGGCTCGGCGGCGTTCCAGGGAATGTTAAACGACGTTGTAGGCCTTGGTGACTTTATCGGCTTTACGGCAAAGGACATTACCGTTACCGGAGTTGACGGCGGATACACCGTTACTGCCGGTGATTATAACGCGGGCGGCGGCTTTGGACTGGCTGTCGGCGGCGATATAATAAATGTAGAGCTTAACGAATTAAAGCGCGTTCAGGCGTATAACCGCGCAGGCGGCTTTGTGGGCATTGCGGGTCCCGGAGAGCTTGTCGGAGCAGGCGGTTTGACAGTTAACCTCCTCGGACTTGACAGGGTGCTGGAGGTAAGCAATTTGCTCAACGTAGGCCAGGGCATTGAGGTGCAGATTACAGACTGCACCGTTACAGGTATCGACGGCGGTTTTGAGGCAGAGGCAACAGGCAATGACTACGACAGCGACGCGTTCGATTACACCGCCGCAGGCTTTATTGCCGACAGCAACAGCACAAAGATTGTTAATTCACACGTTGAAAAGCTCAAATCCGTAAAGGCGACTGCCGACCACGGCTTTGCCGGCGGATTTATCGGATGCTCTCAGACAGGCGGTCTTGCTGAGGTCGCGAACAACGATTCAACAAGCGTTAAGAGCCTGATTGAGGCGGACGGTCTTATTAAGGCAATCGGCTACCTTGTTCCGTCCTACACAAACTGCACCACAACCTTTACGGACGGCGGTTTGGTTGACGCGGATATCGCAGGCGGATTTGTAGCGGATTTAGAGAGCGGTACTGTGGATAATTCCGAAATCGCTTCGGTTGATGACGCGCAGAATCCCAAATGGACAAAAACCATGAAGGAGCTGTATGATCCCAACGCCGTTAACCCGACCGGCGACTTGGAAAAACAGTTCGCGGTATTCAACATTGATTATGTACACGGCAGAACCTACGGCGGCGGCTTCGGCGGCAAGCTCCGTTCGGGAGCGCTGGCAAGCTCCGGCGGCGGAATTTCGATTCTCGGCAATACAGGCTTGAGTATCGACGTTCAGGATTTGCTCGGAGTAATGAACGCTTATGTTCCGTATGTAAACCACGCGGGCGTGTACAGCGAAAACGGCTTTACGGTTGTTGCGAATACAGTTCGCGGCGATGATCCGTATTCCGGAAGCGCCGGCGGTTTTGGCGGATATATCAGCGGTGCGCAGATTTCGCACAGCGATGTTTATAAGCTTAAAAATACCAAGGTTACGCCTCCTTCCGATTTGGAGGCAGTTAACGCTCCTTCGTATTTTGACAATACACAAAGCACCTATGCTGTAACGGGCGGTCATTTTGCCGGCGGTTATGTAGGCGATATGGATATCGGCAGCGCCGCAAGCGTGGGCAACGGACTGAAGGTGCTCGGCAGCTCAATTGAGCTGACAAACGCGGTTTCCGCTCTTTCGGTGGTTGTATCCACTATTGAGCACTCCGATGTTCAGGGCGCGGCAGGCGGCTTTTCGGTGATTGCCGACGGAACCGACAGCAGCGGCAAGGTCGGTATGGCAGGAGGCTACGCCGGAGGAGTATTCGGCGGTCACATACAGAACAGCCACTGCAAAAACTTCTACTATATCATAGGTCAGGAAGCCGCAGGCGGATATGTGGGCAATATGGAGCCCGGCAACGCCGCCAAGCTTCTTGATGACGCGAGCATTTTGGGCAGCCTTATCAATGTTGATTCCTCGCTCGCTTCGCTGGTAGAGGACTTTGTTCCCACAATTCGCAACTCCACCACCTCATGCGTGCCGTGCGGCGGCGCGGTTAGGGCGCAGTCAGCGTCTGACGACGCGCATCAAAGGGGCTGCGCGGGCGGCTACTGCGGACACAACGAGGGCGGTCATATTTGGGGACTCGACACCCACACCTGGCAGGATCAGAACGACGGAGTTGTAGCCGGAAGATACTTCGGTCACGACAGAGAGGGCGAGTATACCGGCGAGCAGCACACAGCCGCGGCATGGCGTATACGCTCGGTATACGGCTGTGAGTACGCCGGCGGCTTTACAGGCTATATGGAGAGCGCCGACACCGCCGACACAGGCAACATTGAGCTTTTAGGCGGATTGATTAAGGCGAATAACCTGCTCAACGCGCTTTCCGCGGTTTATCCCACCGAGGCGCACACAGCGGTTTACGGACCGTTGAGCAACCTTGACGTTGACACATGGAACGCGTGGGTTTCATATGTGGGAAAATACGGCGGCTACGGCGCAGAGCTTGCACAAAGCGGCAGAGTTTCAACACAGGCTGATTTGAATAACAAGCTTTCAAAATACATTTACGGCTGCAACGTTGTTGCAGGCAGAAGCGAGCACGATAATATGCTGATTACCGAAGGCGGCAGCGCAGGCGGTTATGTCGGCTATATGGTTTCGGGCGTTATTACCGACGGCCGGGCTTATGATATGAAGAAAATCCGCGCAATGCGCAGCGCAGGCGGTTACGCCGGTAAAATGCAGACCGGCGCGGCGGCGCAATTCGGCTCGGTTAGTATTCTCGGCTTGGATTTGAACCTCAGCAAGCTGGTAAGCGCGGCGAATGTGTTTGTGCCTACGGTTAAAAGCGGTTCGGTTCGCGGCTGGCAGTCGGGTATGACGGTTGAAGCCTTCGGAAATGACTTTACACATAATTGCGGTTACGCCGGCGGCTACACAGGCTCCGCGTACGGCGCTCAGATTTGGGGCGACAAAAATGCCGGCAACTCGGCAGGCACCGGATGTAACGTTGATAACCTTCGCTTTGTAAGAGGCAATAACGCCGCCGGAGGATATGTAGGAATGGCAACAGCGGCGTCGGTTGCCGACGTTAACACCAATTCCTCAAAGGGCTTGCTTCAGGGAATTCTCAACAGCCTTATTTCCACTCCCGGGGATTTGGCTTCCGTAATGCAGGCAACCATGACCACTATTCGCAAGGCAGAGGTTAACCCCGACAACAGCAGCTTTGGATTTACCGTTGACGGTATGGGCGGAAACCATCCGCGTTATGCCGGCGGCTTTGCAGGCTCGCTCGAGGCGGCGGTTATCGGCAGCCGCAAGGGCGAAAGCGAAATCAACGTAAACGGACTGCGCAGCGTTGACGGTCTGTATTACGCAGGCGGTTTTGCAGGACTCGCCGACGTTGGCAGCGTGGCTTCTGTTTCCTCGGAAGGCACCGGCTCCACAAGTATTCTTAACCTTATAAAAGCAGGAAGCGTCGATTTGCTCGATATGTTCCGTACATATATTTATTATTCAGATGTTAACGGTGTGTCTGAGGGTATGGTTATCCGCGCGTATGAATCCGCGCCCGAGGGTATTCTCAGCGAAATCCGTCAGTCAGGCTGCGCCGGCGGCTTTGGCGGCGGTATGATGAACGGCACCGTTAAAAATTCAAACGTTACCCGGCTTAACACTGTTTACGCACCCAATTACACGGGAGGCTTTATCGGTCATATGGGCAAAAACGGCGCTGTTGACGTGGACGACGCTCAGGTAGCCGGCCCGCTGGCCGGCTTGAACGCAGGCGTTCTTGATGTGTTCGGAACCACTGTTGACGATTGTAACGTGACCGGAATTGACGCCGGGGCTGTGATAATGGCAACCGGAGGAAGCGAACCTATTTCGGGAGGCTTCGGCGGTTATGCGGATGTTTCGCAAATTAATAACAGCCATGTTAAAAAGCTGAAACAAGTTTACAGCGACCAAATTGCAGGCGGCTTTGCGGGTAAAACAAATATGAATTACCTTGTGTCTGCCGAGGTTGATTCGGCGCTTGTTCAGCAGGTGCTCGGAATTGTAAACGGTTTAATCAGAATTTTACAGGTTGACGACCTTGAAAAACTCAATTTGCTCGATTTGGATTTGGGAATCCTCAACCTTAAGCTGCTTACCGACGGCGATGTGCTTTATGTAAATCTTCTCGGTCTGCGCATTGGCGTGTCGCTGGTTAAGCAAGGTGACGGAACAACCGGAACCGCTGTTATTACGATCGGCGATTCCACCGTTGAGCTTCCCTACAACGAAAACGGCATTGATACAAACGCCGAAAACGCAGAGATCGTTGTTAACCTTATAAAGGGCAACCGCACAAGAGTGGATAATTGCTCCGCAGAGGGTATTTCGGACGGCTATGACGTTTACGGCGGCGGAGCGTCCAACACCGAGAACGGTACAGACGCCAAGGGTTACGCCGGCGGCTTTGTCGGATACAACAAGGAAGGCAAGTTTACCTCAAACAATATGGTATACTGCGATGTAGTTCGCGGTACGGCTAAAAAGACAGGTGTTTTCAGCGGCGCAACCACGATAGATTCAGTATACAGCTTTAACAACCTTGCTTCTATCGAAAAGGTTGACGGAGAGGAAAACCGTTATTCGGTTTACAGAGATACCGATTTGACCTTTGCGCTCACCGGAAGTAATCAGAAAATCGCGGAGGCTGTAAACGACAGCTCCACAGGCTATAAGAGGTTTGTTGTTACACACCTTGAAAGCCCGATTGTTCCCGGTGAAGATGAAAGCGATTATTACAGGATTTTTGAAAAATGGAACGGCGCGAAGCTCGCCTCAAACGCTTCGGGCGATAATTCCGCTCTGTTAAAGGTATATGTTGACAGCGCCAAGGCGGTTCTTATGCTGGATACACCCACATACGCGAATGACGAAAGTCTTATTCCGAACCCGGGTGAGAGCAAGGATCCCTGCGGCAACATTGACCTTACCATTCAGAAAATATGGAATGACAAGAACAACGCGGATAAGTCCCGTCCCGAAACAATCAAGGTGAGAATTTGGCAGAATTGGGAAAATGAGGACGGTACGCCTGTTATGGACGGTTCAAAGCAGAAGTCTGTTTTGTTTACCGATACGAACATTATTCCCGACGCTGACACAACAGACGGCTGGTTTACCATAAGCAAAGCCGAGCACGGACGCAACGGTTCGGCAACATGGACAAGAGTAATTAAAAACCTGCCGGTTTACACCACTGAGTCAGACAAAACTGTTTATTTCAGTTACACGGTAGAGGAAGCCCCCGTTTTGGGTTACAACAGCGAGATAACTTATGACGAAACAGGCGCAACCGCGACCGCGACTATTGTAAACACACCCAAGCCGTTTGAAATTCAGTTTAAATACTATGACCGCTACGAGATTGACGGAAAGCCTGCCGGTATTGAATCGGAGGAAACCGTTTACAGCGTTCAGGTTAAAAATATTCCTCAGGAATTTATCAGTTATGAAGTTGATCGGTCGGTTAAATCAATTGACTTCTCAAAGCTTATCGGCGCAAAGGCAGTTGAGTTTTCGGAAAGTGAGCTTGCGGTTAACAATGTAATGTGCGATTATGACCTTTGGACTTCGCAGAGCGCGGCGGTTGAGGCAATGGGAAGCAGAACTTATTTCGTGGACGGCAACCCTGTAAGCTACGGCAGTGATACCGAGTATCACACCGATTATCTCGGTAAACCGCACGGACACGCAGGCTACAGCGGACAGGCGGAATCAAAAGATGAAAAATGGGTTAACTATTACGATTCCGAAGGCAATGAGCTTAAGGAAAGATTTGCTTCGCCTGAGGATTACACCCGAGTTAACAAAATTGTAGTATGGTGTTACAATTATCCCAAGCGTTACAATGTGGACATTTACGGCGCGAACAGCGCGGATGATGTGGTTAAGAAAACGGTTAACGGAGGCGATGTGTATGTCGCAAACGCCAAAAGCACCGATAACTCGGTTAAGCGTCTGAACGACAAGTACTATTATAACCAGCGCTTCGGCGGAGAAACAGGCAACAAAGATCAGGACGCCGGCGGATTTATTGAAAACTACGGTTTAAAAAGGTACACAAATATTATGCCGGAGGATTACGCGGCAGAATCGTTTGACGATTACAAATTTGCGTACTGGGCATATAACCCCGAGGGAACTCAGATTGCTTCGGTTGAAAGGGAATTCTGGTACCGTGTAACAACCGATACAAAGCTTTACGCTGTATACGCGAAAAACGGTTCATCCCAGCCCGGAATTTCAATCTCCGCTAACGAAAACGATACCTTTGTTGATTCAAGCGGAGTTTCCAAAACCCGTCTGAATATTTTAGGAAATGTTTACGGCGCTGCCGAATACGACAAGAATGTTCAAAAGCTTTCGTTTGTAAATATTTCTCTCAGCACTCAAATCAGGGATAATCCGGATGTTTATACTCCCGAGAAAATCAATGCTCTCTTTGAGCAGTATAAGAATCAGCTCAAGGAGCTTATTAAGACGAACGATGAGGAAAACGGAAGCAAGAAGTTTTCGTCCGCGGAAACCTATTCCGGTGATATTGACAAGATAACCAAAGAAGTGAACAGTACCTTGAATCTTACTCTTACTACCAAGGGTTATATTTATACTGTTGTATCAAACGGAAACACACCGCTGCCGGGAGACTCAACGGCAAAGCTTACCAACAAGAACAGAGTACAGTTTACGATGTCTTATAAAACATCCGCGTTAAACATTAATAATACCGGCTCAAACGGCGACACTTGTTTGATGTATTGCGCTGCATTGAAGTATAACGGCACATGGAGCGTAAGCAATAACTGCCTGATTTATTACAACGGCGAGGTTGTTGACAATACAGCCGCAAGCTGGGAATAAGAGGTGTCATATTGAAGAAAACTTATATTACACCCGAATTCGATTATGTCAGTATCTTCTTTGAAGCTGCAGTATGTTTCTCTGCGGAAACTCCGGTTGACGATATACAAGAAGATGATGACAGCTATGATCCTTAATAATATTTTATGAGGAACGATTATGAAATTATTAAAATCTATTGCTGTTACACTGATAGCTTCGATACTGTCCGCGGCGTTTTGCTTTAACGCTTCCGCGTTGGTAATCTACGAGGACGGCTTCGGCTTTCAGATTAACGCTTCTAAGCATACGGCAACACTTGTAGGCTACAGCGGAGGCGAAGATGTTGTTAATATCCCGGACTACTTTCAGGGATATCCGGTAACGGTAATTGACAGAAACGCCTTTTCGGGAAACGATATTATCAGAGAGGTGGTGTTTTCGGGCACAAACACCACGGTTGAGGAGTATGCTTTTATGAACTGCGGCTCGCTTGAAACGGTTTATATTCCCCAAAACGTCGTCAATTTCGGCGACAGAGTGTTTGCTGATTGTACAGCGTTAAAAACCGTTACCATGCTTTCTGACACAGCCTCCTTGCCCGACAATATGTTTTCCGGCTGTGTTTCGCTGGAAAACCTTACGGTAAATGAAAATATAAGAGAATTCGGATACGGCTGCTTTAACGGCTGCTCGTCACTGACGAACCTTGATTTTGTTACAAACGGCGTAATGCTGCAATCATACGCATTTAACGGTACCGGCGCCGAATCGGTTGTGCTTTCCGATTCGCTTCTTGCGGTTCCGGATTACGCGTTTACAAATTGTCCTCAGTTAAGAAGCGTGACAATTCCCGAAAGCGTGATTTTTATTCAGCCAAACGCGTTTGATTGGGAAAACATCACAATTCGGTGCTGCGAAGGCTCTTACGCGCATACCTTTGCGGCGGAAAACAATATTCCGTATGAGCTTATCGAAGATGTTATGCTCGGCGACGTTAACGGCGACAACCGTGTTAACATCAACGATGTAACCGCCATTCAGAGGCACATTGCCAAAATTGAGAATTTAAGCGACAGTTCACTTTTTGCCGCGGACGTTAATCAGGACGGCAATGTAATTATCACAGACGCGACAACAATTCAGATTCACATTGCCGGACGCAGTGTTCCGTATCCAATCGGAAAAATTGTAAGAAAATAATAAAATAAAAGTGCAGGCAGGACATGGTGTTCTGTCTGCACTTTTTTATAGGCAATACCGCATAATTCAGGTGTGCGGATTGCGCAGCAAGATTTTTCGTCAGGTTGTAAAAATAAATCAAGGTAAGGCTGACGCCTTGCCGATGAATTTAAAAATTTTTTATTATTCATTGTTTCAAGCCGAAAATGATTGACAGATGTAATAATGCGTGATAATATGTATTTGTATCAGATACAACTACACAGGAGGCGCGGTATGAGTAATTCTATTAAAGACACGATACGTAAAAGAACAAGCGTAAGAACCTTTGACGGCAGAAAAATCACCGCTGAGGATAAAAGCAAGTTAGAAGAAATCATCAGGACAGCGGACAATCCCTTTGGAGTACCTGTTGATTTTATGCTGCTTGACGCTAAGGAGAACGGT
>ONLA01000039.1 GCA_900318495.1 uncultured Eubacteriales bacterium
TCAACCTGGAGGTCAACCTCTGTGTCTGCCGGGCTGATTACGTCGAAGGTTACAGAAACAAACGCAACCTTGCCTGTTGTCTTGTTTGAAAGCTTAGCGAGTCTGAGGCTTGTGAAGTTACCGAGGATTGCGTCGGTCATACCTTCGGGCTCGGAGTTAATGATTGCGTCTGTAGCGCAAGGCATTACATTGAGAATCAAGTCGCCGTCGGCGTTCTCGATTGTATTGTTTGCTTCGCTGTATCTAAGAGCGGAGCCGTCATACTTAAGTGTCCACTGGCAGTCGAGCAAATCCTTTTCGGCATTTACAAAGAAGGTTGTTGTAAGCTTCTTTGTGCTCTTGTCAAAGGTTACTGTGTTCTCGGGGAAGAGGTTTGAAGTAGCCTTTACGGTGAAGCTGTCGCCTGCTGTTGTGGGCTTGGGAGCTGATGTGGGTTTAACCGGATCGGTCGAAGGAGCAGGACCGTCGCCGTAGTAGGGATCGCCTGTTCTTTCTGTCGCGCGCTTTCTTCTTGCGTTAGAGAGGAAACGCTGGATAGCCGAAACGTCGTCGATTGTTACATCGTCGTCGCCGTCAACGTCAGCAAGAATTTGCTGCAAATCGTTGAACTTAACTCTCTGGCGGTTAAGATAAAGCTGAATCATGGTAACGTCGTCGGTTGTAACGTCTTCGTCGCCGTCAACGTCGCCGTAGTAGCCGAGGATAACGGGTGTTCCGCCTGTTGCCGGCTGTGTTGCGGGCTGAGTGGGATCGCCACCTGTGGGATCGTGAACAATCTTGGGATCCTTAGCGTTTACATAGGACTCGTTGTAGCCGCCCTGATAGTTTGATGTTACAAGTGTGTAACCAACAGGTACATCGCTAACCTCTGAATCGGCAACGAGCTGTAAATCGTCCTCGGGGTTACTTTCGGTCTTGCCTGCTCTGATAGTTGAGATTGCCATTTCCTCAACCTCAAGGCTTACGGTAGTGTCAACGGGCTTGAGAACCTCGAAGGTTACAGTTACAAAGCCAACCTGACCGCCGTCCTTGGTCGAGAGCTTGTAAAGACGGATGTTGGTGCAGTTACCTCTGATGCCGTATTCGATGTCGGCAGGCTCGGCGTTGATAACAGCCGTGGAAGCCTTGGGCATTACTGTGCTGATAACTTCATCATCATCGTTTGTCTTTGAGTTGTCGGCTTCGTTAAATTTAAGAACGCTGCCGTCGTATCTGAGAGCCCACTGGCAGTTAAGCAAGCCGTAGCTGCAGTTAATGAAATATGAAACAGTGAGCTTCTTTGTTGAAGAATCGTAAGTTGTTACGTTCTTGGGGAACATATTGGAGTCAGCGGTTACGTTAAAGGTCTTAGCGTAAGTGGGAGCCTGTGTGGGCTTAGCTGTTGTGGGAGCCTGTGTGGGCTTCGCGGTTGTAGGAGCAGCAGCCTGACCCTTTGTTACGTTAGTAGCCTGAACCTCAACCTTTGTGGGAACAAGGTTGGTTTCTGTCCATGACTGACGGCCTGACGCGCCGTAGATGTGGCTCTTGCCGTTGAGCTTTAAGTAAACCTGCTTTGATTTATCCTTTGAATCAGGCGGATACTGACCGAGGCTTGTGCCGCCCGAGGACAGCGCGCCGTTGATTACTACGCAGGTGTTTGATGACTTTGAAAGGTCAAAGTCGGAGGTTGTTGAGTTGTTGTTTGTATCGGTAGCGTAGCAGGTCTTGGGAACTTCTACATAATAAAGTCCGAGCTTTGAGTCGTACTTCATTTCAAGACCGGGCCAGCCGCCTGCTGTGTATGTCGGGTTCTTGCTCTTGGTTACCTCATCAAAGATGTAAGCGTGATAAGGTTCTGTCCAGGATGACCATGTTGAGTGAGCCTTGTCAAAGAAGATGTAAACACCCGATGACTGGTCTTTCTCTTTCTTATACTGATACTTGTACTCTTTGGTCTGACCGTTCTTGTCGGTAGCTGTAAGAGTAAGGTTGATTGTTTCGCCGTAGTTGTAGTCCGAACCGATGCGGATTGTTGTTCCGTTGGTGTAAGCTACGGGAGTTGAGTTGTCAAGGCAGTATGTGGCGGATGTAGCGTTCTCAAACTTGAGAGTTGTTGTCATTGTCTCGCCGTAGAAGCTGCCGCTCTCAACAGAGCTTGTTGCGGTAGGAGTAGAGGTTGACTTGTAAACAACAGCTACGCCTGTTGAGCCCATTGTACCGGAAACTGTGCCGCCGGAGCACTTGAACTCGTTGCCTGTAACGGTATCAACATATGTACCGTCCGCAAGGCCTGTGCCGCTGAGGCTTACGTTGCCGCCGTTGCCGCTTACGTTAGAAATAACGATACCTGAGCCGCCTCTCTGAACATAAGCGTAAACGCCGCTGCTGCCGAGCTTCTCTGACTTGCCTACAAACGCGTTATGGAACTTGTTGATTTCGGAAACAACAACGCTCTTGTAGGTGAGGTCGTTTGTGGCTTCGCCCATGTTATTTGTGCCGGGACGCGCAAAGAACAGAGCTGTAGCGTCTTTTCTGGCGCCTACGATAGCCCATGTTTTAACGATCTTGTCGTTGGACACCTTAGCGGAATAGTTGGCGTCCTTCGGGTTCATATAGGTGTCGTGAGACTCCGCCCAAAGAACAACGTTGCTTGCCGCCTGTCCTGTTTTGTAGCCGGATGAAGCAGCCTGGCTTGCGTTGCCGTTCTTTACAGCCGCGAGAGCGCTGTTACCGGTAGCGTTATCGGTAATCTTCATCAGGTTATTGTTGGTGTACCAAGACCACTGTCTGCCTGATCCGGGAGTGTTCAGAATCTCGCCGTAAACATACAGATCGCCGCCGGTCTTGCTCTTGTACTGCTGCTTTGCGTAATTGAGAACGTTTGTCCAGTAGCTTGAAGCGTAGCTTCCGTCGCTGGGAGTCTCAATGTGCTTAGCCGCGTCAAAACGGAATCCGTCAACACCGCACTGGATACAGTCGTTGAGCAGGTTCTTTACAAGATTTTGAACGGTCGTGTTGCTTGTGTTAAGGTCGGGCATACCGATGTGACCTTGTACTACCGACTGCTGGTTGCCGTCGGAAGCACCCTGCTGGAGACTGTGCCAGTAAGCACTGCCCGAGGTCGATTTTGCCGCGTAAATTGACGGCTCATAGGTTTTTACCTGGCTGCTGATTGAATAGGGATCGGTTTCAACGTTGTTAGCCAGGTGGTTGGATACGATATCGCAGATAATCTTGATACCGTACTTGTCCGCCTCTGTACAGAGAGCGGTGAGGTCAGCCTTTGTGCCGAACCACGAGGATTTGGCGAACGAAAGGCTTACGGGCTGGTAGGGCTTCCACCACTGACCTGCGATGTCGGTCGAAGTACCGTAGTCCTTCGGCTGCTGTACAGGAGAGGTCTGAACAGTGGAATAACCTGCCGCCGCAATGGATGGAAGGTTGTTCTTGATTGAGTTGTAAGACCAGTTAAAGGCATGCAAGATTACGCCGTCCTGGACGTTCTTCTGGATGTTCGGCTCGCTGGAAACCTGAGCGGTTTCTTCCACGGTAGCCGCGCTCGCAGAAAACGTAAACGCCAGTGACGATGTGAGTAAGGTTGCAGCAGAAACTATGCTTACCAACTTTCTCAACATTTTCATGTGGAATCATTCCTTTCTATATTACTTCATTATTATTATAGCAAAACTAAAATTAAAAGTATACGTTTTTTGTTACAAAACATTTACATTTTTTTTGTGCATTATCACCCTTATTAAATTTTTTTATAAAAAATACTGGTCGTTATTGTGTATTTTTCACGACAGTATCCTACAAAGTTGTAACGATTAACCCCCGGCCGCGCCGCGGCAAATACACGGCGTAAAAATAGCAATTGACTTTTCTTAAACTTTATCTTATAATCTAAGTTGGTTTTTTATGTTTTATACCTAATAATATATAACACGGAACAGGGGTGCATAAATGGAACAGACAGCTAAAAAAACAGTGATTTCACTCAGGGATATTTTTGTCCGGTTTGACGGCGAAGTTATTTTAAACCATATTAACCTTGATATCCTTGAAAAGGAATTTGTGACTATTTTGGGGCCGAGCGGCTGCGGAAAAACCACTACGCTGAGAATTATCGGAGGATTTGTTTCCCCCGAAAGCGGCGACGTGATTTTTGACGGCAAAAAAATTAACGATTTGCCTCCTAACAAGCGCAACGTGAACACTGTTTTTCAAAAGTATTCGCTGTTTCCGCACCTTAATGTTTTTGACAATGTCGCCTTCGGTCTGAAGCTTAAAAAGCTGCCGAAGAATGAAATAAAAGAAAGGGTCAGCAAAATGCTTGCCACCGTTGACCTGAAAGGCTATGAAAAGCGTCCGGTTCAAAAGCTTTCGGGCGGTCAGCAGCAGCGCGTGGCAATCGCCCGGGCGCTTGTGTGCGACCCCGACGTTATTTTGCTTGACGAGCCTTTGGGCGCGCTTGACCTGAAGCTGAGAAAAAGTATGCAGCTTGAGCTAAAGGAAATTCAGCGCCAAACCGAGAAAACCTTTATATATGTTACCCACGACCAGGAGGAAGCGCTTACCATGAGCGACCGGGTTGTGGTTATGAACAACGGTTCAATTGAACAGATTGGAACCCCCGAGGATATTTATAACGAGCCCGTTAACGCGTTTGTAGCCGACTTTATAGGCGAGGCGAATATTCTTAACGGCACAATGATTGACGACTGCCGCATAAGAATTTTGGGCAGGGAGCTTGAGTGTGTTGACAAGGGCTTCGGCAAAAACACCGAGGTTGACGTTGTTATCCGTCCCGAGGACATCGAGATCACAACGCCTGAAAAGGGACAGCTTACGGGAATTGTCCAAAGCTCGGTTTTCAAGGGTGTTCACTATGAAATGAGCGTGATGTGCGGCAACTGCGAAATTATTGTGCAGTCCACAAAATCCGCCGAAATAGGAAGCACCGTGGGAATGAGCGTAATTCCCTTTAACATTCAGATTATGAACAAGCTGCTTCCTTTCTATAACAATATAATAGAAACCGTTGTAAGCTACGCGAGCGAATCCGACAACTGCTTTGAGTTTGAGCTTGAGGGCGAAACCGTTGCCGTTAAGGACAGGTTCTTCCCCGAAGGCTCCGGGCTTGAAATCACCCTTCCCCCTTCCGCGTTGTCGTTTACGGGTGAAGGCGACGGCGACTTAAAGGACGTTTATATTGAATCGGTTGTTTACAAGGGTGAGCACAACGAAATAATTCTTGAATCCGACGAACGCAAGTGGCTTATGCTCAGCGACACCGACGAACAGGTCGCTACCTATGTTCCTCTTCACTTTGATTTTTCTCAGGCAGAATTCAAGCTGCTTGACAAAACCGGGGAGGGCTGAGTATGAAATCACGCAAGCTTACCATACCTTATATTATATGGATGCTGGTGTTCACGATGATTCCGATTGTGATGATTGGAATTACCGCGTTTACCGACAAAGACGGCGCGTTTACGCTGTCAAACTTTGAGAACGCGATGTTCTACACAAACGTATTTACAAAATCACTTTTAATCGCGTTTATATCAACGCTTATTTGCCTTGTGGCGGCTTATCCGCTGGCTTATATGATGACGCGTATGAAAAAATCCACCCAAAACACGGTTATTATGCTGATTATGATTCCGATGTGGATGAATTTTTTGCTGAGAATTTACGCGTGGATTATTCTTTTGCAGCAAAACGGCCCCCTTGACACGGCGCTGTCGCTGCTTGGAATTCACGGCACCTACATCGGAAACACCGGCGCGGTTATTGCCGGTATGGTTTACGAATATCTGCCGTTTATGGTGCTGCCGGTTTATACGGTTATGAGCAAAATCGACAAGGGGCTTATTGAGGCGGCGCGAGACCTCGGCTCAAACAACGCGGCGGTGTTTCGCAAGGTCATTTTTCCGCTGAGCATCCCGGGAATCATTTCGGGAATCACCATGGTTTTTGTCCCGAGCGCGAGCACCTTTCTTGTTTCTCAGTACCTCGGCGGAACCGACGACATAATGATAGGCGACGTAATCGACAAGATTTTTTGGACAGACCAAGGCACAGGCTCGGCTATTTCGCTTGTGATGATGGTATTCATCTTTATTTTCCTTGTTATTATGAACCTTTTCGGTGACGAGGAGGCGATTGCGTGACAAAACAAAAAAGCGGAGTATTTACCAAAATATACATCGCTCTGATTATGATTTTTATGTACTCGCCGATTGCCGTTATGATTATTTCGTCCTTCAACAAAGGCAAAACCCTTATCTGGAAGGGCTTTTCGCTGAAATGGTACGGCGAGCTGTTTAAGAACAAGGCTATTATCGGCGCGCTTATCAATACGCTTTCAATTGCCGTGCTCGCGTCGCTGTTCGCGACAATTCTCGGAACCGCGGCGGCTATCGGAATAAACAACTTCAAGGGCAAAAAACGCGCCGTAATTCAAAATGTTTCCAACATTCCGATTATCAGCCCCGACATTGTTATGGGTGTTTCGCTTATGCTTTTGTTCGCGTTTTTGGGCAACATATTTCATTTTGAGATGGGATACGGCACGGTTCTGATTTCTCACATTTGCTTTTGCGTGCCCTTTGTTGTGCTAAACGTAATCCCGAGGCTCAGGAGGATGGATCCGAGCATTTATGACGCGGCACTCGATTTGGGCTGCAACCAGCGGCAGGCGTTTTTCAAGGTGGTAATCCACGAGCTTATGCCCGGTATCATTTCGGGATTTTTGATGAGCTTCACCTATTCACTCGATGATTTTATCATCACGCATTTTACACAGGGCGCAAAGTTCCAAAACCTGAGCACCGAAATATACTCAATGCTCAGGCGGCAGATTCCGCCCACAATCAACGCGCTTTCCACACTTCTTTTTGTAGCTATTATGATAATTATGATTATCATTAACATACGCGACAGACACGAAGAAAAAGTTAAAAACGGGAAATAACTCCCGGGGAGGTTAATTATGAAAAAGATAATAAGCATTTTGCTCAGCGCCGTTATGTGCGCTTCCTGCGCCGCCTGCTTTGCCGGCTGCGGCGGTTCAAACGAAAAGAAGCCCGAAAACAAGGGCGAGGTTAACGTTTACAACTGGGACGATTATGTTGCCGAGGGTCAGGACGGCCTTATGAACGTTATCGAGGAGTTTGAAAAGGAAACCGGCATTAAGGTTAACTACACAACCTACTCAACCAACGAGGAGCTTTACAACAAGCTGAAAAACAGCAACGACAACTACGATGTTGTTGTTCCTTCGGAATATATGGTCAGCAAGCTTATCCGCGAAAAAATGCTGCTTGAGCTTAACTATGACAATATTCCCAACTTCAAATACATCAACAAACGCTTTAAAAGCCTTCCCTGCGACCCCGACAGCAAGTACACCGTTATATCTTACTGGGGCGTAACGGCTATGGTTTACGACAAAACAAAGGTTAAGAACAAGCCAACCTCATGGAACGCTTTGTGGGACAAAAGCCTTAAAGGCGATATTTTGATGATTAACAACAGCCGCGACGCCATGGCAATAGCTATGCAGACGCTCGGAATCAATCCTTCAAAGTGCACCAAGGCTGACATTGACAAGGCTACCGAAAAGCTCAGGGAGCAAAAGCCGCTTATAAAAAAGTATGTTATGGATCAGGTGTTTAACGAAATGGAGGGCAGCCAGTCCGCGATTGCTCCCTATTACGCGGGTGACATAGCAATGATGATGGAGGAAAACGAGGATCTTGACTACGCTTTCCCGAAGGAAGGCTCAAATCTTTTCTACGACGCGTTCTGTATTCCAACCTGCGCCGAAAACAAGGAAAACGCCGAAGCGTTCATCAACTTTATGCACAAGCCCGAAATCGCCGCCGAAAACTGCAAGTATCTGCGTTACGGATGCCCGAACGACGAGGCTGTTAAGCTTTTGCCCGACGACATCAAAAACAGCGAGCTTACCTTCCCGAGCGACGAATATCTTGACAAGTGCTATATCTTCTCTGACGTTGACGACGAGGTTTACGCATATATGCAGGACCAGTTCGTAAAAATCCAGGCAAAGTAATTTTTTTCGCGTTATTCGCGGCGGAATTATTGATAACGCGGTATTGCCATATATATTCACGAGCCGGCTTACCGTAAAAGCGCCGGCGGCTTCGGCGGCTCGTTAAGCATTTACCGACGTTACAGACATTCAGCGCTGCATTGCCGGCGCGTCATCCAAAGCGAAAACCGGCGCCAAAAAGCTCTATACCGATATTTAATACTAATACCTAATAAAAACACTGCGGATCAAAACAAATCCGCAGTGTTTTACTAACTGTCATTTAAATGTCATTAAATCAGGGCGGGCACGCGCCGCAAATTGCGCGGTGCCGTCTTAACTTATTACTGTTTAACCGTATCGGCGTCAGGAGCGTTTTTACCTATGCTGGCAATTCCGTTAAGCGCGCCTGCCTTTGCCTTGTAGCCCTCGGAGGTTGCGATAATTTCGCCGTTCTTCGCCTTTAAACGGAAACGGATTTCGCCTGCCTTGTCGGTATACATCTCATATTTCGGGTGCTTCTTTACCTCAAAGTTCTCAACGGTCTGATCCTCAACCTCAGCCGCGCAGTTTGTTTTTACGCTTTCAATGCCTGCGTAGCAAGCCTTTTCGGATTTATAAATCTGAGATGACGCGATAACTTCGCCGTTACCTGCCTTTAAATCAAACTTAAAGCCGCCGTTAGCGGTTTCCTTTACAACGAATTTGCCCATGAGTAATCCTCCTTAGTTTTTTACGTATCTTTGATACTATTATAATATTAGCACAATTAAATAATTGTGTCAACTATGTTAAGCAAATTTTATGCAAAACATAAATTAACGGAAATTTAAAAAGTTTTTTAAAAATTTAAGGTTGTTTTAAGTTTAACAATCTACAATATAGCCACAGTAAGAAAAGCAAAACCACTTACTAAGTTAACTTGAACGGAGGATTTGATTATGAAAAAGAAAGTTATGGTATTATTTATGGCACTCGTTATGGCTTCGGCATTCACCGCCTGTTCATC
Source organism: uncultured Eubacteriales bacterium (assembly GCA_900318495.1). Taxonomy (GTDB): domain Bacteria; phylum Bacillota; class Clostridia; order Oscillospirales; family Acutalibacteraceae; genus Ruminococcoides. The sequence goes on from ONLA01000039.1 coordinate 9,051, forward strand.
AAACAGCACACAGCAGGCTTCACAGACAGAAGCAAAATCGTCCTCCCCGCAGTTAAGCGGCTCGGACGAAAACTTAAAGGACAAAAACAAAAATACTAATATAACAACCGAAAACAACAGCGAAAATTCAAACTCGGAATCAAACAGCAACAAGGACGAAATCTTCACAAGCCGAGATTTGGAACAAACCGCCGACACCTCAAACGCGAAAACCTATAACCTCAGCGACGGACAAAACATTGATATCACCGAGGAAGGCGTTTATGTAATTAAGGGAAGCGCAAAAAACGTTACAATCAGCGTTAACGCCGCGGACGACGCAAAGGTTCAGCTCGTGCTCGATTCCGCTTCGGTTACAAACGACTCGGCTCCCTGCATCTATGTTAAAAACGCCGACAAGGTGTTTGTCACCACAGCAAGCGGTTCAACCAACAGTCTTACGGTATCGGGCACCTTCACAGCCGACGGCGACACCAACACCGACGCTGCAATATTCTCGAAGGACGACATAGTTCTCAACGGACAGGGCACGCTTAACATCAGCTCAACAGCCAACGGCGTAACAAGCAAGGACGACCTCAAAATCACAGGCGGAACAATCAGCATTTCCTGCTCTGCCGACGGACTTGAAGCGAATGAATCTGTAGCAATCGCGGACGGCAACATCACAATCAAGACCGACAAGGACGGAGTTCACGTTGAAAACAGTGACGACGACACCACAGGCAGCTTCTATATGAAGGGCGGCAAGCTGACCGTTACCGCAGGCGACGACGGAATTCACGCCATAACCACAGCGACAATCGACGGCGGCACAATCTCCGCAACCTCGGCAGAGGGCATTGAAGCCACCTACATTACAATCAACGACGGCACTATCGAGATAAACGCGAGCGACGACGGAATCAACGGAGCGGCAAAATCAAGCGCTTACACTCCCACGGTTGAATTTAACGGAGGCACCACCACCATAAACATGGGACAGGGCGACACCGACGGTGTTGACTCCAACGGCAACCTCTATATTAACGGCGGAACAATCAGCGTTAACGCTCAGTCACCGTTTGACTATGACGGCACAGCTCAAAAGAACGGCGGAACAATCATAGTTAACGGCACCGAAACCGACACCATCCAAAACCAGATGATGGGCGGCGGCATGGGCGGCGGAATGCGCGGCGGTCAGATGCAGGACGGCGGATTTCAGCAAAACGCACCAATGAGATAACAACATATCACTCATAAGCTAAATAACTACTCAGGCGGACGGCTTTCACAGGAAATCCCGTCCGCCTGTTTTTCGTTATTATATTGAGGCAACACCGCACAATTCAAGGCGCACGGCTTGCTTGAATATTATTCCGTCAGCTTGCCCAAAAAATCTCGGCAAGGCGTCAGCCTTACCTTAAATTATTTGTACAACCTGACGAAAAATCTTGCTGCGCAATCCGCACACCTGAATTATGCGGTATTGCCTTGACTTTTTTATTTTTAAAATGTATATTTAAATCAGAGGTGCATAACTATGAAATTATTAAAAAAACTGACCGCAGCAGCGGTGTCGGCTTTACTAATGCTCTGCCCCGGCGCGGTTCAGGCAACCGGCGAAGTTCCGGTTAAAGACAGCATAAAAGTTGATAAAATTGAATTTAACAATCCGGACTTCATACGCGGAATGGACGTATCGTCGGTGGTATCGCTTGAAAAGGCAGGCGTTACCTTTAAAACCGGCGGCGGCGAGGCCGAAGATCTTCTCAAAATTCTGAGCGACAGCGGAGTAAACTACATCCGCGTTCGCGTATGGAACGACCCGTTTGACAGCAGCGGCAACGGCTACGGAGGCGGCAACAACGACCTCGAAACCGCCGCTGAAATCGGAAAACGCGCGGCTGACAACGGTATGAAGCTTTTGGTTGACTTCCACTATTCAGATTTTTGGGCTGACCCGGGCAAGCAGAAGGCTCCCAAGGAATGGAGCAATCTTACCGTAACCCAAAAGGAACAAAAGCTTTACGACTACACCCTAAGCTCGCTCAACTACCTTAAAGACAATGGCGCCGACGTCGGTATGGTTCAGGTCGGAAACGAAACCAACAACGGAATAGCCGGGGAGTTTGAGCAGAAAAATATGGCGAAGATGTTTTCGGCAGGCTCAAAAGCCGTTCGTGATTTTGACCGAAACGCGCTTGTGGCGCTCCACTTTACCAATCCCGAAAAAACAGGAATGGTAAAATATCTTGCCGATTTTCTAAACAAATACAAGGTTGACTATGACGTTTACGCAACGTCGTACTATCCCTACTGGCACGGCAGTTTGAGCAACCTTACCTCGGTGCTGAGCTATGTAGCTGACACCTACGGCAAGTACACAATGGTTGCCGAAACCTCCTACGCCAACACCCTTGCCGACACTGACGGCCACGCCAACACCGTAAGCGAATATAACAACAATACCGGCAGCGACCTTTTGTGGGACTTCACACCGCAGGGACAGGCGGACGAGGTACGTTCGGTTATGGCGGCTGTCAACGACGTGCCTAACGGCAAAGGCTTGGGAGTATTCTACTGGGAAGGCGCTTGGATTACCGTAGGCGACACAACCGGCAAAAGCGGCAGCTCCTACACAAAACAATACAACAAAAACAAAGCTCTGTGGGAATCCGCGGGCTGTGGCTGGGCGTCAAGCTTTTCAGCCGACTTTGACCCAAACGACGCCGGTAAATATTACGGCGGCTCTGCGGTTGACAACCAGGCGTTTTTCTCGCCTGACGGCAAGGCTCTCCCCTCCCTCAATGTTTTCGGGAACGTTATAACGGGCAGCATAACCGATGATTACATTTTGGGCGACGTAAACGGCGACGGCACTGTAACAATCAGCGACGCCACCGAAATTCAGCGTTACATCGCAAAAATAAAAGACTTCACACCCATACAGAGGGTTTCCGCCGATTTTAACCTTGACGGAAAAATCAACATCTCCGACGCAACCTCCCTCCAACATTTTTTAGTCCGCGTTTTTTAGGACGCGTACTTAACGTTTAATTTATTTCTAACGTTTAGCGTTTCGCGAGACAGAATAGAAATTTCAGAAGCTGTGAGGGCAATTGGAACATCGTTTGTCTGTAATTACTTTTTCTTAACGTTTGCAAGACAGGACTGAAATATAGAAAACTATGTCTTATTGTTCCGCTGCTTTGCTTTAGAAATGCGCATATTTCAGAAAACCTAAGGCAACACCGCACAATTCAAGGCACACGGCTTGCTTGAATATTATTCCGTCAGCTTGCCCAAAAAATCTCGGCAAGGCGTCAGCCTTACCTTGAT
>ONLA01000003.1 GCA_900318495.1 uncultured Eubacteriales bacterium
TTTTCACTCAATTTACGGAGGAATTATGTACAAGCTTATAAAACAGGAGGGCAACGCGCGCAGAGGCGAATTTGTCACTCCGCACGGAACCGTTCAAACGCCGGCGTTTATGAACGTCGCCACCTGCGGAGCGATTAAAGGCGCGGTGTCCGCGCTCGACCTAAAAAAAATTAAATGTCAGGTTCAGCTTTGCAACACCTATCACCTGCACCTGCGTCCCGGAGACGCCAAGGTGAAGGAGCTGGGCGGGCTTCACGGCTTTACGCGCTGGGACGGTCCGATTTTGACAGACAGCGGCGGCTTTCAGGTGTTTTCGCTCGCAAAGCTGAGGAACATCAAAGAGGAAGGCGTTTACTTTAACTCACACATTGACGGCAGAAAAATTTTTATGGGTCCCGAGGAAAGTATGAACATTCAGTCAAACCTCGGCTCGACAATCGCCATGGCGTTTGACGAATGCGTTGAAAACCCTTCCCCCTATTCCTACACAAAGGAAAGCGTTGAACGCACCACACGCTGGCTTAAAAGGTGCGTCAAGAGAATGAAGGAGCTTAACAGCCTTGAAGCCACGATTAATCCGAAGCAGATGCTGTTCGGAATAAACCAGGGCGGAACATACCACGACCTCAGAATTAACCATATGAAGGAAATCGCGGAGCTTGACCTTGACGGTTACGCAATCGGCGGTCTTGCCGTGGGTGAACCTACAGAGGTAATGTATGAAATAATAGAGCAAATTGAACCGCACGCTCCTAAAAACAAAATACGTTACCTTATGGGCGTAGGCACACCCGTAAACATACTCGAGGCTGTTTACCGCGGAGTTGACTTGTTCGACTGCGTAATGCCAAGCCGCAACGCGCGCCACGGACAGCTTTTTACATGGGAGGGTGTAAGGAACCTTAACAACGCCAAATACGAGCTTGACCCGTCCCCAATTGACTCCGCCTGCGACTGCCCTACCTGCCGCAATTTTTCGCGCGCGTACATACGCCATTTACTGAAAAGCGGCGAAATGCTCGGGATGAGACTTGCGGTGATGCATAATCTTTATTTTTATAACAACCTTACGGAGGTAATCAGGCATAAGCTTGACGAGGGAACCTTCACAGATTTTTATGAAAAATACCGAAATATTCTCGGTGTAAGGATATAATCAAAAAAACGCTTGCAAGAAACCGATAAAACTGATATAATCATAATAATTGTTTGAAAGGAATGAATGAAATGACAAATTTACCAATACTTGCCGAGGCATCAGGCAATAACGCTGCCGGCGGCGGATTTGGAATGTGGGGCATGATTGCAATATACGGTTTGATTATTGTTGCCGTGTATTTCTTCCTGCTCAGACCTAACTCAAAGAAGAAAAAAGAAGAAGCCGAAATGAGAAATTCTCTTGATATCGGCGACGAAATTACAACAATCGGCGGAATTATGGGCAGAGTTGTTGCGATTAAGGAAGACGAGGACGCTATTATCATCGAAACAGGCTCTGACCGCGTTAAGATGAAGTTTAAAAAATGGTGCATTTCTTCGGTTGACACTGTAAAAGAAAAGCCTCAGGCAGCCGCTGCCGAAAAGAAAAGCTTTTTCAGCAGATTTAAAAAATCCGAAAACACAGAAAAAGCGGAATAAACGAATTATAGAGAAACTCCCTGAATATAATTTACAAAATTGTATTCAGGGGGATTTTTTATGCAGGATAAAAGGAAGCTTATTAAGGCTGTGGCTGTAGGAACAATATGTTCGATGCTCTGCTGTATTATTTTAACCGCTGTTTTGGCGGCGGTAATTCTCAGCACCGGAATGCTAAGCCCCGATATTATCGTGTGGGCAACAGCGGCGATTATGGGCGCGGGAGCTTTCACCGGCGGATTTATCGCGGCAAAAATTAACAGAGGCGCCGGAATTCCCGTAGGAGGACTGACGGGAATTTCACTGTTTTGTATAACTGCGCTTGTGTCGTTTTCAAGAGGCTCGTCAAGCGTCACTCCGATGATATTAATAAAGCTTGCGGCGTCGGTTTTGCTTGCGGTTGCCGGCGGTATTTTGGGGATACGTGAAAAAAACAGCTCAAAATACGGAAGGTTTTAAAAAAATACCATAAAACAGTGGAAATATTTATTTCGTTATGATATAATGATATGAATAGAGATTAAAAAGTGAGATTTTGAGAATAAACACAGTTGTTTATGAAGGAGAAGTTTAAATGGCAAAATTTAAATTACCCGAGTCTCTAAAGGCGTGGAAGGTAGTATCGTCTTTGCCCGACAATAACGGCCATTCCGTTTTCGAGGTATCCCGAAAGGAAACCGACGGAAGCGTTACCCGGGCTGTGCTTACGTATGTTGCCTTTCAGGACGATGAATACAACAGCGACAATGTTCAGTTTGTTAACGAGGAAGCCTCGTTTATCCGCAACGTAATAAGCTGCGGCGACATCAGCAATTACATTGACGCGGCAGTGCTTGACCGTCCGTCCAAAAGCAAAGTCGGAATGTTTATTATTACTCAGAAGCTTCCCACGCTTGACGCCGAAATGGCAAAAAGGCAATTTTCGGAGGATGACATTACCGATTTCGGACTTCAAATGAGCGAAATTCTCTCAAAGCTTGAAACCCGCGGTATTTTTCACGGAAACATAAAGCCCTCAAACATTTACGTTACTCCCGACGGCGCATACAAGCTCGGCGGATTCACCGATTTTGAAAGCTCAATCAGCGATTTGTCATATATCTCACCCGAAATCAAGGCGGAGGAACAGCCTGATTTTACAACCGATATTTATTCGGTAGGCTTGATTATGTATTCAATGAGCAACAACGGCTCGATTCCGTTTGAGGACGAAAACACAAGCCGTGAGGACGCGATACAAAAACGCTTTAACAAGCAGAGCGTTACAGCTCCCAAAAACGGAAGCGAAAAGCTGAAAAGCGTAATAATAATCGCCTGTCAGCCCGACAAAGCAAACCGCTGGAAAAACGCCGGCAACCTGAAAAACGCGCTTGCTTCGATAAAAGCCGAGGCGGATGCGAAAAAAACGCCCGAGCAGGAAATTATACCGCCTGCTCCGACAGAATTCAGCGGAAACGTGTTTGAGGAATTCGTTTATGACGAATTCGAGGAAGCCGAACCCGAACCGAAAACCGAAGCCGAGCCCGAACCGAAAACCGAAGCCGAACCTGAACCGAAAACCGAAGCCGAACCCGAACCGAAAACCGAAGCTGAACCCGAAAAAGACAACCCGGGAGCTGCAGAAGCCGCAGCTGCCGTTGCCGGAATTGCAGCGGTTGGAGCGGCGGCAGGCGCGGCGGCAAATGCCGGAAAAACAGAAAAAAACCTTGATAAAATAAAAGAAGCAATAAAAAACAACGGCAAATCCGCTGAGGAAACGCAGGAAATACAAGCCGAAGCAACACCGCAAAAAGAACCCGAACCCGAAAAAACTGCCGTTCAGGATTCAAGCGAGGAAAAAACACAGCTTATTGACGCCGGTGCGCCGGGTAATTCCGGAAACGGTGATAACAAAGCCGAAGAACCTAAAACGGAAGCTGCCGGATCCGAGATTGACAACAGAGTTTTTGATGATTACCAGGTTCAGACAAAGGTGTTTAACATCAGCGATGTTACCAAAAAGTCAGATAAGGATTACGGAGATTATTTTGACGATGAGCCCGAGCCTGTCTCCGAGGAAAAAAGCGACCGGAGCGCCGGGGTTGACAACGAGTTCGGCAAAAACGGGTTTTATGACGACAATTCCTTCTACTCGGAACAAAACGAGGAGCAAAAACGCAGCCGCAAGGGTATGGTGATTTCTATTATCGTATTTGCCGCTGTTGTCGCTTTGCTCGCCGTGCTGGGAGTTTTAGCCGTGACAAGCGGCTGGTTCGGCAACGGTAACACCAAGGAAACTCAGCCGTCAACCGAGGTTTACACAGAGGACACCACCGCTCAAAAGGCTACAACACAGCCTGTTACAACCGTACCGCCCACCACCGCCCCGGCTCTGAGCACATACGAATACCCGGTTAACGTTGTGGGAGCTTATTATGATTATGCCAAGAGCGTTCTTGAGGAGCAGGGCTATAAGGTTGTTGAAGGCGAATACGCCGACAGCGAGGAATTTGACGAGGGGATCGTAACATCAATGGATCCCGGTCCCGACAACGAGCTGGAAAAAGGCAGTACAATCACTTTGAATATTTCGTCCGGAAAGATTGAATCCGGCGACAGTGACAATAACAGTGATGAAAATAACGACGGCGAAAATGATTATTATGACGATAACGATTATAATGATTATGATGACGGCGAATATTACGGGGATGAGGAATCTCAGAGCAGCGAAAACACCGGGAACGGTGAAAACAGCGAAAGCAGCGAAAGCGGCGAAAGCGACGGCAACAACAGACGGAGCCGCGGCGCCGAGCCTGAAAACACATCCTACAGCCAATACAAAAACAACACAAGCTATTTGTCACAGTCAGAAGTTAATAATATGAGTCGTTCGGAGCTTAATTTAGCTCTGAACGAAATTTATGCTCGCAGGGGAAGAATATTTAACAATTCTTCCCTTTCAAGTTATTTTAACGCGCAATCGTGGTATACTCCAAAGTACAGCGAAGAAGAATTCGCGGAAAAGGTCACGTTTAATGACTACGAAAACAAGAATATTCAGATGATTCTTGACGCTCAAATGAACAAAGGTTACCGTTAAAAAGGCTGGTTGTTAAAAATGAAAGACCTGATTTTAAAGGCAGTAAAAAGTAAATTTTTGTTTGCGGCTTTGCTGAACGCTGTTTTTGCCGCCGTAATTATCATATTTACATCTTTTTCTTATATTGACAGCGGAGATTATTACAATTCGATATTAATTTGCAGAGACCACTTTTATTACAGCTCTACAATTAACTACATTCTCGCAATGATACTCGGAACAGTTCAATACTCCTTGGCTGACTTTAACTGTTTTGTACTGTTTGAGATTTTGGCTTCGTACACGGCGTTTGTATCAATTACATTTGTGTTTGCCGACAAATACAACAAGCGCAAGGCGTTTGTTTTTTCCGCGGTATTAAACATTATCTACGCCTTGAACCACTATTCGCAGGTTAACAGCGGAAGCACCTCGGCGCTTCTGCTGCTTGGCGGCTTTATGCTTTTGCTTAACGCTATTTACCACAAGCGCTACAGCCTTTCCTGCTGGATTGGCGTAGCCGAAATACTGTTTGGCTCGTTCTTAAACTATCTGTATTTCTTTGTGGCGCTCGGTTTTGCGGTAGCGTTCTTTTTCGGCGATATGCTGGCAAAAAGGAAGTACCGCCTGCAGTTTCAAAAATTCTTTTGGTACTCGCGTCCGTTCTTTTTGTTGTTTTTGCTTGTAACTCTGCTGACCGTTGGACTGGCACAGTTTTCGTATTCCGTAAACCACGCCACCGATGAAGCCGAAGAATATTATAACTACTCGGTTGCAAGAACGGCTGCGGATTCTCTTCCCTTCCCCGACTACAAGGAAAACGCGGAGGAATTTAAGTCAGCCGGAATTGACACGGAAACAAAATACGAAATTTTCAAGCTTGGTTACTTTGATCCTAAAAACAAGCTTGACACAAACGCGCTTGAAGCCGTCAACAAAATTCAGCTTGCCGAAATACAGAGCAAGCCGTCATACGCGATGAATGCGATGTGGATAGATTTTTACGGGCATATTCAAACCCCCGACACCACGTTTATAGCGATGATTGTGTATGTCGGAATTTCGATAATTTTCATTATTTATCATAAAAACCGGTTCAGCTTCTTTCCGCTGTTTTATTTCCTTGCGGGAATTATAACCTGCGTTGTTCTAAGGCTTGTTCTGTTTATTAACGACGCTGTGCTGTACGGTGTTTTGATGTTTATGCTCGCGCTGCTGATGAATTCGTTTAATTTTGAAATTCAGCGCAGTAAAAAGCCGTCCTCAAAGCTAAGAATGAAGAACGGCTATATGATTATTTCGACCGCGGTGGTTGTGCTTGTTTCGGTTGTGAACTGTTTTGTGTTCTTTAACAGCCTTCCGGTCGTCAATTACGATTACGTGCCCGAAAGCCTGATTTCCGAAATCAACCGCAATCCGGACTGCTACTATGTAATTGACACACCGACCGAAAAGGATTTTGTTCAGTACACGGAAAACTATCTGCATCCGATGTGGGGCTACAGGAGCGAATACCTTGAAAACCTTGACGGCTTCACTTATTTTCACAATAACGATATGCTGAGACGAAGATATTTGCCCGAAAATATTTATGAAGCAGTTATGACCAACCGCAAAATTTACGTTATCGACAAAAACATTGTGTTCAGAAAAGAAGCCTATTTAACCGATAACTATGCCGGAAAAGACAGTTATGTGGTTTATGACCAGGTAGATGAAATTGACGGCTACAAAATTTATGAGGTTAAGCAGAACGAACGATAAACCGGATTTATAACAATTATCTTCCTTTTTAGAAATAACCGCCGTAACCCGAAAGGGCTGCGGCGGTTATTTATACTAATTCCTGATAGAAAGTAGACTTATATTTTGCGAGGATATTTTTCGCAAGACAAGGCGAAGGACGCGGCAAGGCTGGCGCCTTGCAAGGAATTAATCAGATTTTGCATATCCTGCGGCAAAGGCGCGGATATGCTTATTTTTTTGCCTGTTACGGGGTGGGTAAAAACCATTTCGGCGCAGTGCAGGGCGTGGCGGTTTATTCTTTCACAGCTTCCGCCGTACAAATCATCTCCAAGCAAAGGGTGGCCGAGACAGCTCATATGGCAGCGGATTTGGTGAGTCTTGCCTGTTTCAAGCCACAGCTTTAACAGAGAATAATCCGCGCCGTTTTTAAGCACGGTGTAGTGAGTGACAGCCGGGGTGCCGCTGTCAAGCACATGACGGACTATTTTGGATTCATCTGTTAATCCGATAGGCGCTTTAACAGTGCCTTTCCCTGTCATAATTCCGTGAACCGCGGCAATGTAATCCTTATGAACGGAGTTTTTAAGCTTGTTGACTGTGAACCTGTCCTTTGCAATCAGCACAAGCCCCGAGGTGTTTCGGTCAAGACGGTTAACGGCGCGAAAAACATAGTCCTCCCCTGCCTTCATGCTTTGGTAAGCAACTATGTTCGCGAGGGTGTCGGTTTGGTGCTGCTTTACCGGATGAACAGGCATAAACGGCGGTTTGTTTACCACAAGAATATGCTCGTCCTCAAATTGTATATCAAGCTTGCCCGGCACAGGTTCAATGTTCATTTTCTCGTCAGGGAGCTTAACGGTAACGGTTGAACCCGGTATTACATTGTCTATGGTACGCAAAATTTTTCCGTTCATCAAAATACCTTCTTTTTCTCGCTTTAGCTGTGTTATCATTCTTGTAGACAAGCCGCAAAAGCTCTTTAAAAACCATTTTGCGTTCATTCCCGCGCAGGCTTCCGGTACGGTAAAGCTCAGAATTTCAGGCATAAAAAAACCTCCACACGGCAAAGGCTGCCGCTGCCTGCGCGGCTATAATCAGCGGTATTCCCAGCATAAACTTCAGGTGCCGCGTTTTGTGTCTTATAAGGAGCATTGTTATCAGCATTGCGACGCTTCCGCCCAACGCGGCAAGGATAAGAAGCGTTCTTTCCCTTACTCTGCGGCGGTGACGAATTGCCTTTACTTTGTCGGCAACGGTAACAATTACGGAAACAGCGCTGATAACAGCGAGGTAGATTAAAAAATAATACATAACTTCTCCGGAGATGATTTAATGATTATAAAAAAGTTTTTCCCGGCATTTTTTTCAGCCGTGCTTTTGGTTTCGGCGTTTGTTGTCTGTGCCCTTTACGGTCAAAACATTCAGCCCTCAACTCAAACGGTGAGCGTACAGTCCGCCGATTCCGCTTACGCGAAAAGCCTGAAAGACACGGCAGCAGGGATGAAAGGCGTTTGGGTTACATATATGGAGTTAAGCATGGAGCACGAGGCGGATAAAAGCGAAAAAGCATTTACCGAAAAGTTTAAAGTCATCGCCGAAAACTGCTGCGACGCAGGCTTTAACACGCTGATTGTTCAGGTTAGACCGTTTTGTGACGCGTTGTACAAATCGGATTACTATCCGTATTCGCACATACTTACAGGAACTCAGGGCAAGAACCCGGGGTACGATCCGCTCAAAATAATGTGCAAAATTTGCCGCTCCAAGGACTTGAATATTCACGCCTGGGTGAATCCGTACCGTGTGACATACAACAATGTTCCCGAAAGGCTCAGCCAAAACAACCCCTATTTAATGGACAAAAACATGGCGGTTGAAACCGAAACCACAACCGTGCTTGACCCCTCAAACGAAAAGGCACGCAAGCTGATTGCAAACGGCGTTGCAGAGATTGTAAAAAACTACGATGTTGACGGCGTTCAGTTTGACGACTACTTTTATCCGGTTGATATAGAAAGCCTTGATATTGCCGGGTACAACGATTACCGAGAAAAAGCCAAAGGCGAGATAATGACGCTTGAAAATTGGCGAAAGGCTAACGTTAACCTGCTGGTTGCCGAATGCTGCGCCGCTGTTCATAAATACGGCAAAAACGCGGTTTTCGGCATTTCTCCACAGGGCAATCTTGAAAACAACGCCGAGCTTTACGCGGATGTAAAAAGCTGGTGCGAAGTGTCAGGATACTGCGATTACATTTGTCCGCAGATTTATTTCAGCCTTGAAAACCCTGCTCTCGGCTTTAACGAGGCGTTAAGCGAATGGTGTGAGCTGAAGCTTGCGGACACAGTAAAGATGTATGCCGGACTTGCAGGCTACAAAGCAGGCACCGACGACGACGAAGGCACCTGGGAATACAGCGACGATGTTTTGTATAACGAATATAATATTCTTAAAAAGAATAATAAAATCAGCGGATTTATGCTGTACAGCTATTCTTCGCTGTTGAGCGGCGAGGCAAAAAAGGAAATGGACAATCTTAAAAAAGCTATGGCAATAACGAATAATTAAGGCAACACCGCGCAGTTTGCGGCGAGCGGATTGCTTAAGGCAACACCGCATAATTCAGGTGTGCGGTATTGCCTTAACCTTATTCCGCCGGCTCTCCCTCACAATAATCGTCATAAGCCTTGGTCAGCTTTACTTTGCAGATGCGCGAACACAATGAAGCGTCGGTGCTTGTGACGTGAACAGGAGTGTAGTTTTTGGTGTAGCCTTCAAGGTATCCGCGTCGAAGGCGCTCAAACAGTACTTCCTCGGTAAGTCCGATCTGTGAGCTTAAAAACTCCCTGCGCGATTCGTCTGTAAGCTTTATCATTTGCTTTGCGCGCTGTTCCTTAACGGCAGGCGAAAGCTGGTTAGGCGCGCCCGCCGCCCTTGTGCCCTTGCGCTGTGAATACGGAAATACGTGAACCTTGGCAAAGCCAACCGACTTTACAAATGCCATTGATTCGGCAAAATCCCCCTCGGTTTCACCCGCGAAGCCGACCATAACGTCGGTTGTAATTGAAGCGTTATCAAAGACGCTTCTGAGTCTGTCAACGATTTCGGCGTATTCCGACGCGGTGTAGTGCCTGTTCATAGCTTTAAGGGTGTTGTCACATCCGCTTTGAAGCGAAAGGTGGAACTGCGGACAAAACTTTGGCTGTGCCGCAAGGCGTTTCGTCATTTGCCCGTCCATTTGCTCGGGTTCAATTGAACCCAGACGCACGCGTTCGATACCGTTCACGGAACAGGCGGTTTCGACGGCGTCGGCAAGGTCAAATTCTTCGCCGAGACCGTATGCCGAAAGGTTAATACCAACCAGCACAACCTCTTTATATCCGTTAGCCGCCACATTAGCGATTTCCTTTTTCAAGTCTCCGATAGGCTTTGAGCGCACTCTTCCCCTTGCGTACGGAATAATGCAGTATGAGCAAAACCGGTTGCAGCCGTCCTCGATTTTTATAAACGCGCGTGTGTGCTCGCCAAATGACGAAACTGTAAGATTTTCGTATTCAAAGCCCGTATTATCGTGAGCGGGGATGTTGATAAACGGAGTTTTTTGCGACAAAAACTTTTCAATTGAAGGAACAAGCGCAGCTCTTTGTTTATTGCCGAGAATGATGTCGCACTCGTGAAACTGTTTCATTTCGTCCGGGAACGCCTGCGGCATACATCCGGTGAGAACAATTACAGCGTTTGGATTATTGCGGCGGATCCGGCGGATAAGTTTGCGGTTTTTCGCGTCGCTGACCGATGTTACGGTGCAGGTGTTAATGATAAAAATATCCGCGTAATCTTTATTTTCCGCAGATGAAAAACCGTTTTTTAGCATATCCTCGCGCATTGCTTCGGATTCATACTGATTAACCTTGCAGCCGAGGGTAACTATATTAAAATTCATTATTATGTTCTTCCTTTTTATTGAAAATGTTGAAATTACAATTTTTTAATAATTTTGATTGATATATTGCCGAAAAAATGCTATTATATTATTGTTAAATCAAGAATTCAACAAGATTTTCTTATATGAGGTGTACAAATGTATAGCGTTCCTATAACGGCAATCAACAAAAACGGCCTTATCGAAATTTTTGAAACACTGGCTCAGTTTCCAAATGTTATGATGATCAGAAGCGGAGACTACACGGTTGACGCTCATTCGCTTATCGGCGTTTTCTCGCTTGATATTAACAAGCCGCTCGAGATTATCCTTGATGAAGCTCCGGACGAAGGTTTTATGAACGCAATTTCAAAGTTTATTCCGGCAAAGCAGGTTTCTTAACCGCAAATTAATAAAAAATTAAGGTTCAAGGCTCTTTTGAGTTTTGAACCTTTTTTATATAATAAGAGGAGGCCGCGGGTGCCTCCTCTGCAACAGTCGGTAGTGTTTAAGTATTTTTGTCTACTACGTGGAATGTTTTAAGGTTGCCTGTTTTTTCGCTGCGCTTGTCAAGCTCGGAAAGTACGTCCTCAAGCGGAATGCCCTGCTGAACCATCATTACGGTAAGATGATAGATAAGGTCGGCGATTTCGTAGACCGTTTCGCTGTTGTCGCCGTTTTTTGCCGCGATTATTGTTTCGCTGCACTCCTCGCCCACCTTCTTTAAAATTTTGTCGATGCCCTTGTCGAGCAGATAGCAGGTGTAAGAACCTTCCTTTGGGTTGTCACGTCTGTTTTCTACTGTTGCGTACAAAGCCGCAAGAACTTCTCTGTCATTCATATAATACCCCTATACTAATTTTTTGAAAAAGCAGCTGTGATTGCCTGTGTGGCAGGCTGCTCCTGTTTGCTCCGCGATGATAAGCAGTGTGTCGTCATCGCAGTCCGCGTAAAGCCCGGTTACCTTTTGAAGATGTCCCGAGGTCGCGCCCTTGTTCCAAAGCTCCTGACGGCTTCTTGACCAAAACCAGGTGTAGCCGGTTTCAAGAGTTTTTTGAAGGCTTTCACGGTTCATATAGGCGAGCATAAGAACCTCGCCCGTGGACTTTTCCTGCACAATTGCGGGAATCAAGTCAGATTTCACAAAATATTTATCTAAATCCATATATAAATCCTTTGTCAGATTTTTGACGTCATTTCAATTGCCTGCTTTAAGTCTATTGTTCCGCTGTAAATCGCCTTGCCGCAAATTGCTCCGTAGATGTCGAGCTCGGAAAGATTTATTAAATCCTTCAGCACGGCAACTCCGCCGCTGGCGATTATATTGCAGCTAACCTCGTGAGTGAGGTCGTCAAGCTGCTTTAAGTTGGGACCGGCAAGTGTTCCGTCCTGGTCAATGTCTGTAAACACGATAGTCTGCACACCTGCTGCCTCCATACGCTTTGCAAGCTCAATGTAATGAATGTCGGAATTGTCAAGCCAGCCCTCTGCCCTGACCATACCGTCCTTGGCGTCGATTCCGACCACAATTCTTTCGCCGTATTCCTTTACGGCGTCAAATACAAGCTGTTGGTTTTTTACCGCTGCGGAACCGAGGATTACACGGTTGATACCGCGCGAAAGGTAGTATTCAACGGCATACATATCGCGGATGCCGCCGCCCACTTCAACCGACAATCCCGACGATTTGGCTACGTCGGCGATTAAATCGGCGTTAACAAGCTTTGCGTCCTTTGCTCCGTCGAGGTCAACCATATGCATCCAACTTGCGCCTGCCTGAGCAAACTGCTCCGCCGCCTTGTAGGGAGATTCGCAAACCCGGTGCGCGGTGCTGTAGTCACCCTTTAACAGGCGAACGCAGTTGCCGTCCTTTATGTCAATTGCGGGTAAAATTATCATATTAAAGCACTCCTTTTGTAGAAAGAGGTTTTCCGCTGCCGTTTTGCTTTACGGCAAGACGAAGCGCGTGAGCCGCCGCCTTGTAGAGCGCTTCGGTTATATGGTGCGAATTAGCTCCGTAAAGCGATTTTAGGTGAAGCGTGATTCCTGCGTTGAACGCGAGAGCGCGCATAAATTCCACCGTCATTGAGCAGTCGTAGCCGCCGCAGCGCTCCTGAGGAAAATCAGCGTCAAACACCAAAAACGGTCTGCCGCTTACGTCAACCGAAGCAAACGCCAAGGCTTCGTCCATTGGAACATAAAAGCTTCCGAAACGCTCGATTGAGCCTTTGTCGCCGAGCGCTTCGGCAAACGCCTTGCCGAGTACAATTCCGGTGTCCTCGATTGTGTGATGCTCATCAACATACAAATCGCCCTTTACGCACACCCTTAGCCCAAAGCCGCCGTGAGTGGCAAAGGAGTTGAGCATATGGTCAAAAAAGCCTACTCCCGTATCTATTGAAACATCGCCGCCGTCAAGACTCAAGCTGAGCCTGATGTCGGTTTCTTTTGTTTTTCTTTCAATTTCGGAGGTTCTCATTATATCACCCCAAGATAATCTTTAAGCGCTCTTACCGTTTGACCGACTTCGTCAGCGGTGCCTGCGGTTATGCGCAAATAGCCGCCCATCAGGCGAACCACAATTGATTTTTGCTTTAGGTATTCCCATATTTCCGCCGCACGCGTAGTTTTTATAAACACAAAATTGGCAACGCTGGGATAAACCTTAAAATCAGGCTGTGTTTTTTCAATCGCGGTCAATTCATTATACAGCTTTTCGCGGTTATTTACAATAGTTATTTTTCTTTTATGCAAATATTCTTTGTTTTTATAAATAACTTCACCGACAGACTGCGAAATACTGTTGACATTGTACGGAGATTTTACCGCCTTTATTGCCCTGGAAATAACGGGATTTGCAACCGCGAAGCCGAGCCGCAGCGCGGCGCAGCCGACAGCCTTTGACGCCGTGCGGAATATGATAAGATTATCGTAGCTTTCAACCTCGCCGATAAGACTTTGATTCCAAAAATCCATATAGGCTTCGTCGAGTATTACAAGCGCGTTTGTGCTGCTTACAAGCCTGCGCGCGTCCTCAGCCGTAACTCCCCTGCCTGTGGGATTGCACGGATTAGAGAACAGCAAAAGCTTTATGTTGTCACTGTTCAGCTTTTCTATAAGCGCGTCCACATCAATTTCAAGGTTATCGTCCTTTATAAACGAATCACATTCAACCTCGCAGATTGATGAATAAAAGCGGTACATTGAAAAATCCGGAGACACAACAAGCATTTTGTCGCCTTTTTCAAGAAACGCCGATTCAATCAAAAAGATTAACTCATCGGAACCGTTTCCTGCCGTTACAAGTTCGGGATTAATGCCGTAAAATTCCGAAAAAGAATTAATCAGCTCTTCGGCAAGCGGATCCGGGTAACGGTTATAGTCGATGCCCTGCATCGCCTTATCTATCTGAAGCTTAATTTCATCCGGAAGGTTGTCGGGACACTCGTTTGCGTCAAGACGTATTTTATATGTGCCGCTAATCGGTTCATACGGCACAAGCTCTTTAATTTTGTTGTTAAGTGTGTAACTCATAGCTTTCCTGCCTTAATCAAGGTCAAAGCGAACCTTGATGGAATTTGCGTGCGCTGTTAAGCCCTCGGTATCGGCAAAGCGGATAACGTCCTGCGCGTCGGCTTTAAGGGCTTCGCCGGTGCAGTAAATAAAGCTTGATTTTTTGATGAAGCTGTCAACCGAAAGCGGAGAGAAGAAACGCGCGGTGCCGCTTGTGGGCAAAACGTGGTTGGGACCCGCAAAATAGTCGCCGAGAGGCTCGGGACTGTAGTTTCCGAGGAAAACCGAACCGGCGTTGTCGAGCTTTCCTACGTATTCCATCGGATTTTCACAGCAGACCTCGAGGTGCTCGGGCGCAAGCTCGTTTGCAAAATCAACAGCCTGAGCCATATCGCTGCAAACTATAATCGCTCCGAAATTGTCGAGCGAGGATTCTATAATCTCCCTGCGTTCAAGCTTTTGCATTTGGATTTCAAGCTCGGATTTTGTCTGTTCCGCGATTTGAGCCGAATCGGTGAGCAGAATAGCGGAAGCGAGCTTGTCGTGCTCCGCCTGACTCATAAGGTCGGCGGCGAGGAATTTCGGGTTAGCGGTTTTGTCGGCAACGATTAAGATTTCGCTGGGGCCCGCTATCATATCTATGTCAACAGTGCCGTAAAGCAGCTTTTTGGCGGTGGCTACAAAAATATTTCCGGGACCGACAATCTTGTCAACCTTGGGCACGGTTTCGGTACCGTATGCCAAAGCCGCAACCGCCTGAGCGCCGCCCATAAGGAACACACGGTCTACGCCCGCGATTTTAGCAGCCGCGATAATATTCGGGTTGGGTGTGCCGTCCTTTTGCGGAGGAGTAACCATTATTATCTCCTCAACTCCGGCAATTTTGGCAGGAACCGCGTTCATCAGCACTGAGGACGGATACGCCGCCGTGCCGCCGGGAACATAGATTCCCACACGCTTTAAGCCGCGAACCCTCTGCCCCATTATTACACCGTTGTTTTTGGTGGTAAGCCAGCTTTGCTGAAGCTGCCTTTTATGAAAATCGGCTATGTTTGCCGCCGCCTTCTTTACTGTTTCAAGATAACCGGCGTCGCATTTTTCTATAAGCGAGCTGATGTCTCCGGCTGAGATTTCGGTTTTTTCGGGAGCCTTTCCGTCAAATTTTACGGTATACTCCTTTACCGCCGCGTCGCCGTTTTCGCGAACGTTGTCTATTATTTCCTGTACGGTTGGAATTACGTTTTTGTCGGAATTCTGTGCCCGTTTTTTCAGATATTCAATAAACTCATATTCCTTTGAGCCGTCTGCGGTTACAGTGGTAATCATTGCGTTACAGCCTCCAATTTCTTTTGCAAATCTTCAATTTCCTTTTTCCTGAGCTTTAGGCTTGCTGTGTTGGCGATAAGCCTTGCGGAAATGCCGGTCACCCATTCGATAACCTCGAGACCGTTAGCCTTTAGTGTTGAGCCGGTTTCCACAATATCGACAATGCCGTCGGAAAGCCCGACAAGCGGAGCAAGCTCAACAGAGCCTTCTATTTTTATAATACGGACGTCCATATTTTTGTCGTCAAAAAACGCGCGTGTAACATTCGGATACTTTGTAGCTATTGTTTTGGTGTTGTAGCCTGCGTAAAAATCCTGTCCTTTTTTCGCGGCAAGGGCAAAACGGCATTTTCCGAAGCCCAAATCGAGCAATTCATAAAATGATGTGCCGTTTTCAAGAATTGTATCCTTGCCCACAACGCCAAGGTCGCACACGCCGTGTTCTACATATGTAATAACATCCGCCGCCTTTGCGAGCACAACCTCAAACGCTCCGCCGCCGACAGATAAAATCAGGCGTCTGCCCTTGTTTTTTATTTCGTCACAGTTGTAACCGATTTTTTCAAGCAGCTCAACCGTGGATTTTTCGAGTCTGCCCTTTGTAAGAGCTATTCTTAACGGTTTCATATTTTTACTTCCTTTACCTGTGCAATTCCGCGCTCGCCTGCAAAGCGTTTTGTTTCCTCAAGCGTAGGCAAAACGCTGAACTGCGCTTTTACGCCGTTTTTGTTCAGCTCGGCAACCTGTGCAATCGCCTGCATTTCGCAGCCGTCGTGAGCAAAAACAAGCACGTCGGGATTATCGGAATAGCTAACGTTATTATCGGCAAGGCGCTTCATTGTTACAGCGTCGGTGTCAATGGCAAAGCCTGCCGCGCCCATCGGCAAATCAAACTCGCCGAGCAGCTCGTCATAGCGGCCTCCCGAAAGCACGGCGTCGCCTATTCCGCTTATGTAACCGGAAAAAACAATACCGGTGTAGTAATCATTGCGCTGTACCAAGCCGAGGTCAACAATTATTTTTTCGCCCAAGCCGAGAGCGGAAAGACTTGTGTAGATTTGATGCAGATATTCAAGCGCTCCGGCTGCCTTGGTACCCTCGCAGATTAAAAGAGCCTTTTCAAAAACATCATCGCCTCCGAAAAGCGACGGAAGGCTTCTTATCGCGCTGACAGCCTTTGAGGGCTGCAGCTTGTCAAGCAGATTGTTTAAGGCTGAATAATTCTTCCCCTCGATTAAAACTCTGATTTTTTCCTTGTAAGCCTCGTCAATTTCGAGATTTTCGGACAGCGCGTCGAACACCTCCGCGTGACCGAGCTCTATTCTGAAATCGTCCGATACCGACGACAGCGCGCTTACCGCGGTTGTAAGCACCTCAAGGTCGGCGCGAATCCCCTTGACTCCCAAAAGCTCAATGCCCATTTGCATATTCTCGTTGCTTCTGCCTGTCAAAGTGGGATTGTTGCGGTAAACCGCCTGCTTGTAGTAGAGTCTGACGGGCAAAAGGCTGTTTTTGAGCCTTGATGACACCATCCGCGCAATCGGCAATGTTGAGTCCGGTCGAACAACAAGCAGCCTGCCTTTATTGTCTACGGTTTTGAACATTGCTTCCTGCATTATGCCGCTGCAGGGCAAAGCGAAAATATCGTAAAACTCAATCGCGGGCGTAATAACCTTTTTGAAGCCGCGCGAGCGGAAAACGCTTTCGACCTTTCCGCACACATCGTCCATTGCGGAACACTCGGCAAACAAAAAATCCTTGGTGCCCTCGGGTGTAATTTTGGTATATCTTTTCATATTATCCTCTCAATACGCTTTAGTGTAATAGCACTTTAGTATATTAACACAATAAAATAATTCTGTCAAGGCAATACCGCACAATAATTAATACTACTGTGCGGTAATAAATCACTTTTTATTTTCCTCTGTGATTTCGGTAAAGGTTTTTTCGGGTTCGCCTTTTTCCGAATCATCTTCGGAATCCTTGTCACCGATATTAAAATGTATAAGCTTTTTGAGCTTGAGCTTTTGTTCCGCTTCCTTTTCTTCGCGAATCTTTTTTTGTTCCTCGGCAATTTCGGCATAGCGGAGAACCTGAAAATCGAGCGCCTCCTGACCGAGCTTTCCTTTTTCCTCAAGGTTGTTTCTTACACGCTTACCGATAAGCGAGTAGATTACGGCGTAAATCGGGGTGCCCAGTACAAAGCCCATAAGACCGAACAGCGCGCCGCCGACTATAACGCTGAACAATACCCAGAAGCTTGAAAGACCTACGTGATTGCCGATAATCTTTGGACGGGTGATGTTTGCGTCAACCTGCTGTAAAACAAAGTCTATGATTACAAAGGTTATCAGCGGCTGAGGTCCGATTAACGCGAGGATGAACGCGCTGGGGATGCCGCCGATCCACGGACCGAAGAACGGAATAATATTGCACACGCCGCAGATTACGGCGATAAGAGGCGCGTAAGGCACTCCGAAAATTGCGAGAAGCACAAACAGCGCGAGTCCGAATACGGCTGAATCCACGATGTCGCCGACAAGAAAACGGCCGCATTTTGTATCAGTGATATCAACAATTTCATAAAGCTTGGGCAGTACCTTAATCGGCAAAAACGCAACCGCGAGCTTTTTAACCTGGAAGCAAAGCGATTCCTTGCACGCAAGGAAGTAAACCGAGATTACAATGCCCATAATTAAGTTGTAGATACCTGTTGTCGCGGATGACAGGAAGCCGAAAAAGTTGGTAAAGAAATAAGGCAGGCTTTCAAAAATCGTCTTGGTTATGTCGGCAGCGTTAATGTTTTCTTTACCGGTAAAGGTCTTAATTACGTTGCTTATCATTTCTTCCTGTGTAAAGGTGATTGGTATTTCGGCGTTAAAGGTTTTGTTAATCCAGTTTACCGCGTCCTGATAATAGGTATAAAAGGTTTGACCGTATTTAGGCGCGTTTTTAACCAGAGCCGCAAGGTTGGCGGCAAGCTGGGGCACTACGGTGACAATTAACGCCGCTACAATTGCGGCAGCGCCGACGTAGGTTAATGTGACCGCAAGCGGTTTTTTCACTCTGAGCAAAAACTTGTGCTTGGTACCCATTTTCTTAAATGCCTTGTCGTGAAGCATTTTGTACGGAAAATTAAGAATGTAAGCAAACAAAAATCCTATAAAGAAGGGCGTAAGAATCGCGAAAACCGCTCCGATGATAACCAAAAGCACACTGATGTTATCCTTGATAAAAAGCAACAAAACAGTGAACGCAATCGCAATTAAAACATTTTTTATGGTCAATAGTTTTTTCAAAAAGATTCCTCCTTAGAATAACGACATCTGAGAGGTTTCGGGCAATCCGCTGAGCACTCCTACCGAGGTAAGAGTCTCGATTACTGCCTTTGTAACCTTTGTTTTAACCTGCAAATCCTCAATTGAGAGGTACTCCCCTTTTTTGCCCTCCTCGGCAAGCGAAATTGCGGCTGCCTCGCCTACTCCGGGCAGTGACGAGAACGGCAAACGGATTTTTCCGTCCTCGACAACAAACATTTTTGCCTCTGACTTGTAAATGTCAACCGGCAAAATCTGTACTCCCCTGGCGAGCATTTCGTTAACGATCTGCAAGGTTTGATAATCCTTGTCGTCCTTGTCGGTGGACTCGTGATTATTCTGCATTTGCTTGATTTGGTTCATTCGCGCTTTAACCGCGGAATGTCCCTGCATAAGCAGCGCGCCGTCAAGATTTTCGCTGCGCACCGTAAAGTAAGCCGCATAATATTCGGTAGGCTTGTGAACCTTATACCAGCCGAGTCTCAGCGCGGCAATCATATACGCGGCCGCGTGAGCCTTCGGGAACATATATTTAATCTTCATACAGGAGTCAATGTACCATTCGGGCACATTGTGCTCGCGCATTGCTTTAAAATGCTCCTCGGTGAGAAGCTTGGTTGATTTTCCCTTTCGCACAATCTCCATAATTTTAAACGCCATTGAGCTGTCAAGTCCCTTGTGCATAAGGTAAGTCATAATTGAGTCACGCGTTCCGATAACCTCGGAAATTGTGCACGTTCCGTTGTGAATCAAATCCTGGGCGTTGCCGAGCCATACGTCGGTACCGTGCGACAATCCCGATATTTGCAAAAGGTCGGTAAAGGTCTTGGGCTTTGACTCGATAAGCATTCCGCGAACGAAGCTTGTGCCGCATTCGGGAATACTGAACGTGCCTGTTTTGCTGTCGATATCTTCCTCGGTTACCCCTAAGGCTTTCGGTGAAGTGAACAGCGACATAACGTCGGGATCGCTCATTGAAACCTTCATTACGGGGATTCCCGTGAACATTTCAAGGTAGTGGTAAATGGTCGGAACATCGTGTCCGAGCTCGTCGAGCTTGGTGATTGTATCGTGAATTGAATGGAAATCAAAGTGTGTTGTAATGTTGTCGGAGGTCATATCGTTTGCCGGGTGCTGAACAGGGCAAAAATCGTAGACCTCGTTTGTTCGCGGCACAACAACCATTCCGCCGGGATGCTGGCCGGTGGTGCGCTTAACGCCTGTGCAGCCCTTGGCAAGCCGCTTAAGCTCAGCCTTGTTGGCGGTGAGTCCGCGCTCCTCAAGATATTTTTTCGCGAATCCGATTGCGGTTTTTTCGGCTACGGTTGAAATTGTTCCGGCTTTGAACACATTGTTTTTGCCGAACAGCTCCTCGGTATAGCGGTGGGATTTTGACTGATATTCGCCGCTGAAGTTAAGGTCAATATCAGGCACCTTGTCGCCCTTGAAGCCGAGGAAGGTTTCAAACGGAATTTCGTGTCCGTCCTGATCCATATGAGTGCCGCATTCGGGACAATCCTTGGGCGGAAGGTCAAAGCCGGAGCCGTAGCTGCCGTCTGTGATAAACTCGCTGTGCTTGCACTTTGGACAAATGTAGTGGGGACACAGCGGATTAACCTCGGAAATACCGGACATTGTGGCTACAAACGACGAACCTACCGAGCCACGGCTTCCTACCAGATAGCCGTGCGCCTCGCTGTCGGCAACAAGCTTTTGGGCGGTCATATAAAGCACCGAAAAGCCGTAGGTTGTGATTGAATTAAGCTCCTTTTCAAGCCTTTTTTGAACAATCTCGGGAAGCGGATCGCCGTATTTGTCCTTTGCGCGCTTCCAGGTGATGTCGATAAGCTGCTCCTGAGCGCCTTCGATGTTCGGAGGGAACGTTCCTTCGGGAATCGGTCTGATGTTTTCGCACATATCGGCGATTTTGTTCGGGTTGGTAACTACAACCTCGTACGCCTTTTCCTTGCCGAGCCACTCAAATTCCTTGAGCATTTCGGCGGTTGTTCTGAAATAAAGCGGAGCCTGGTTGTCGGCGTCCTTAAACTTTAGCGCCGCCTGCAGAATTTTGCGGTATTCCGAGCAGTGAGGATCGATAAAGTGAACGTCGCAGGTTGCGCAAACAGGCTTGTTAAGCTCTCTGCCCAGTCTGATTATGGTTTTGTCGATTTCCCTGAGCTCCTGCACATTTTTGAACGTGCCGTTTCTTATTAAAAACTCGTTGTTGCCGGAGGGCTGGATTTCAAGGTAATCGTAGAATGAAGCTATGCTTTTAAGCTCTCCCCACGGCGCACCCTTTAAAATCGCCTTGTAAAGCTGACCTTCACAGCACGCCGAGCCGATTATCAGCCCTTCCCTGTGCTCAACAAGCTTGCTTTTGGGGATTCTCGGCTTTTTGTAGAAGGTGTTAAGATGGCTGTAGGAAATGAGCTTATACAGGTTTTTTAATCCTGTTTTATTCTTTGCAAGAATTATCTGATGATACGTCGGAAGCTTTTTAAAGTCGCCTCCGGCGATTTTGGTATTGATGTCGCCCGACTGTGTAATGCCGTAATCGTCCTTTAATCTTGAACAAAGGCTGATGAAGATTTTCGCCAAAATCTCGGCGTCGTCGGTGGCTCTGTGGTGGTTAAACTTGCCCAGGCGCAGGTAATTTGCCACTGTGTCAAGCTTTACGTTTTTGATGTCCGGCAAAATCGCCCTTGCGATCGCCACGGTATCAATCGAAGTGAAGTTGTACTCACGGTTCATATTAAGACAGGCGCGGCGGATAAACGAAGTATCGAACGGAGCGTTGTGCGCGACCAAAATATTATCTCCCGCAAACTCGAGAAACGCCGAAACCGCCTCGCTTTGCGAAGGCGCGTCCTTTACCATTTCGTCGTTAATTCCCGTAAGCTCGGTTATTTTATAAGGAATCGGCATTTCGGGATTGGCGAAGGTTGTAAAAATGTCGGTGATTTCGCCGTTAACAACCTTTACCGCGCCGATTTCGGTAATTTTATCCTTCAGCGGAGAAAGCCCGGTTGTTTCAATGTCAAAACATATGAAGGTGCCTTCGAAGCTTTCGTTTTTACCGCCGTTTACAGACTCCACAAGGTCGTCCATAAAATACGCCTCGGTGCCGTAGAGCACCTTTATTTCACCGCCGGAGTAAGCGATGTCGTCCGCCGCGTGCATAGCGTCGGGAAACGCCTGAGCGACGCCGTGGTCGGTAATCGCGATTGCCTTGTGTCCCCAGTTATAGGCTCGTTTTACAAGCTCACCCGCAGGTGTAAGAGCGTCCATCTGGGACATATTTGTATGCAGGTGAAGCTCGACACGCTTTGTTTCGGCTTTGTCAACCACCTTTATTTTTTGAGCAGTGCCTATCGAGCTTGCGTTCAGCACAACCTCCTTGATAAATTCATCGTACTGAACCTTGCCCATAACCACAACGGTAGCGCCTGCCTTTAGCCCGTCAATCGTCCGTGTCGCGTTAATGCTGTCGAAAACTTTTACGGTAATTGAGCCTGTGTAGTCGGTTATATCTATGGTAATTATATTGTTTTTTCCGTTTTTGGTGGTGCGTTTTTCAACCTCAATCACGTCTCCCCAGACAACAACACTGCCTGCGGAGTCCGATATTGAGCTGATTGGCACGATTGATCCGCGGATACTCCTGCCGTAAAGCGGCCGCACGGAGCTTTCGATGATTTGAGGTGTGGCAAATCTTCCCTCGCGGATTTCAATTTCGGTGAGAGCGTCCTCAGCCTGACGCTCCCTGATTTGGTCGCTGACCTCTTCGTCAGCCCTGAAAAAGTCCGCCGCCTTTTGAAGCTGTTCACGCTCCTGCTGTTTTTTCGCGCTCTGCATAACGTGCTTGTATTCATCGCTTTGTGCGTCCGCTTCAAATGTTCCCGTGTATTTTAAACGCAGATTAAGGTCAAATTCCTCACGGATATATTTAAGCAGGATTTCGTCAAAATGCTTTGCTTCCAGGATAGCCTTGCCGCCGTTTTGCAGGGTGATGATTAAAGCATCGCCCTCAAGCACCGCGTCGGCGTTATTCAAAGTGCCGTTAATGCTCGGTATTTCACGCTTAACAGCGGCGTAAAGCTGCGGAAAATAATCAGCGGTAAACAGCTTTTCGCCGAAATGCGGTTTTATTATTACCGATGCGTTAAGCGCGCCCGAAAAAAGCTTTTCGGCGGCAATCAGCTTGTCGCGGTCTATAAGGGAATTAAAATCCGCCCACAGCGTAACAAGCCGCACACCGTTATGTATATTGACCTTTGTTACCACGCCCTGAGCTATCGCGGCGCTGATTTGTTCGCCGCGCAAAAGCGAAGTAAAAAGTTCACCGATTGTTTTCATATATTTCCTTCTCTAACGCCAAAATTATAGTTTTTCAATTTCGTCCATCAGGGCGTCAACAAGCTTGTCCTCGTCTGTCTTGTACAAAACCTCGCCCTTTTTGAACACAAGTCCGCAGCCGTCGCCGCCTGCAATGCCGATATCGGCTTCCTTTGCCTCGCCGGGGCCGTTTACAACGCAGCCCATAACGGCAACCTTGATGTTTTTGGTACAGCCGCGAAGCCTTTCCTCAACCTCGTTCGCGATTTTTACAAGGTCGATTCTTGTTCTGCCGCAGGTGGGACACGAAACAAACTGAACTCCGCCCTTTTTGATGTCCAGCGCCTTTAAAATATCGTACGCGGCGTAAACCTCGCGCACGGGGTCGGCTGTCAGCGAAACGCGGATTGTGTCGCCGATTCCGCGAAGCAGCAGCGAGCCTATGCCGGCGGCGGATTTTATGATTCCCATACGCTCGGTTCCTGCCTCGGTAACGCCGAGGTGAAGCGGATAACCGCACCGCTGCGAAGCGAGCTCGTAAGCCTGAACCATATTTGAAACCGTTGAGCTTTTCATCGACAGAACAATGTCGTTAAAGTCGAATTTTTCGAGCAGCGAAGCGTGATAAAGGGCGCTGTCGCAAAGCGCCTGCGGAGTAGGATGACCGTATTTTGCGAGGATTTCCTTTTCGAGCGAGCCGGAATTAACTCCGATTCTGATCGGAATATTTCGCGCCTTACAAGCGTCGGCAACCGCCTTTACCCTGTCGTCCGAGCCGATGTTGCCCGGGTTGATGCGGATTTTGTCGATTCCTGCCGCGCAAGCCTCGAGCGCGAGCTTGTAATTGAAGTGAATGTCGGCGACAATCGGGACGCTTACCGCCTCTTTAAGAGCCGGAATAAGCTTAACAGCGTCCATATCGGGAATTGCCGCGCGGATTATTTGACAGCCTGCCTGTTCAAGCTGTATTGCCTGTTTTACCGAGCCTTCAATGTCTGTTGAAGGCACGTTGAGCATCGACTGGACGGATACCTCAGCTCCGCCGCCGATTAAAACATTGCCTGCCTTTACCTGTATTTTAGCCGCCATAATATCCTCCTATACCGTGGGGAACGTACCTGTTATCAGCTGAATAATATCCTTGACCGAAACCACCGCGATAAACGCGAGCAGCAAAGCCAGTCCCGCGCCGTTTACAATGTATTCGACCTTGCGCGGTACGGGCTTGCGGAAAATGGCTTCTATCAGCAGGAAAACGAATCTTCCGCCGTCAAGAGCCGGGAACGGAAGCATATTTACTATTCCGAGGTTGACTGTAATAAGAGCCATAATGCTTAAAATATTGAACACCGCAACCCCGAAGCCGCCGTTGTTCAAACCGTCGGAGGCAACAGTTTCAACCGCCTTTGTTATGCCCACAGGACCCGAAAGCTCATTAAACGAAAATCTGCCGGTGACAAGCATAACAAGCGATTTCCAAACGGAACGCGCCATTGTGAGCGTGCCCGTGAAGGTTTCTTCTATTACCGTACCGAAATTCTTTTCCTTTGCGTTAACGTAAAAGTCCATCATTACGGAATATTTTTGTTCTTTTTTTGCGTTTTCATCCTTATAATAGGTGAAGAAGTGAACGTCCTTCAGCTCGGTTTCCGCGCCGTCACGGATAACCTTTACGTCGCCTGTGTAACGGATTCTCTCTTTTCTGACCTCGATTTCGGGGTATTTAAAATCCTTGGGCTTATTGACCCTTGAGGCTTTGTAAAGCTCATCAATGCCCTGCTTCATCAGACTGTAAGCCGTTTCATTGTTGTCCGCTTCTGTTATTTTACCCGCGTATTTCATAAGCGAGCTCTTGTAAAGCTTTGCGCTCTCATCGTCCGAAAGCTTGTTGTCGGTTACAATTGACGAATACGCCCGCGTAAGCTCCTGAGCGCAGTCCTCGCGGTAGATTTCAAGCGATTCGGGATCAACGTTTTTATAGTTGAGCGTTTGAACGGCAAACTGCAAATCCTTGGTGTTGAAGGTTCTGTAGCCGTCAACCGAAACAATTTGGTCGCCTTCTTTAAGCCCCGAGCAGGAAGAAGCCGCATTGGGCGAAAACTGATCGACTGTTGTTGTGCCGAACTGCGGCGTGAACAGCGTGAGTATAAAAACAAAGATTAAACCCACGACAAAGTTCATAAACGCTCCGGCGACAATTATAATCATTCGCTTCCAAATTTTGGCGTTTACAAACGCGCGCGGATTGTCGCTTTCCTGATCCTCGCCCTCCATTGAGCAGTAGCCGCCGACGGGAAAAAGCCTGAGCGAATACTGAGTTTCGCCCTTTTTGAAGCCGAAAATCTTTGGTCCCATACCGAGAGCAAACTCGTTGACCTGAACGCCCGAACGTTTGGCGGTGATAAAATGACCGAACTCGTGAGCGAAGATAATGAATTCAAAAAGCAATACTCCTATGATAATTAATGCGATTGTAATTAAAATTTGCATTGATACATCTCCAAAATATTATTCCGCAAAAGAATTATAAAGATGATTTATTCCGTATACCCATACCCTGTTGTCACACTCTGTCTGTGACATACTGACGCGCCGTCGCATCGGCTTTTATTACGTCGTCAACATTTTTCGGCGTAAAGTTTTGAATACTGTCAACCGCGCCAGAAACCAGTTCGCCGATTTCAAGAAATTTGATTTTTCCCTGACGGAACAGGGCGTTTGCCTCCTCGTTGGCGCCGTTGGCTATCGCGGTTGCGGCTCCGCCCATTTTGAACGCCTTTTTGCACGCCGTAAGGCACTTAAAGGTTTCGTAATCCGGCTCAAAAAAGCTTAAATTTCCGATTTCGGCAAGGTTAAGCTCGCCCACCGGAGAAGGCTCGCGCTGCGGATATGTAATGGCGTACTGAATTGGAATACGCATATCGGGCAAGCCGAGCTGGGCGATAACCGAATTATCCGTGAATTCCACAAGCGAGTGTACTATGCTTTCACGGTGAACCACGACGTCAATACGGTCACAGTCAACGTCAAACAGCCTTCCGGCTTCGATTATTTCAAGACCCTTGTTCATCATCGTGGCGGAATCTATGGTTATTTTCGCGCCCATACTCCAGTTGGGATGGTTAAGAGCCTCCTCAACCGTAGTGTTTTGAAGGTCAGCCGCGGTTTTTCCGAAAAACGGTCCGCCCGAAGCGGTCAATATCAGCTTTTTCAGCGCCCTTTGCCCGGGCATACCCTGGATACACTGGAAAATGGCGGAATGCTCGCTGTCAACGGGCAGCAGCTTTACGCCGTTTTCCTTTACCGCGTCAGTCACAAGGCTTCCGCCGGCGACCAGCGTTTCCTTATTGGCAAGAGCTATGTCCTTTTTTGCCTGCGCCGCAGCAATGGTGGGCAAAAGTCCGACCATACCCACAACCGAATTGAGCACAAGCCCGGCGCTTTTTATCCGCGCGGCGGCAATTAAGCCGTCCATACCGCTGAGAACCTTTGTGTCTGTGTCTTTAATATTTAACTTTAATTCCTTAGCTTTTTCCTCGTCAAAAACAACGGCAAGCTCAGGCTTGTATTTTCTGACCTGTTTTTCGAGCAGGTCAATGTTTTTAGCGGCTGTAAGGGCGCAGACATTAAGCCCGAGCTTTTCGGCAACGTCGAGCGTCTGTGTTCCTATCGAGCCGGTTGAACCTAAAACAGAAATATTTTTTTTCATAATTTACACCGCTGTAAAAAACGGAAGTACAATGTTTACCGCGACAGCGAGCGGAGCGGTAAAGATTATACTGTCAAAACGGTCAAGTACTCCGCCGTGACCGGGGAAAACTGAACCGTAGTCTTTGATGTTAAGATTGCGTTTGATTAGTGAAAAGCTGATATCGCCCAAAATCGAAACGGCGGAATCAAGCAAGGCTATAATTATTATCGGCAGAAAATTGACCTTATAATCACGGATTATAAAAATCTGGAATATAAGTCCCATAACCAGCGCCGAAATCAGGCAGAATACAAAGCCGCCTATCGCGCCTTCCACTGTCTTTTTGGGGCTGATGCTCGGACAAAGCTTGCGGCTGCCGAATTTTGAGCCGATAAAATATCCGCCGCCGTCCGCCATCCACGGCAGAAGCAGCATTAAAGCAAAGAAAAAGCTTGAGCTGATTTCGTTGTTCGCGGCTACCGCGAAAGCGCTCATACCGAAGGTAATCAAAGCCGTTCCGCTGACCGCGTAGGTAAAGGACGAAAAGCTGAGTTTTTTATGAAGATAAATAAGCACGGAAAACGCCGCAATCATAAACAAAACTGCAAAAATATACCAAAAATCCGTAGCTATGAACACAGGAGTGAGCACCGAAAACGCCGCGCACACTATTGTCAGGGGCAAACAGCTTATCAGATGCTTTGCGTTTAGATATTCCAAAATCATCATTCCGTTTACGATACCTACACAAATTCCCGTAAGCGGATGCCAAAGCTCCGTAAGTATCATCAAAATAACAGCCACGGGAATTCCCACAGCAGCAGTTACTAATCGTGGTTTAAGTGAATTCATAAAACACTCCTCTATTTACTCGGACAGTACTCGATAAAGCTCAAAAGCGGCAGCGTCGCGGCGGTTAAACTCCGCCGTAGCGTCTGTTGCGCTGAGCAAAGATTCTGAGTGCCTCGTCCATATCGTCAGTGGTAAAGTCCGGCCAGAGCTTGTTCATAATTACAAACTCGGTGTAAGCCGATTGCCAAAGCATAAAATTTGAAATGCGGTATTCGCCGCTCGGTCTTATTATCAAATCCGGATCGGGCTGACCTGCGGTGTACATATAATCCGAAACAAGCGCGCTGTCAATTTGGTTTACTTCAAGCCTGCCGCTCTTTACACCGGAGGCAATGTTTTTAACCGCGCGGACAATTTCGTCACGGCTTCCGTAGTTCATCGCAATGTTAAGAACCATTCCCTCACGAGAAGCCGAGCTTTCCTCGTTTTCGGTCATAAGCGCCTGCAGCTCCGGGCTGAATCCGCTTTTGTCGCCTATAAAGCGCACTACAATATCGTCGTCCTTAAAGTCGCTCAGCGCCTCTTCAAGATACGACTTAAAAAGCCCCATAAGCGCGCCGACCTCATCCTCGGGGCGCTTCCAGTTTTCGGTTGAAAAGGCATAAACAGTCAGATATTTTATGCCGATGTTTGAGCAGTAACGGGTTATGGTTCTAAAGGTTTTTGCTCCCTCGCGGTGGCCTGCCTTGCGCGGAAGTCCGCGCTTTTTTGCCCATCTTCCGTTGCCGTCCATAATAATGCCCACGTGAGCGGGCATTATTATTTCTTTGGATATATCCGAAGAAGCTCCGGTTTTTTTGTTTTTACCAAACAGCGCCATATTACAGCTCCAAGATCTCTTTCTGCTTATCCGCTGAGATTTTATCCGCTTTCTTAGTGTATTTATCGGTTAAATCCTGCGTTTTCTTCTCGCCGAGCTTTAAATCGTCCTCGGTAAGCTCGCTCTTTTTCTTCATACCCTTAAGCTTTTCGATTGTATCGCGGCGGACGTTGCGGATTTGAACCTTACATTCCTCCGCAAGCTTTTGAACATCCTTAACGATTTCCTTACGTCTGTCCTCGGTAAGCGGAGGAAATACAAGACGAATAAGCTTTCCGTCGTTCATCGGGTTGATGCCGATGTCGGACTTCTGGATAGCTTTTTCGATTTGTCTGAGTATTGAAGCGTCCCACGGCTGTATTGTAAGTGTTCTCGCCTCGGTTACGGAAACCGCCGCAAGCTGGTTTACCGGAGTGGGAGCTCCGTAATAATCAACCTTTACCTTATCGAGCACCGCGGGATTTGCTCTGCCCGCTCTGATTTCGGCGTACTCGGTGCAAAGGTGTTCAATGCGTCTTTCCATTCTTTCTTCTGATTTTTTAAGCACTTCTTTCATATTTATGCCTCCTGAATTTTATTTATTATCAAAGAATTTACCCGTTTGCGGTTACAAGAGTTCCTATTTTTTCGCCGCACACAGCCTTGTAGATGTTGTCGGGATCTTCAATGCTGAAAACAAGAATCGGCAAATTGTTGTCCTTGCAAAGAGCCGACGCGGTGCTGTCCATAACCGCGAGATCCTTGCTTAAAACCTCGGCAAATGAAATAACGTCGAATTTTTTAGCGTCGGGGTTTGTTTTGGGGTCGCTGTCATAAACGCCGTCAACCATTGTCGCCTTCATAATTACGTCAGCCTCAATTTCAACCGCGCGAAGCGAAGCCGCGGTGTCCGTGCTGAAAAACGGGTTGCCCGTTCCACAGCCGAAAATAACCACTCTGCCCTTGTTCAGGTGACTTACCGCCTTATTCCGGATGTAAGGCTCGGCTACCTGGCGCATGGGAATCGCCGTTTGAACGCGTACGTCAAGTCCGAGCTGCTCAAGAGCGTCCGCAACGCCGAGCGCGTTAATTGTTGTGGCGAGCATTCCCATATGATCCGCGCGTGTTCTGTCCATTTCGCCCGAGCTTCTGCCTCTCCAAAAGTTTCCGCCGCCTACAACTATGCCTACTTCCACGCCGTTATCGACGCATTTTTTTATAGGCTCGCAAATTTTCAGCACGGTATCAAAATCTATTCCGTGCTTTTCCTTTCCGGCAAGACTTTCACCTGAAAGCTTAAGTAAAATCCGTTTATATTTTGGTTGCATAACATAACACTCCATTGTATTTTATAGTTACTTTAATAATACTATAATTAACCAATTTTGTAAAGTATTTTATTTTAAGCATTCCGAATAATTGTTGCCTGAACATTTTTAAATAAAGTTTATCTAAATATATTGTCAATTTTAAAATATTTATCTATAATAGCTTTAGATAAACTTCAGATTATTGTGATATAAAAAGGATGTTGAACAATGTACCGTATTCTGCTTGTTGAGGATGATAAAAACATTCAGACCTTAATCAGTAATTATTTTGTCAAAAAAGAAAAAAACGTATTTAATATTGACCTTGCCTCCGACGGACAGGAAGGTCTTGAAAAGGCGTATGAAAACAATTACGACTGCCTGCTTTTGGACGTTATGCTGCCCGAGGTTGACGGCTTTGAAATTTGCCGCGAAGTGCGCCGGGACAGCGACGTTCCGGTTATTTTTATCACCGCGCGAACCGACGAAAACGATATTTTAAACGGCTACGCTCTCGGCTGCGATGATTACGTTGTAAAACCCTTTCCGCTGCCGGTGCTGTATCAAAAGGTTAAGGCGCTGATAAAGCGTTCTAAGGGCTTGGTGCGCTCAAAGGTGTATTTTACCGGCGGTTTATCGCTCAACCCGAACAACGGAAAGGTTATTTCGCAAAACGAAGAGGTCAAGCTGACGGCAAGA
This sequence comes from uncultured Eubacteriales bacterium, assembly GCA_900318495.1. Taxonomy (GTDB): domain Bacteria; phylum Bacillota; class Clostridia; order Oscillospirales; family Acutalibacteraceae; genus Ruminococcoides. The sequence goes on from ONLA01000003.1 coordinate 30,209, forward strand.
GAATACGGCATATTAAAAACGCTGCTTGAAAACAAGGGCGTTGTAATCAGCCGCGAAAGGCTTGTTGACATTGTGTGGGGCTACAACAACGACACCGACGCGCGCGTGCTCGACACCCATATGCGCAACCTTCGCAAGGCGCTGGGCAGCAACGGAAAGCTGATTAAAACCGTTGTAAGACGCGGATATAAAATTGAGGACTGTTAAATGGAGAAAAAACTAAAAAAAGAACGCGGCAAGCTGTTCAGGCGCGTTATAATGATATTGCTTGCCGTGTGGCTGGCAGCATCGGCTGTTTTTTGCGTAATTAGACTGAGCATAGAAAAAGCAAACGCGCAGAGCCGCGAGCTTTCCGCGTTTTCAATCATAACGCAGATTTTATCGGAGCAAAGTCTCGGAAACGAAGCAATCAATTTTTCGTTTTTACAGTATACCGATCTTGTATATGATGAAGACAAACCGGTTTTTGACAGCCACCTGCGTATTTACGGCGAAGAAAACGGCGAGGTTGCCTTGGATTCAGCCAAAAGCGCCGGCCTGCGGTTTTACTATACCGATGACGCCGGAAGCACTCATATGGCGGTGGGGATGCTGAATTATGATTTGACAGCCGGAGCTCTCAGCGAAAAGCAGCTCGGCACAATAACAGAATACCTGAACAGGGAGCCGGAAAACGACGGCACGTATGAGCTTATTTGTACCAAAATGCACGCGGATTTTATGTTTGTTCCGCTTGAATTAAAGCTTGTTTTCATAAGCAGCGAAAACAGCGAAATCACTGAAACAATCGAAACCTTCAGCCTTGAAAAAAACCGTAAAAAGGATAAAACAGTTTTTGATTGCAGCAGCAATAACCTCAGCATAATACCGCGTGATTTTTTGCTTAAAAAGCAATACAACCCTAATTTGATTGATACGCTTACAAAAAGTCAGAAAAAAAGCACCGGCGATATGTTTGAGAAGGGCAGTTTTACATATATTTTCTATGCCTCGGAAACAACCGCGCTGCGCTCCGACGGAACCGCTGAAGCAACAGAAAACAATTCTGTTACCTTTCAGTACGCCAAGGAAATCAATCTTATTAAAAACTGCCAAACCGATTTGCTTGCCGGTACCGCTGTGCTTTTCGTATTTTTTTCCGTAATTGCCGCGATTCTCTGCATAATGATTTGGAGAACCGTTAAGGCGCAGATTATTCAGGAGCAAAAGCGGCTTGATTTTACAAACGCGCTGGCTCACGACATAAAAACTCCGCTGTTTGTAATAGACGGCTACGCGTACAGCCTGAAGGAAAACATCGACGAGGACGAGCGCGACCTTTACCTTGACAAAATAATCGAGCAAACCGGCGAAATAAACGGACTTGTGCACCGTATGCTGAGCTACAGCAAGCTCGATTCATACAATATGACTCTGAATAAAGAGGATTTTGATTTATTCGCTCTGACAAAATCCGTTACGGAAAACTATGCCAATATGAATATTGCGCTGAAACACAGCGGCAACAACACCGTAAACGCTGACAAAGAGCTTGTAAAAACCGCCGTACAAAATATTATTGACAACGCCGTGAAGTATACCCTGCCCAGCGGAGAAATTACGGTTGACGTTAACGGAAAACGCCTTACGGTGAGCAATCCGGCTGAGCCGATTACAAAAACGGAGCTTAAGCAATTGTACCAGCCGTATGTGCGCAAGGACAAAAGCCGAAGCAAAAAAGGAAACGGTCTGGGCTTGTCAATCGTAAAGTCAATTGCGGATTCACACGGAGCAAAGACTGAAATTGAAATGAAAAACGGTTTGTTTATTATCAGACTGGAATTTTAAGGCAACAAAGAAGCGGACAGCCGAAGCTGTCCGCCGGTTTTTATAATACCTTGGATAAAAAGTCTTTAAGACGCGGATTTTTAGGATTGCCGAAGAATTCTTCGGGTGCTCCCTGTTCAACAATTACTCCCTCATCAACAAATACGATATCGGTTCCGACCTCGCGCGCAAAACCCATTTCGTGGGTTACAACAACCATGGTCATACCTTCCCCGGCAAGCTGCTTCATAACCTCGAGAACCTCGCCCACCATTTCGGGGTCGAGCGCCGAGGTAGGCTCGTCAAACAGCATAACGTCAGGGTTCATCGCCAAGGCGCGGACAATTGCCACGCGCTGCTTTTGTCCGCCCGAAAGCTGGTTGGGATACGCGTTTGCCTTATCGGCAAGTCCTACCCGCTCCAAAAGCTCCATCGCCTTTTTGTCGGCGTCCGCCCTGCTTTGTCCCAAAAGCTTTGTGGGCCCGAGCGTGAGATTGCGCAGCACGGTCATATGCGGAAACAGATTGAACTGCTGGAAAACCATACCCATTCTGCGGCGGTGAAGGTTGATGTCGACGTGCTCGTCGGTTATGTCGGTACCCTCAAATATTATTTTGCCCGAGGTGGGCTCTTCAAGCAGGTTCAGGCAGCGCAGAAAGGTTGACTTTCCCGAGCCTGACGCGCCGATTACAACCATTACATCGCCCTTGTCTATTTCGGCGTTTATACCCTTTAAGACCTCTAAATCGCCAAAGGATTTTGTAAGGTTTTCAACCTTGATTAATGCGTTATCAGTGGTCACTGTTGCGCAGCCTCCTTTCGAGCTTCTTGAGCAGGAACGAAAGAATAAGTACGATAACCAGGTAAATTAACGCCACCGTGATAAGCGGAAAAAACGCTTCATAGGTACGCGAACGGATAAGGTTGCCGATATAAGTCAAATCCTGAAGCGCGACATAACCTGCTACCGAGGTTTCCTTTACAAGAACTATAAATTCATTTCCGAGCGCGGGCAAAACGTTTTTGAACGCCTGCGGAATAATAATATACAGCATTGTGCTTCTGTAGTTAAAGCCTATTGAACGGCTCGCCTCAAACTGGCCGCGGTCAACCGACATTATGCCCGAACGCACAATTTCGGCAACATAAGCGCCCGAGTTCAGACCGAATGAAATAAACGCTGCGATAATTCCGTTACGCGAGCTTGCGAAAACGATAAAATACATAATCATCAGCTGAATTACAACAGGCGTTCCGCGAATTACAGTGATGTAGATATTGCAGATTGTGTTCAAAGCCTTGAGCAGGTAGTCCTTAGGTTCCCTGCATTTTTTGCCCATAAGCTGCATATCGTAGGTGGAGCGCACCATTGCAATTAAAAAGCCGAGAACCAATCCGATTAACGCGGCAACAATTGTAATTTGAATCGTAACCCAAAGACCGTTAAGAAGCTGAAGCCAGCGGTCGTCGGTTATGAACGTCTTTTCAAAGCTTTGAGCGATTCCGGAGAAAAATCCTTCCATAAAAACATTCCTTACTGACAGCAAATCGGCGGGTACAGCGACCCGCCTGTTTTTTGCCTGTTATGCCTTAATATATTTGTCGATAATCTTCTTAACTGTGCCGTCGTCCTTGAGCTCTTTAAGAGCCTTGTTGAACTGCTCTGTAAGCTCGCTGCCCTTTTTAAGGCAAATCGCGTAGTCCTCGTTTTCGAACGGCTCGTCAAGAATCTTTGTGCCCTTGTTCTGCTCAACGAACTTCTTGGCAGGCTCGTTGTCAATTACAACAGCGTCAACCTTCTTCTGTGTAAGAGCAAGAACAGCGTCCGCACCCTTGTTGAAACGCTCGATTTTTGCGCCGTCCTTTTCAAAATCGGAAACATAGATGTCGCCTGTTGTTCCGAGCTGAACGCCGACCGAAGCTTTTTTAAGGTCTTCGGCACTCTTAACCTTGTCCTCGCCGTCGTTAACGATGATAGACTGGATAGCTGTTGTGTAAGAATCGGTGAAGTCAACCGACTGCTTTCTTTCGTCTGTAACGGTCATACCTGCCATACCGAAGTCAGCCTTACCGGAGGTTACGGCTGTGATAATCGCGTCAAAATCCATATCGTCGATAACAAGTGTGTAGCCGAGCTTGTCGCAGATAGCCTTAGCGATTTCGGCGTCGATGCCAACAATTTCGCCGCCCTCTTTGTATTCATAGGGTTCAAAAGCGGCGTTTGTTGCCATGTGAAGCTCGCCCTTTGAAGCGGCTGAATCACTTGCGGCAGCGCTTTCTTTTTTGCTCTCCTGCTTTGAACCGCCGCAGCCTGCAAGAGCAAGCATTGATGTACACATTACGGCAGCCGCGAGAATTGCGGATAAAACTTTTTTCATTTAAAATACAACTCCTTAAAATTTTGTCATTAATAAATATAACAGAGTTATGCGTAAAAATCAAGGTGTTATCGCACTTTTTTGAAATTTTATGCAGAAAAAATCTTTAGGCAACACGGTTTTATCACAAAGTTTAAACTAACCGGAAAATATATAAAAATAACCCTTGATTTTTTTGAATTTATTTGTTATAATAACAGGCGGTAAGTGGAGAGATGTCCGAGCTGGCCGAAGGAGCATGATTGGAAATCATGTGTACGGTAATCACCGTACCAGGGGTTCGAATCCCCTTCTCTCCGCCAAAAAGAGGATACCCGTTGCGGGTATCCTCTTTTTCATTAAGCCAAAGTTATTTTACTGCTTTTTTTGCCCAGTTTTCAACCTCGGCTTGTGAACCGGGAGCGCTTCCTCCGTGAACCGCAAGACTTGCGCCGATTTTTGCGCCCTTGCAGGAGTTCTTCATGGTTTTCGGAACGCCGCCCAAGCCGGAGCCCTCGTGAGTAACAACATAGTGAACCGTCTTTCCCGAAAAGTCGAGTCTTTCAAGCTGATTGTACACTGCCATGGGGTATACTCCCCACCAGTTCGGGGCGACAACAAAAATGTTGTCGTAGCCGTCAACGCTGTCAAGATACTCTTTAAGCTCGGGACGCGCCTTTGCCTTTAGCTCAGCCTTTGCTTCCTCAATGCAAACCATATAATCATCGCTGTACGGCTTAATGGTGTCCACTTCAAAAACGTCCGCGCCCACAGCGCCCTTAATAAATTCCGTGATTAGCTCGGCATTGCCTATTTCAAGGCTTTTAATGCTTCCGTTAACATAATTTTGTCCGCGTCTTGAATAATAAATTATTAAGTTCTTCATTTTTCCTCCTTTAAATTTTCGATGTATAAGATAACCCGCGCGGTCAGCCAAGCTTTTCCGCGCGGGTTATCAATTTTACTTATTATCCGGACTCACCGCCGCGTAAAATATTGATTGCCTGACGGTATTTTTCAACTCTTTCCAGCGCCGCGCGGTCAACCGCGTTCAAACGGCTAAGGTCGCTGTTGTGCTCTAAATCCGCTGCCTTAACCTTTCGCGCTATTTCATTGGGCTTGATTTTTCTTACATATTCCATATACGGTACGCTGTCGTCATGTGTAAGCAAGCCGAGCGCTTCGATTACTTCTTCGGGAAAGCCTTCGTTTTTAAGGTCGTCCAGGGTTGCTGAGGTATCCTCGACAACGTCGTGCAGCAGCGCCGTGCAAACAGAAAGCTCGTCGTCCATTTGCTCCGCAAGGTGATACGGATGATAAACATAAGGCATACCGCCTTTGTCAAGCTGATTCATATGCGCGGAAAAAGAAATCAGCAGCGCTTTTTTTGTGAGAGTTGTGTATATCATAGTATTTACACCATAGCCGCGTTAAAGATTCCGGCGGCCTTGTCCATCATTTTTATAACCTTTTGCTCGCCGCATTTTTCGCTGATTGTTTTAACCGCCTGCGAATACACCTCGGGGGTGTTGTGCGTAAACGAGTGAGCGTCCGAGCCGAGAATATCAATATAGCCGCGTTCTATAAGCTTCAACAGCTTCCGTTTTCTGAAAAACGGCGCTTTTTCGGCGTAATTTGAAATATTGGTCTGTATAACAATGCCCATTCCCTGCAATTCGTCAATAACGCCGGGGTTATCAATAAGATACGGATAACGCTCAACATGCGGCATAACGGGTATTAAGCCGTGATTCTCAAGCAGTGAATACAACTGCTGCATTGTCTTGTCGCCGAAGTGTGAATCGTAAGGAAACTCGGTCAGGATATATCTTGAATTTCCGTATGTAATTCCGTTTATTTCTTTGTTGTTAAAAAGATATTCGGTAACATATACCTCGGTGCCGAGAATTATGTTGACGTCCTCGGGAATGTGCGGCTTGAATTTTTCAAACGCCTTTGCGCGCTTTTTCTTAAAATCCTCAAAGCTGATTTCGTTTGTATAATAATGCGGAGTAAGGCAAATGTTGCTGACTCCCTGCTTTTTAAGACAGTCAATCAGTTCAAGACTGTCCTTGACGGTTTTCGCGCCGTCATCAAAGGCAGGCAAAATATGAGAATGCATATCATATAGCTGCATAACTGCCTCCTTTAAAGGCTTTCACACACCAAATCACCCATTTGTGAGCAGGTAACCTTGTTCATTCCGTCTTCGTAAATGTCCGGTGTTCTGTTGGTTTCAAGAACCTTTGCCACCGCGGCTTCAATCGCAACCGCTGCCTCGGGCTGATTAAGCGAATAGCGCAGCATCATTGCCACCGACAAAATTGTGGCGAGAGGATTTGCGATTCCTTTGCCTGCGATGTCGGGAGCTGAACCGTGGATAGGCTCGTAAAGTCCGAGCTTGCCGCCCGAAAGGCTTGCCGATGCGAGCATTCCGATTGAACCGGCAATCATTGAAGCCTCGTCTGACAAAATGTCGCCGAAGATGTTTGAGGTAACAATAACGTCGAACTGCTTGGGATTGCGCACAAGCTGCATTGCGCAGTTGTCAACATACATATGGTTAAGCTCGACCTCGGGGTAATCCCTGCTTACCTCGATAACGGTTTTTCTCCACAAACGCGAGGATTCAAGAACATTCGCCTTGTCAACGCTTGTGAGCTTTTTGTTTCTTTTCATAGCCATATCAAAAGCAACGCGCGCGATGCGCTCAATCTCAGCCACCGAATATTTTTCGGTATCCCACGCCGCGTCGTCTGATTTTCCGCGTTCGCCGAAGTAAATTCCGCCTGTAAGCTCACGAACAATCATAATGTCCATATTGTCGCCGATAATCTCATCCTTAATGGGAGAAGCGCTTTTAAGCGGTCCGAAGATAACCGATGGACGGAGGTTAGCGAAAAGTCCCAGCGCTCCGCGGATTCCCAAAAGACCTGCCTCGGGACGGTTATTGCCGGGCTGGTTGTCCCACTTAGGGCCGCCTACCGCGCCCAAAATAACGCTGTCGCTCGCCTTGCACTTGGCTACTGTTTCGTCCGGAAGCGGAACTCCCGTGGCGTCAATGGCGCAGCCGCCGAGCAAAGCCTCGTCATATTCAACCGTAAAGTTGAATTTTTCGGCGGTTTTATCAAGAACCTTAACCGCCTGGTCAACGATTTCGGGGCCGATTCCGTCGCCCTTTAAAAGTGTAATTTTGTAATCTGCCATAATATTTACATCCTTTCAGAACAATTTACTCAGTTTCCTTCGGCTGAGGAATTTGCGCGAATACCTCGCACACCTTGCCGCGCTGCCACAGCATCGGAGTAACGCGCACGGAATAACCGAAGCCGTTGTCCATAGTCCATTCGAACGGCTTTGCCTGAGGAAGGCCGTAAACCGCGAGTAAAGTCATAATTACTCCGCCGTGGGTTATGATTATGCTTTCGGTCGTGCCTGTTTTCATAAGACCTTCAACAATGCTTTCGAACATACGGCAAATCCGCCGCACAAAATCGGCGTTGCTTTCGCCGCGCGGAGGCTTAACCGTGTTGTCGCCGGCAAGCCATTTTTGAAAATCGGCGTCATCCTTTAATTCGTCGGCTGTTTTGCCCTCCCATTCGCCGAAGCTGCACTCGCTAAGATTCGCGATAACAAGCGGCTTTAAATCCGGGTACAAAATACGCGCGGTTTGCGTGCACCTTTTAAGCGGACTTGTAAACAGCGCCGAGCCGCCGGGATAATCACATTCAAAGTCAAGCCTTTTAAGCGCAAGTTTTCCTTTGTCGGAAAGCGACGGGTCGGTTGTGCCGATGTATTTTCCGGATAGGGTTTCGTCGATTGCGCCGTGGCGGATAAAGTGGATAACGTAAGATTTCATAAAAACTCCGTGTTGTGGTTTACAAATGGTTATTTTTATATTATACTAATAGTATAATATAATTTTATAATTACATTATACTATTAATTTAACCGAGGTGTCAAGTTATGAACAATGATTTTCCCAGAATAATCACATTTTTACGCAAGGAACGCGGACTCAGCCAAAAACAGGCGGCGGCGGATTTGGGAATTTCGCAGGCGCTTTTGTCGCATTACGAAAAAGGAATAAGGGAATGCGGACTGGACTTTTTAATTAAAACGGCGGAGTATTACGACGTAACCACCGATTATTTGCTCGGCAGAACCCTGCAGAGGACAAACACTCCCTCGCCTGCCGCTGAAACGGACAGCGATGACGGCGGCGGAAAAATAAGCGGAAGTATGATTAACCAAATTAACCGCAAGGTGATTTCCAACTCGTGTTCGGTTGTTTATGACCTGCTTGCCCAGATTGGAAGCAAAAGACTTACCAACGCCGTAAGCAACTATCTTATGTGCTCGGTTTACGAAACGTTCAGACTTATTTACAGCTCGGAAAAGTCAAATTCCCAAACTCTTTTTTCGCTCGACAAAAGCAAGTACAAATTTGCCGCGTCGGCGTCAATGGCGCTTGACCTTATGCTTGCCGAGGACATTATCGTTGAGGAAAAAATCGCGCTTGCGCTGTCTCCCGATATTTTGTCGGGCTACTTTGACAAAAACGCTTCGTCACTGTTCAGCCTGATACAGTTTTCCGAGAGAAACATAAGAAGCTCAATTAAAAAATAATTCTTTATTCGCAAAAAGGTTCGGCAAATACCGAACCTTTTGATTATTGCCCTGCAAGGACGACAACGCAGCATTGCGGAAAACAGACCGCAAAGATTGTCTGCTTTTTATCAGGTATTAATTATTCATTATTTACCCTGAATCACCTTGTTCGCGGCAAGCATAATACCGAGCTTGCCTGCGTGGAAGTTCAGTCCTCCCTGAAGCCAAACCGCGTAGGGCTCGCGCAGAGGGGCGTCGGCTGAAAGCTCGATAGACGAGCCAAGCGTGAACGCTCCTGCCGCCATAATAACCTGACTTTCATAACCGGGCATATCGGACGGAACAGGCTCAACGAAGCTGTCCACAGCCGAGCCGCTTTGAACGCCGGCGCAAAAACGGACAAGGCTTTCACGGTCGCCGAGCATAATAAGCTGGATTATGTCACCCCTGTTTTCGCTGTATTTCGGGGAGGTTTCGTAACCTAAAATTTCAAACAGCGCGGAAGCGAAAACAGCGGTTTTCATCGCTTCTCCCGTAACGTGCGGAGCGTGGTAAGCGCCCATAAAAAGCTCGCGCGAGGTGTTTAGCGTCGCGCCGATTTCCTTTCCCGTGCCGGGAGTTGTAAGGCGGTACGAGCACATCTCGACCAAATCCGAACGTCCCGCGATGTAGCCGCCGGTTGGAGCGATTCCGCCGCCGGGATTCTTTATCAGCGAGCCTGCCATAACGTCAACGCCGACAGCAAGCGGCTCTACCGTTTCGGTGAACTCGCCGTAGCAGTTGTCGAGCATAATAATTGACGCCGGCGAAGCCGCCTTTGATATATCGCAGATTTTCTTAATCTCGCGGTAAGTAAGCGTCGGGCGCGTGCTGTATCCGCGCGAACGCTGAATATACACCATTTTGGGCTTCTTTTCTTCAATATCCTTTTTTATCTGCTCATAATCGGGAGTACCGCCGGCGGTAAGTCCGGTTATTTCAAAATTGATTCCGAAGTCTTTTAAAGAGCCGGGATAATTTCCTTCCAAACCGATTGCAGAACGGATTGTGTCGTAAGGCATACCCGTGACGCAAAGCGCGGTGTCGCCCGGGCGCAGAATTCCGAAAAGCGCGACCGTGAGCGCGTGTGTTCCGCTCACGAAGTTATGACGTACAAGCGCGTCCTCGGCGTCAAAGGCAAAGGCGTACACCCTGTCGAGCGCGTCTCTGCCGAAATCGTCGTAGCCGTAACCCGTTGAGCCGCAAAAATAGCTTTCGCGCACGCCGGCTTTCTGAAACGCCTTTATCATTTTGGTTTGGTGATACTCCTGTATCCGCTCAATTTCTTTAAGCTTGCCGGAGCACAGCCCCATTGCCCTTCGCGACGCTTCGGCAACGCGCGGATCTATATCAAAAAAATTCAAATTAACTCACCTTTAGTTATAGTATTCGCTCCAGCTTCCGTATTCCGCAAAGCCGAGCTTGTCATAAAACCTTTCGTTAGCGTTCTTGGCGCGGTGTATATACACGGTCTTGCCGTCGGCGATAATTCGGTTGCTTATGTATTTTACAACCGCGGAGCCGTAACCGTTTTTGCGGTATTCGGGATCGCAGGCAACCGCGCCCAAAACCGCGCCTTCCCTGCTTTCGGCGACGGTCATCGCCACCGCGACAAGGCGTTTACGCACGCGCACGCCGTACATACGCATCGTATTGTGCCTGAGCTTGTGGTTTACATCAACGTAAAAATCCTCAAAGCAGGGCGGTTTAAAATTTCTGTCGGCACAGCGCACAATAAGGTAATATGCCTCGCGGATTCCGGGTTCTTCGATTATATAATTCCCGTCAGGCTCGCCGGACGCTTCTGAAAGACTCATTATAACGCCTGTTTTGGGCTTTTTGCCGAAAAAGTCAAGCGGATATTTTCCGTCGCAGATTATCCCCGACGCGCCCGAAACACGCATAAAAGCCGAAACCTCCTCGAGGTCGCTTAAATCAGTAAGATACAGCACAAAGACCGAACCGTTGCGCGCGATTGCGCCGGTGTAGCGCAGAGAATGATCCATAATGAGCCAGTAATCGACAAACGCGAGTCCGGGCTTATAGCTCTTATACATTGATATTATCCGGCAGGCAAATGGATTGTCCGCCGACATCTGATTAATTGAACCGAGAAAATCGGTTGTCGCGTCAACCGAGATAATCATCGCAAAGCCGTCCTTCCGCAATCAGTTGAGTAAGCTCCTTTACAAGAGCGAAAACGCTTTCGCAATCGTCCTTTGAGGCAACACAGCTCGGCGCGTGAAGATAACGGCAGGCAAGCGACACCGCCAGGGTGCGCACACCCGAACGGCTTTTGTGAATCGCGCCGGCGTCGTTTCCGCCGGCAACGGCACGCTTGTACTGTGCCTTTATTCCTGTTTTTTCAGCCGTTTCAAAGGCGAGCTCAACCATACGCTTATCATAGCGCGTGCGTCTGTCCATAACCGAGATAACAGCGCCCGCGCCGAGGCTGCACACCTGCTTTGTTTCGTCAATTTCGGGAATGTCGGCGGCTGTTGTGGTTTCAACCACCAGCGCGAATTCCGGATTAAGCGTATACGCCGCGGCCGCGGCGCCGTTAAGTCCGATTTCCTCCTGAACCACAAAGGCAAAATCGGCGTCGTATTCCAAATTGCTCTTGATAAGCTCAATTAACACAAGACATCCGAAACGGTCATCAATGGCCTTTGACTGAATCATTCTGCCGTTTTGGGTGAATTCGGAATCAAAGTAAACGCTGTCGCCGTAGCTTACGTGTTTAAGCGCTTCTTCCTTGGAAGCCGCGCCGATATCAATATACATTTCGGAGTATTCGGGCACAGCGGTGCTTTCGTCGCCCTTTGTAAGGTGGATTGGCTTTAAGCCCACAACTCCGTTAACCCTTCCGCCGACAACAACGTTTTTGCCGTAAATAACGCGGCGGTCTATTCCCCCCACCTCGTCAAATTTCAGATAGCCTTCCGGGGTAATATCTATAATCATCAAGCCTACCTCGTCCATATGGGCGGAAAGCATAAGCTTTGATTTTGCGCGGTTTTTTCCGCGCTTGTGAACAAGTATGCTGCCGATCGGATCGATTATTATTTCGTCCGCGTACGGGCGGATTTCATCAAGAATAATATTCCTTACGTTTTCCTCGTCGCCCGAAACCGAGTTCGCGCGGCACAGTCTTTCAAGTAATTTGTAATCAATCATCAAAAGCACCTCCGCACATAATGTAATCAGCCAGAAGCGCCGCTGTTGACTCAACATCGCCGAGAGAGACAACCTCGGCGGCGGTGTGCATATACCGCTGAGGGATTGAAACCATCGCGGTTTTTACCCCTCCGCGTGAAATCGCGATATGGTCGGCGTTTGTACCTGTTTTGCCTGAAATTGGCTCGAGCTGGTATTTTCTTCCGTCAGACTCACAGATTGAAATAAGCTTGCCGGTCATTTTTTTGTTGAGTATGGGAGAAATGCCGATCATCGGTCCGCCGTCAAGCTCAATTTTTGAATACTGTCCGCTGACGTCGGGCTGGGAAGCGAAGCTTACATCAACCGCGATCGCTTCATCGGCGTTAACCTTGTACGCGCCTGTTACAGCGCCCGAGCCGAAGGTTTCCTCCTGAGAGGAAAGCAGAATTACAACCCTGTAAGGAACATCCCAATCCTTAATAAGCTCTGCGGCTTTTATCAGCGCGGCAACCGAACAGCGGTTATCAAGCGCGGGAGAAGTCATACGGCTGCCCAAAAGCATACGCGGCTTTGACACAAAGCTTAAAACGTCGCCGGGCTTTATGTACCGCTTAACCTCGTCCCCGGTCATACCGAAGTCCGCCCACACCTTTGAAATCGGCTCCGCTTTATCTTCACTGCCGCTTGAAAGGTGCGGAGGCAGGCAGCAAACCGTGCCCGTTAACTTGCCGTCCTGTGTGGTGATACGCGCGTTTTGCAGCACGCGGACGTCGATTCCGCCGCACTTATCCACCTTAACGAAGCCTTCGCTGTTTATGTCCGTAACGATAAAACCGATGCGGTCGATGTGGGCGTCAAGCAAAATAGTTTTGCCGGCGGCAGCGTTACCGAGCTCCGCGTACAGGTTGCCGTTTGAATCCTCAGTAACCTCCGCGTACGGCTCAAGCAGCTTCTTTGCCGCGGCAAGCGCGGGTTCTTCGCAGCCGGAAACTCCGCAGGCACGGCAAAGCTCAAAAATCATTTCCTTAATATCCATATTTTTCTCACTTCAGTCCGTTAACAATTGACTTAAAGTGGTTACCTCTTTCCTCAAAATTCCTGTAGAGTCCAAAGCTCGCGCTGGCAGGCGAAAGCGAAACAATATCGCCCTCGGCTGTGTTTTCAACCGCCGCCGCGACGGCTTCCTCCATATTGCTCACGTTAATTATTTTGATTGAGTCCGCGTTATAATTTTCAGCGGCTTTTACCGCTGCCTCAATTTTCGGAGCGGTGTCGCCGAGAAGTATCAGCGTTTTCACCTTGTTGTTAATCACTGGGCCGAGCGGCTCATACGGAATGTGCTTGTCGTAGCCTCCGGCGATAACGGTAATTTTAAAATCGTACAGCGAAAGCGTGCCGAGCGCTGTTCTGGTAGGGCTTGAAGCGATTGAGTCGTTATAATATTTTACGCCGCGGTACTCCCTGACAAATTCGGCGCGGTGCGCTACTCCGCCGAACTCCCTTGCCACCTTGACAATGGAATCGACGTCAACTATTCCCCACACCGCCGAAATAGCGGCAAGATAATTTTCCACGTTGTGCATACCGGGAATACGGATGTCGCTGATGTCCATAACCCCGGTTACTTTTCCGAAGTCGCTGTAGCAAATCGTCGTGCCGTCAAGATACGCGCCGTTGACGGGCTTTTCCTTTACGCTGAACTTGCAAAGCTGTCCGCGCGCGTCAGCCGAAAAGCTGTCGGCGATTTCGTTGTCAAGGTTGACAACAGTCTTTGAAAAAGCGTTTTGGTGAAGAACAATGTTCCTTTTGCTGTCAATATACTCCTGCATATCCTTGTGGATATCAAGGTGGTTGGGAGCAAGATTGGTTACAACCGCGATGTCCGGGCTTTTGCGCATCGAGATAAGCTGGAAGCTTGAAAGCTCGACAACAGCGTAATCATCAGGCTTGATTTCTCCGATTTCCGGCAAAAGCGGTTTGCCGATGTTTCCGCCGAGATGAACGGTTTTTCCCGCCGCCTTTAAAAATTCGGAGATAATGGTTGTGGTGGTGGTTTTTCCGTCGGAGCCTGTTACGGCGATTGCGGTGCACGGGCAAAGGTCAAAGAAAACCTCCATTTCGGAAGTGAGAACCTTGCCTTCCTGTCTCAGCCTGACAAGCTCATCCTTATAAAACGGAGTTCCGGGGCTGCGGAAAACAATATCCGCGTCAATGTTTTTAAGATAATCGCCGCCGAGCAAAAGCTGAGCGCCGTATTCCTTTGCCTTTATTCCGTTTTCGCCCAAATCCTCAAAGCTTTTACGGTCGCAGGCAATAACCTGTGCTCCCTTGTCGGAAAACTGCTTTATAAGCGGCAGGTTGCTTGTTCCGATTCCGATAAAAGCAACGCGTTTGCCCTTTACGCTTTCAAAAAAGCGGTCAACAGAAATATTCATAAACAATCCCTCTTTACAAAAAAAGTTTCCATACATAGTTTATTATACTTTGTTTTTATTAAGAATTCAACCGTTTAAGTAAGATTGCAATAATATTGAAATATTTTTGCTTTGGTGGTATTATTAAGGCAACACCGCACATTATACCAAAGGGGGGCGGCGGCTTGCTTTATGATTTTATAAAAACAGACAAAAACCTGAAAACGCCTATGTACAGGCAGATATATTTTTCAATACGCAAATACATTGAGAACGGGAGCCTGAAAATTGACACAAAAATTCCGTCAATACGCAAGCTGAGCAGCGGCTTAAACGTCAGCAAAACAACAGTTAAGGCGGCGTACGACCAGCTTTGCGCCGAGGGCTATATTAAAACCAAGCCTCAAAGCGGTTTTTACGTAGCCGCTGAATTTAAAAACGCTCCAAAAACCGCCGAAGCCGCCGATAATTATTCTGGCAAAGAAATAAGCTGCTATGAATATGATTTCAGCGGAAAAAGCGTTGACAAAACCGTAACCGATATTTCACAGTGGAAAAAGAACATTCGCGAGGTGATAAACAGCGACAGTCTTTTGACCTCCTACGGCGACCCTCAGGGCGAACCGAGGCTCAGAGAAGCCTTGCAGCGTTACGCGCTGGGCACAAGAAGCGTTAACTCGCGGGCGGAAAACATTGTGGTAGGCGCCGGAACCCAGCCTATTTTGTTTTTGCTGTGCGCAGTCGCGGCAAAGGGCAAGAGGGTGGCTATGGCAAGGCAAAGCTTTGTTCAGTCCGAGCTTGTTTTCAAGAGCTGCGGCTGTCAAATTTGCTGGTTTGAACAGGACGAAAGCGGAGTTACCATTCAATCCCTAAACAAAATTGCGCCCGACTTCGTGCTGATTAACCCGAATTTTTCCGGTACAGGCGGAAGCGCTATGCCTGTTTCAAGGCGGCTCGAGCTGATTGACTGGGCTGGGAAAAACAACTCGTACATAATTGAGGACGACTACAACGGAGAGCTTCGTTACAGCACGCTTCCTACGCCCTGCGTACAAAATTACGACGCCGAAAACACGGTCTACATCGGCTCGTTTTCAAAGGTTCTGCTCCCTTCGGTCAGGATAAGCTACGCCGTACTTCCCGAAAGGCTTGCGGAAAGCTACCGCAATATAAAATCCGCGACCAATCAAACCGCGTCAAAAACCGAACAGCTCGCTCTGGCGGCATATTTAAACAGCAACAAGTTTGAATCCCACCTGAGAAAAGCACGCAGGGTTTATCTTGAAAAAAGCAAGCTTATATACAGATGCGTAAAAAAATACCTGAATACCGAAAAAATAATCTTCAACGAAACCTCGCTTTATTTGCGTGTTATTATAACAAAGGATTTTTCGGCGAAAAGGCTTGACAAAAAGCTTAAAAGCATGGGCGTAAGGCTGATGCCGTATAAGCTCGGGAATGAAATCGGGCTTAGCTTTTCGGGAATAGCGACCGAAAAAATCGAGGAAGGAATCAAGCTGATTTCATCGGCACTGGAAAGCCTTTAGGCAATACAGCAAAGGACACGCAAAACGCGTGTCCCTTACCTTAAGGAGATTATTATGAAAAAAGTGGAGATAGCTGATTATTTATTAAAAGCCGTCCGGCTCTGTGAATTGCTGTCAAACCGGAATGCAGATATTAAAGGGTTGCGGGGAGAGCGGCTCTCCCCTGTGTGATATGTGATAAAAGTTAGTAAAGGATTGTTTAAAGAATATTTTCGCCTGTGGGCGGAATCATCACCGATATTTCAAGGTTGCCGTTGCGGCATCTTAAATCGTTGATAAAATCCTGGATGTCATCCTCCCTGTTGAGCCTGATTTTGTAAATCAGCTTGTAAAGGCTGCCCATATTTGTTGTTTTAACGTTCAAAAGCTTGTTTTCCTTTGTGTACTTTTCAAAAAGGTCGTCAAACTCGTGAGCGTAATTTAAGGATTCGGGAATTGTTATTCTGAGCTCGCGGTACAAGTCGTCCTTTTCCTTAATGTTTACAAAGTTAGCGCCGATAATAACCGCGCAAATAATGATTACAAAGACCGCCGCCAAAGCTACATATCCAACCGCTGTGGCAAGTCCTGCCGCCATTGCGAGGAAGATGCTTACAATTTCCTTAGCGCTTCCGGGAGCGCTTCTGAAACGAACCAGCGAGAAAGCTCCCATTACCGCTACGGCGGTTCCCACGCTGCCGTTAACCAGCATTATTACCGTTTGTACGATTGCCGGAAGCAGGAACAAAGCCAGTAAAAAGCTTTTGCTTTGTCTGCTGCGGAAGCCGGATGAAAAAGCGATTATTGCTCCGAGTATAAGCGAAGCCGCGGTGCAGATTAAATAAGATGTTATTGTAAAGGTTCCTGAAAATACAGGTGAAAATAAAGTACTAAGCACAGTTCTTACCTCCGTTGTATACGCTGTTGTTTTTTCTGTCCTGTGTAAGCTGATAAGCTGTTCCGTATTTTGAGAACGAACCGGGGAAAATCTGAAGCTCGTCTAAAATATCGGTCAGCCAAATCGGCATTGCCTGCAAGGCTTTGATTTCCATAATGCAGAGCTTTTTGTCAAGGATTACTTCTCCGTAGCTTCCCGACGCGAGGTCAAGGTCGCTGTCGCGGAATCTTACGTTGCGGTCAAAGGTGATTCTCAGCTCGTGATCGGTTTTGCTGTAATAAGCCGTTCTGTCGTAAGCTATAAACATTTTCGGCTGTAAGCCCTCGTAGTAACGCATTGACCAGTCAATTTCCTTCATAATTTGGGAATCGTCCGGGAGTACGCCGTTGTTGATGTAATTCATTGCGTCGTCATAAACCAGTGTTCTGCGGCGTTTGTAAACCACGCCGTTAAACTTTTTCTTCAGTTCAAGAAAAACATTGCTGTCGTGCTTAGGTGTTGAGTAGCTGCGAAGCCTGAGCTTTTCCTTGTACGCCGGCTTTTCTACTGAATTGCGGATAAGCTGAAAGTTGTCTGTGTCAAAGTAAAGACTGCAAATTGTGCTTTCTCCGTATTCATCCTCTTTGATATAGCTCCTTATTGCGTCAAGCAGTTTGTTGCGCTGGCTTATTGTAAGAATATACTTTTTTTCGGTTCTTTCAAATACAGTTTGAATACCCATGAAAACGCCTCCTTGCTGTCTGTTGTGAGTATATTATAAAAGTCAAAGCTTAAAAAAACTTAAAAAATTCAAAGATTTTTAAATAAAAATTTTTAAATTTTGTTTTTCGCTTTTCCTTTTGTTGACTGTATGATAAACCGCAAACCTTAAAAAACACTTAAAATAATTTCAGTTTTAAAAAAATTAAGGCGCCGTCGTCCGGCGCCCGTTTTTTGACTATACCGCGCAATTCGGATGTGCGGTATTGCCTTTATTGCTCTGGAGTCAGAACCCCCTCGTTATAATAATTTAACAGTTGCTTTAAATCGTCAATTTCGCTTTTAATTTTCTTGCCGTTGTCGGTATCGCGAACCATTACTCGGTGGTTTTCGGTTTCGATTATCTCGGAGCTTGAAACAATATCAATGTTCTTTTCTATTGCCCTTGATACCGTTTCAAACGGCTGATGAGCTTTGATTCTGAGCCCGTGCGAGTTAAAAATCAGCGTATAGCCCGCTATACCGGTTGTTTTATGATAAGCCCTGCAAAAACCGCCGTCGATTACAAGAAGCTTTCCGTCCGCTTTTATGGGAAGCTCGCCCTTTACGGTTTTTATCGGCGTGTGACCGTTTACTATGTGCGACCTGCTTCCTTCAAGTCCGAACTCGCTGAGTATCATCTTGCAGGTTTCGGCGGTGGTGTAATAATCATAATACGGGTTCTTTTCCTCGTGCCAGGCGCTTTCATCCGAAATAAACGCGCGTTCAAAGGTTTTGATATTGCGTCCGCACAGCGGAGATTTTCTGCCGCACCACAGGTACCACAAAAAGTCAGTATCGTCTTTTTCGCGGTCGCCCGACAAAAACGCGCGCCTTGCCTTTTCCTCGGCAAGGTCAAAAAATTCTTTGCCGCTGCAGGGCTTTCCGAACAGCGTAACGCGGTCAAGCCTGCCGTTTTCGTCAAGCGGAACACAGCCGTGATAAAGCAGGTTGCCGTTAAAGCGCTTGTACATACAGCCCTTTTCGTACAAAAACGACGCGTGGCGCTGCAAGCGTTCGCTGTTCAAAAACGAACTGCGCAAATCGTCGATTATAAAGCTTTCCTCTTCGTCAAGCGTGTAACAGTCGCCTCTTACAAGCGTCGGGAATTCGGTGTCGTTTATCTTGTACTCAACGCCTTCGGAAACTACGGTGCCTTTTTGCAAATCTATTTTGTCGAGCAGCAGTCTGTCCTCCATCTCGTATTCGGGATGACGCAAAATAACGTGACCCTCAAGCTTGAACTGGATTACCTCAATCGCCTTTAGCGCGGCTTCCATCGGAGTTTTCCCGGAATAAGTTTTTTCGGCGTAAAGCGCCAGGTTGCGCAGACTTATGCCGTAGCCGTTTTCAAGCGTGCGTATTGTGTTGTACTTAACGGCGTTGCGCACCACATTGGCAATGCAGGCGTTGCTTCCGGCGGCGGCTCCCATCCAGAGTATGTCGTGATTTCCCCACTCGATGTCAAGAGAATTTACGGTCATCAGCAAATCCACTATTTTTTCAGCCGATTCTCCCCTGTCAAAAATATCGCCGACAATGTGAAGCCTGTCAACGGCAAGCCGTTTTACAAGCTGAGCAAGCGCGATAACAAAGCCGTCGGGGTCAATTTCGATAATTGTGTTTAAGATTTCGCGGTGGTAACGCACCTGGTTGTTGTCCTCGTCCTTTTGAGCGTGAAGAAACTCGTCGATAATATAGGCGTAGTCCGGCGGCAAAGCCTTTCTTACCTTTGAACGGGTGTATTTTGACGAAAGCGTGCTTGCGATTAAAATAAGCTGATTTATCAGGTTTATGTACCATTTTGCGGAATTAAGCTTCTTCTTTTTGACCTGGTTAAGCTTTTCAACCGGATAATAAATAAACATACAAATAGCGTTACGCTCGCTGTCGGTCATAGTTGGGCCGTACAGCATATCCACCTTTTCGCGAATTACGCCCGAGCAGTTGTTCATTATATGATAAAAAGCTTCGTACTCGCCGTGCAAATCGCTCATAAAATGCTCGGTGCCCTTGGGAAGATTCAGAATTGCGCTGAGGTTGATAATCTCGCGCGAAAGTGAGCTGACTGTGGGGTATTTTTCGGCGAGAAGCTTGAAATATTTTGTCTTGTTTTCCATACTAACTCCTACAAATAATATTAATGCAAGGTGTGCGCCGTGAATTATACTATGCTGCCGTAAATAAGATAGGGTTCGGCAAACACCAAACCCTATAAACTGACAATATTAAATCAGGCGTTGTTTAGCGCGTACGCCGACGACGTGGGCAGACCTAAAAGGTACATAATATACTCCTCGCGGTCTCTCAGCTTTGATTCCTCCACCTCGTTTTCAGGTTTGTTTCCGAGCAGCGCCAAAACTCCGTGAACCACATTGTAGCCCACCTCGCGCTCAAGCGAATCAAGATGCAGGTTTGAAAGCTCAACAGCTTTTTCAACCGAAATAAAAATGCACCCGAGCGGGCCGTCATCCTCGGGAACGACCATGCTCGAAACAACCGAGCTGTCATCAAAATACTTTTTGTTAAGCTCCGAAATGCGCTGATTGTCAACAAAAACAACATCAACCTGCGTATCGGTGTCAACATTTTCGTTTTGCAGCGCAGCAATACAGCTCCTACGGATTAACATTCTAAGCCCTTTAGGAATTTTAACTGTCTTTTGCGCATCGTTAATTACTACTTTGTACTTTACGGACATGTAACAAAACTCCTTTCCTGCGGATAGCATTTATTTTATGATTATATTTTAATAAAAAAACAAAGATTTGTAAATTCTCATTATATATAATAAAAAATTTTTTTTCGTATATTATTTGTGCATAGTGTCAGGTCAGGTGAATGAGTTTGATTATTTTAGTCGCAATTATTCATTAAAGTACACTTTATTTCATCTTTTTTGTTTATTCGAAAATCAAAATCCGTCAATTTCAGTCGCGGATTATTTCTTATTATGATATTTTCGCAGAATAAAATTGTCATATTTTGCTGTAAAATCAGGAATGCCGCCTTGAATTGGGCAGTGTTGCCTTAAAGATTCCTGCAAATCCTTTTAACAGCTCCGGCTATTTTTACGCGCCCCATATCCTGCTTTTCAAAACGCAACGGAGGATAATACGGATTGACCGAAGCCAGCTCGATTTGTTCCGCGCTGAGATTAATCCTTTTTATTACGGCTTCTTTGCCGTCAATCAGCGCAACTCCGATTTGTCCGCTTTCGAGCGAAGCCTGCTTTTTGACAAGCACCTCGCTGCCGCTTTCAATCAGCGGCGCCATACTGTCATCATAAATTTTTACCCAGACATACATTTCACGCTCAACAGGGTTTTCAACAAGCGCCGGAATAAATTCGCCGGTGCTCCCCCCTTGCTCTATACCTAAAGCAGAGCTTAAACTGTCAAAAACCGGACGCATAATATAATTATTCTGCCGCGGTTGAAAAAATTCGTCACAATCTTGACGCGGAGCTTTAACCCAGCCCATAAGCGTTCCGGGACGCAGCGAAAGCGCCTTTTCCAAAACCGGAATAACGTCAATCGGGATTTTCTTCGTGGTTCCTTTTTCGTACCTCTGCAAAGTTGTTTTAGGAACGTTTGTTAAATTTGATAATTCCCCGAGGCTGAGCTTTTTATTCTCTCTGTAATACGCAAGTCTTTCACCGACAGTCATAATATCACCTTATCTTTTGAAAATTTAAAACAGCACCGCACAATCACGGAGCACATCTGATACTAATACCTAATAAAAAGTAGCCAATCTTTGCGGTCTATTTTCCGCAATACTGCGTTGTCGTCCTTGCAAGGCGCCAGCCTTGCCGCGTCCTTATTATATACTATTTGTTCCGAAAATGCAACGGATAATTCGTAATATATTACAAGCGTTTCAAAAACGGATTGACAGTAAGGAAAATATCTGTCATAATTATAAGTGTTCCATAAACGGAACAGGCAAAGCGAAAAAGTATCGGGTAACTGCTTTTTTCGCTGTATACATCAAATAATATATATTTTTTAGTCTGTTTGTTTCAAAATTGAAACAGGCACAATAACAGGAGGCATAAATGATAACAGCAAATTTCAGCGGACTGCCGTCGGGCGAGACGCTCAGACTGAGCGACAGGCTGTGGCAGTACGACACGGGGCAGCAGCTCAAAATACAGGGGCTGTCCGGCATAAACGAAAACACAGAGGTGCATTTTGCGCTTAAACACACAAACCGCGCGATAGTAAAATCAGGCGAATTCAATGCCGAGGATACAACGCTGACGGTAGATATTCCGAACCTGTTTTTGGCGTACGCCGACGGAGTTCCGGCAAAGGTATGGGTGCACCTGCGCGACAGCGAAACCTCGGCGCGCACAATCCGCGAAATTCAAATCCCGGTTGAACCGCGCGAAAAGCCGGACGGCTACATAACCCCCGGCGATCCGTCTGACAGGGCGTTTGTTGAAGCTATCGCCGAGGAGCAAATAATCGCTCACGACGCGGTATTGAATTCAAGGTTTGAATCCAAAAGCAACAAGGCTTCTTCAATTGAAGCTCAGCCGCAGGCGGATGACGGCGAAAAATATCCGTCAGTCACCGCCGCGCGAAACTACACAGACACAAAGCTTAGTTCCCTAAAAAGCACTGTGGACAGTGAGCTTGACAGTCTTGACGAAGCCAAGGCAAACAAATCCGAGGTTTATACAAAAGATGAAATGAACTCGCTTGCCGCTATAACCACAACAAAAAGCCGAAATATTCTTGCGGGTAATATTGAGGTTGGCAAGTTATTCAGCAACGGAAAAAATTGGAATTCTGATGACGGAACACGCACGGCAGATTTTACGCCTGTTGAAGCGCTTTCACAGTATACGCTTTCGCGAAACGAAATCGGGAGTGCAATAAAAATATTTTTCTATGACAGAAGTGAAACCATGATCTCACTTCATAATGTGGGTGTTACTACCGCAAGTGTAACCTTCACCACGCCGGCAAATACCGCTTTCATAAGGTTTTATTCCAGCGTCAACAATTTGGATGTTCTTTATCAGCTTGAAGCAGGCGACACCGCTACTGAATATCAGTCACCGGACTTTGAGGAAACCAAAATGCAAATATCCGATAAGCATATGGATGACGTAACAAGGCTCAGGCTTGCGCCCGAAATGCGTCACCTTTATGTTTCCTCATTATTCACCTCGAGCGACAGCGGTTACGGTGTAACGAAGTTTAAAACGATAATCGAGGCAAACGACAGCATAACGGATAACTGCGCACAAATCCGCTATACAATTCACGTCGCGGACGGAACATATACAGACTTGCAAATGAGCTATGCAGGCGACGACGATAGCCAACGATCTACAAAGGATTATCGCGGCGTTATCTGCAAGGACTATGTATATTATGAGGGCAACGTGCAAAAGCCTGCAAACTGCATTATCGAATGGAACGGCAATACAGGTTTTGACGGAGATATCACATATAGCAATGTTTCAAAAAAATCGCCTTTTCACCTTACAAATATTATTGGCAACAGCCTGCACACGTACATTAAGGGCTTTACTTTCAATTGTGAAAACCTGCGTTATTGCCTGCACATTGAAACAAGCGGCGCAGGGCGCGAAGTAGACTGGCTGATTGAGCAATGTATATTTAACTGGGGCGGCAATCCCGATTGTAAGACGTATGATGAAACCCTTCAAAAGTGGGCAGCTATAGATCCCAAGCCTCTGCTCGGCTGCGGTCATTCGCCTCTGGAACACGGTGTTTTCCGTAACTGTGAGTTTAATTTTACGTATACGTCTGAGTACAGCAACAAAAAAACGGCGTATTTGTGTCACGATAACAGTAACGGTACAACACGCACGACCGGAATCATCAGCGGCGCTGATATTCGCTTTGAACACTGCGAATTCAACGGCGGCGCTGTCAACTGTCAGACCGGTAAAAACCCGTTTAGGACAATTGATGACGGAGCGGGAAATCCCGTTCCCGACTACAACGTTCCAAACCTGCATACGCCGTATACGATCACCTTTGATGACTGCAAAAACATCGGTACGGTCTCGCTGTTTGATATAAGACCGTCAGGGGAGAAAGGCGGTCTTTTCCCGGAGGCTCCCTATAACGTATGGAAGATAAGAAACACCGACGAATATGTGACCAAAGCCTATGCCGCCGGTGTTTACAGTACAAAGGCGGAGACAGATGACGTCAATCAAAGACTCAGCAGTGCTATTGCCGCGCGTGAAGTATCGTCAAATAAAGTAACTGCGCTTTCGTCATCCTCCACCGATACACAGTACCCAAGCGCAAAAGCGGTATATGACGGACTGTCAGGAAAATCCGATTCCTACCATACGCACGCGCAGTATTTGACGTCACACCAAAGCCTTGACAACTACTACACAAAGGCACAGGTTGACGCTCTGATTGAAGACCTCAGAAATGAACTGATAAACTCATAGAAAGGAAGATAACAATGGAAAAAACACAAATTATACACATCACGCTTGCCGGAGCAATCGGAGCGCTGGCGGCGTATTTCAACATCTTACTGGTACCGCTCATTGTGCTTACTATCGTTATGGCGGTCGATTACCTGACGGGTATGTTCAGCGCAAGCCGTGAGGGAAAGCTCAACAGCCGTGCCGGAGTTATCGGCTTAATCAAAAAGGTCGGCTATCTGGCGCTTGTCGGCGTTGGCATTGTGGTCGATTACCTTATAACCTCGGCGCTCGCTCAGGTGGGAGTGCAGACAAGCCTGCCGAACTTTTTCGGGCTTATGGTAATAATCTGGCTGATTATCAACGAGCTTATTTCAATCCTCGAAAA
>ONLA01000041.1 GCA_900318495.1 uncultured Eubacteriales bacterium
TACGTGATAAATTACAAGCGCGTTAGCAGTATTTGAGAACTGGAACTTGTATGTACCGCCTGTAGCAACAAGTGTTGTCTGAGCCTTGAACTTAGGATTAAAGGTAAGGCCCTTTGTTGTCTTGTCGTTTACAGTTGCGTTGTAGCCCATAAGAGTTCTGTCCTTCTGAACTCTGAACCTATACTGACCTGCGGGCAGATAGATTTCGCCTACAACGTTTGTTGAGCTTGCAGTGTTGAGCATAAGTGTGAAGTCATCGCCAACGATGAGTGTGCCGTCACGGTCAACCGCTTCGTCTGAAGCAGGAACTGTAGGTGCTTCTGTAGGAGCCTCTGTGGGTTTTTCTGTGGGAGCTTCCGTAGGCGTCTCGGTAGGCTCTGCTGTAGTGGGCTGCACCGGAGACTCGCCATAACCAACCTTATAGTTGTAACCTACTTTTTCATCTATGGTGTACCATTGCGCGCCGTCGGTTATGCCTGTCTCAATTTCAACAGTCTGATTGCCGTTGCCGTTGAATATAATACCGTCAACATCGGCAGGAATTACCGCACTGTAAACCTTCATACCTTCGCTGTTGGTCTCCGTGTATGTCATTGCGCTGCCGGGCCAGTCCGGACCGTCGTTCCAGTAATAAATGTTAACTGAGCCCCAGTTAAGAGCGTCTGTAAAGAATACGGTGATAGTTTCGCCCGGAACTGTTACAGGCTCTGTTTCAGGTTCTGTGGCAGGTGCTTCTGTGGTAGGTTCTTCTGTGGGATCTTCTGTTGCAGGCTCTTCGCCCGAAAGCTCGGCGCTTGCGGTAAAAGTAAACTCATTTTGAAGAACTTCATCAAAGTCAACAAGCGCAATATCGTTTTCGTTGGTTGCCTGATTATAGTCGGTTTGATCGGAACCGGTCAAAACCTCCATAACCATATTAACCGTTGTGTCGCCCGTACCGATAATACGGAAGGTTTGTGTGTAATAAATCTTCTCGGTTTTAAAGTTGTAGAAATTAATTTTGGTAGCGTTAATGTACACGTGATCCGCAACATCCGAGTTAAACACCGCCGAGCCTTTGTTGAGCTGAGGAATATTTACGTCCAAATCAACGTCGGCAAGCTCAAGAACATTTGAGTCGTACTCTACATACGCCTGGGTGTTTACGATTGAATGAGGTGACCGGAGTGAATAGGTTACTGTAACTTCATCGTTGTAATAATCATAATTCACACTCACCGGATCTGAAATATTAGATGTAACGCTGATTGTGCCGCTGTGTCCCGAGGACGCGGCCGGTTCGCTGACTTCCGCGGCGCTTGCCGAAGCACATACTCCGAACATACTTAAAGCGAGCATTAATGCTAAAACAAGCGAAAGCGGTTTTCTGAATTTTCTCATATTTAATACATCCCTTCTAAAAATTTTTCGGGTAAAAACGAACCCTGCTCATTTTAATTATATCACAGAAAAAAACAATATACAATTAAAAAATGAATCTGTAATGTTAAATTTTAGTCATATATTTATGTCTATTTTCACATCAATAATGTAATAATAACTATAAAATCAACACTTTAATTGTCAGTTTTCACGAATAAAACAACATTTAAGCAAAAAGTTCAGGGTGCATACGGCTGTAATGAAAAATGTACTGCTGAGCAATTCCCGCATAGCTGCCGAAATCCTCCGCCGTCATCCCCGGAAAAAGCTTTTCCATAGCGCGTTTCATCCACACGTCAACAGGGAACGCCTCAACACGGTGAAGCCCGAAAAGCAGAGTGCAGTCGGCAACTTTTACGCCCACTCCGGTAATTTTCATAAGCTCGGCGCGCGCCTCGTCATAACCAAGCGTGCGGCAAAGCCCGAGGTCAACCTCGCCGCTCTCCACCTTTTTTGCCGCGTCACAAAGGTACCTTGCGCGGAATCCGGCACGAAGCGGAGCCAAATCTTCGGGCGTCAGCCGTGCCATTGTGTCCGCGCCGGGAAAAGCGAACTGACCGTCGGGCAAAGGCTCGCCGAAGCTTTCGCAAAGTCTCTGCACTATTCCTTTAATCCGCTTAATATTGTTGTTTTGCGAAATTATAAACGTACACAGCGCCTCATACGGTTCCTGCCGCAAAATCCGTATTCCGGGAGCGTACTTTGCCGCTTCGCCGAGCACAGGATGGATTTTGCTGATATCTCCGCGGATTTTGCCGTAATCAAGCTCAAGGTCAAAATAATCGCTCCAAAGCCTTTTGTCGGCCTCAACCGCGTTTTTGATTATCAAATCTGTACCGTCAAGCGACACGTTCACGCTTTTTCCGAAAGCAACTCCCGAAAACGAGCCGTCCTGCTGCCTAACCCAGCGAAAGCTCTGACCGCAGTCCAGAGTTTGCTCAAGGTCAAGGTCGGTAACACCGCTTATTATAACAGTATCCGTCATATTCCCACATCCAAATCTTAAAAATCTAAAAAAAGTATATCATATTTTGAGATAATATGATACAATAAATTATAATTATTTTTTGGGAGTTTTGAAAATGAAAGAAACCATTGTTACTATACCGATTAACGACCTTTTCGCGCCTAAAAACGGATGTCCGCTGTGCCGTATGGAGGCAATGCTCGAGGAACAGTATGTAGAATTTATTACCGGCGACGCTATGATGGAGCCGAGCGTACGTGTGGAAACAAACAAAGTGGGATTTTGCCACCGTCACTTTTCCAAAATGAGCCAATCGGGCAAGAAGCTGCCGAACGCGCTTATTTTGGAAAGCCATTTGCAGGAGATTATCGAAAAGCTTATGCCGAAAAAAACCGGCGGAAAGCCCGACAAAAAGCAGCTTGAGGCAATAAGAAGCGAACTTTCCGGCTGTTATGTGTGCGACCGCATTGAGCGCGATATGCACCATCTGGTAAGAACCGTGTTTGCGGAATGGGCAAAGGGCGGCGAATTCAGGGAGCTGTACAAGGCTCAGCCTTTTGTATGCCTCAAGCACTACCAGTTTATAATGACCGACGCAATGGGCAAAAACGGCGTCCCTTCAAAGCTTTTGAGCGATTTTCACTCCGACACAGCCGCGCTCACAAAAAACTATCTGCTTGATTTAAAAAAGGATATATCGCATTTTGCCACAATGTTTGACTATCGCAACCGCGGCGCGGACTGGGGAACGTCGGTTGACTCAATCGAGAGAAGCATTGAATTTTTAACAGGCGAAAAGCCTTATGAATACGGCGTTACCATATTACCGTATTAATTTTTAGATGATTGAGCCGATTTTCCGTCAGTAATAACATATTCGGATAAATCCATAAGTTCCTCAATATGCTCTTTTCTTAAATCATTCAAATACCACGACGAATTAACCTCTGCGTTCATAAAATTATAATCTCCATCCGAATCTGATATAAAATCATCTTCTGTGAATCCCTTTTTGGTTATCGTATAATATCTTGCAACAGTATGCCCCATAGAGCTTAAAACACCCTTTGTTGTATCATTGCTATATCTTGGTACAGATGAGTAAGTGAATAGTATTAAATAATCCTCTTCACCCTTTAAAAGACTTATAAAAATCAAGGAGTTTCCGTTATACGTTTCATGATTAACCCCAAAATCATATATTTGCTCTGCAAGCTCTTCTGTTCCTTTAGTGTATACCTTATTTTGAGTAGAACAACCGGAAAAAACAGAACTTACAATAATTGTAATCGCAATTAAAACTAATCTCCTTATTTTTTTCTTTATCATTTTTCTTCACCTTTTATTTTATGCATTTTTATTTTGTTCTTTTACTTTGATTTGTTATACCAATTAACAATATCTCCTATTGCAAGTGCATATCCGGATATCAAAAAAAACCACGCAAAAAACAATTGCCCTACAGCCTCACTCTTTGATATCCCATTATAAGTATATAACGTTTCATGTGCCAACATAAACCGATCAATTGCGATTCCGATAAAAGTTAACGCTATAGCTAAAACTATCAGATTAGCCAAAATTGAAGGCTTATCGCTTTTTACGTTGCGTAAAATTTTTTGTTTTATAAAATCAATATCATACCGTATTTTTTCAACAGACTCACTCGCCTTCGTTTTTTCACTACCACTAAGTATAGCATTTGTTTCGTTAACTGCTCCGCAATTTGGGCAATGTTTAATATTGTCCTTTATTTCTTTGCCGCATTTTTCGCAATACATATATTTATCCTCGCTTTCTCTATTATTAATGTTATTATCTTATCACCTTAAGTAAGGTCTTGAATGTCCGCAGCCGCAGGTTCCTACATAATTATAATTTATTTTTCCGCAATCAGGACAAATCCATGAATTTTGAGGTACATTCGTCTGGTTTGGAAACATACCGCGAACTGTGCCATATTTCATTTCTCTTATACTATCTGCAGCATTCTCCGCGCCGTCCAGCAATAGCTTGTACTTGCCTTGCGAAGATAAAATTTCAAGAACCCCGGAATTTACCGAAACTTGATGTAACTCAGAAAAACAGATTGTGAACTCTTCAACTGAAAGATAGTTTTCTTTTGCTGCTTTTCCATATATTCCACTTCTTGTTATACATAACTGAGTAGATTTTATTGCTCCAAGTTTTAGTGCTTTAATTATAAATATAATGCCGTCAATTGTAATCAAACACCAAATAAGCACTCTGAATATATCTTCTTGAGAACTACTTAAACTTCGAAAAATTGGGCGGTTCATGCTTTCGTTTGTCATAAAAACAATTCCTAATAGAATCAACGCCACCAAAAGCACCAACTGAAATATTAAAAACGAATCTGTTGAACTGCCTCCTCCATAACTTTTTATAACTCTTGAATTTCTAACATCTTCCATATTAAATGGATCTTCGATAACTTCTGTTCTTCCTGGCTGATCTTCAACTTTATGTCCGCAAAACGAACAAAATTTTGCTGCACTTCTAATCTGCTTGCCACAATTATCACAAAACATTTTTACCTCCTTGTACAACTCAGCTGTTTTGATCTGCTGTAGTATTTTGATCTGCTTTTAAAATTTTTAAAGTTTATTCTCTGTTGTTCGCTATAAAATCCCTCCATAATCAAGAGTACAACCATATTATATATAAATGTTCTGTCAAAAATGTCGCTCCTGAAGCGACATTTTTGAAAAGCTCCAACTTAAGCTAAACGATTGCAAACGCGCATAATTAATTCAACAAAACGCTCATATAATATCCTTTATACAAGTATAATTATACCTTTTGGGAATATCTTTGTCAAGAAATAGTTATAATATTATTCTTATTAAGTATACGGGGAGTTTTATATGGAACGAATTAGAGAATTGCGCAAATCTAAAGGTATGAGCCAAATAGCACTGTCCCTAAAATTGAACGTTTCACAAAAAATGATAAGCGCTTACGAAAACGGGAAAAGTGAACCAAGCGTTTCAGTTTTGATAGAACTTGCAAAACTCTTTGATACCTCTGTAGATTATATAATCGGCTATTCCGACATTAAACAGCCGTTAGATACCATACTTCAACAAAGTCTTTCCAAAAATGAATGTGAACTGCTGAACACTTTCCGTTCATTATCCAAAGAGGGACAAAATCTTGCATTAGGTGTTTTGGTAGGACTAAATGCTTATAACAATTGAGAATTTAATCTGCAATAAAAACACAGGGAGCGTACCGGCTGATACGCTCCCTTTTTGTATACTATATATTATGTTATTTTACAGTCACCTTACACCGGGCGGTTTTGCCGTTGTACAAGGTTATTTTTATATAAGCCGTACCTTTGTTAACAGCCTTGATTGCCGCCTTGTTCGCGCTGCCCTTTGTTACGGTCGCTACACTTGTATTGGTGCTCGTCCACTTCAGGTTCGCGGCGTTTGCGTAAGAACCGCTGTTTGAGCTTTCGCTGATTGTATAGGTTTTGCCCTTGTTCAGCGTTATGCTTGACGCGCTGAGCTTTACGCTCGACGGCGCCGGCTTTACCGTCACCTTACAGGTCGCGGTTTTGCCGTTGTAGGTTTTAATGGTTATATTGGCTGTACCGGCTTTTTTAGCCCTTATTTCAGCCTTGTTGGTTCCCGAAACCTTGTAAACCTCCGCAATTCCTGTGTTTGAGCTTGTCCAGTACAGATTATCCGCGTTTGCGTACGAGCCGCTGTTGGTGCATTCGGAAATTGTAATTTTTTCACCGGCGCCGAGCTTTAACGACTCCGGTTTAACATTAACGCTTGCCGGAGCAGGCTTTACCGTTACCTTACAGGCAGCGGTTTTGCCGTTATAAGTTTTTATGGTTATATTAGCTGTACCCGCTTTTTTAGCCAACAGTGTTGCCCGGTTTGTGCCCTCTGTCTTTGTAACGGAAACAACGCCCGAATTTGAGCTTGTCCATTTAAGATTACCGGCGTTTGCGTATGAACCGCTGTTGGTGGTCTCGCTGAGCGTGTAGGCTTCGCCTATGCCGAGAGTAACAGAAGCTTTGTTAAGCGTCACGCTTTTGGGAGCGTCCTTGACAGTGACCCGGCACACATCGTAAGCGCCGGTATTAATTGAAGCGAACACCTCAGCGCTGCCCTTTGCAATCGCGGTTATATTACCTTTGTTGTCAAGATCGGCGATTCTTTTTGAGGATATGCCCCAATTAATGCTGTATCCCGTATTATACGGCGATACAAATGCGTTAAGCTTATATTTTTCGCCCTCGCCGAGCCCGAGCTTTTTCGGGTTAATTGTCACTTTGGTTTCATTAAACGGCAATACGGTTCTGCTCTCGTCCCAGCTTACTCTTTTGCCGGATTTGTTTATAGCCGCCCTTACATCCTCGGCGTATAATCCAAGCGCTCTGCCTATATCATCAATTGCCTTCTGTTCGGTTTTGCCGGTGATTTTGACCGCGTATTCCAGCGAGCCGTATCCGTTTCCCTTAATGAAATCCGCAAGCAAGCCGGTTTTTGTTTTACCCTTTGGCAGAGCTTTGCCTACAACATTACCGATTGAGGTTATACAGAGCATAGGACCGTATTTATCGGGGTCTGCGTTTTTCCATCTTGCGTTATAAACGTACTTGTTGCTGTCAACCGGTGATTCAATATGTTCATCATCACCCGTGCAGTATATGATATCGCCGTAACATTCGCTGCCTAATAACAGATCGCAGGTTTGCATTTCCGTGTTGGTAAGCACAATGCAGGCGTAGTTTGTTTTGGGATCAAGGTTATAGCCCTTGGCGGATAAGTCAAAGGACCAAAGACCGTTGCCTTCATCGGTCATCTTGCCCTTTTTGGAGTTCCACATAATCATAGTTTCGGCTGCATCAACGTTGTACAGATACAGCCTTATATCTTTGAAGTTTTTCCAGAATGACGGAACCTCAAAATAAATTTTCGTGTCGCTTTCAGCCGCTCCTGCATTAACAAAGGCGACTGCAAACATTGACAAAACCATAACAGCCGTCAATAAAACGGCAGTTGTTCTTTTAATATTCCTCACAGCTATTCCTCCCTGATAATTTTATTAATTACAGTATAATACTAATACCTAATAAAAAGTAGCCAATCTTTGCGGTCTATTTTCCGCAATACTGCGTTGTCGTCCTTGCAAGGCGCCAGCCTTGCCGCGTCCATAATTCAGGTGTGCGGATTGCGCAGCAAGATTTTTCGTCAGGTTGTACAAATAAATCAAGGTAAGGCTGACGCCTTGCCGAGATTTTTTGGGCAAGGTGACGGAATAATATTCAAGCAAGCCGTGCGCCTTGAATTGTGCGGTGTTGCCTTAATCGGTGTCTAATTTGAGCACAGCCATAAACGCCTCCTGCGGAACCTCTACGGTGCCGAGCTGGCGCATACGCTTTTTGCCTTCCTTCTGCTTTTCAAGCAGCTTTTTCTTACGGCTGATGTCACCGCCGTAGCACTTTGCAAGAACGTCCTTGCGCATCGCCTTTACGGTTTCACGCGCGATGATTTTTCCTCCGATGCATGCCTGAATCGGAACCTCAAAGAGCTGGCGCGGAATTTTTTCCTTTAGCTTTTCAGCCATCTTTCTTGCCCTGCCGTAAGCCTTGTCCTTGTGAATTATAAACGACAGCGCGTCAACAACCTCGCCGTTAAGCATTATGTCAAGCTTAACAAGCTCGCTGGGAACATATTCCTTCAGCTCATAGTCAAACGACGCGTAACCGCGAGTGCGGCTTTTCAGGGTATCGAAAAAGTCATATATAATCTCGGCAAGCGGCAAAACATAATGCAGGTCAACGCGGTCGGCGTCGATATACTGCATATCAATAAATGTGCCGCGCCTGTCCTGGCAAAGCTCCATAATGTTGCCTACGTACTCCTTGGGCGTGTAAATGTGCGCGTCGGTCACCGGCTCCTCGGCAAGCTGAATAAGCGACGGGTCGGGGTAATTGGTCGGGTTGTCAATCATTTCAACCGAACCGTCGGTTTTTGTTATCCGGTAAATTACGCTGGGCGCGGTTGTGATAAGATCAAGCAAATACTCGCGCTCCAAACGCTCCTGAATAATTTCCATATGCAGAAGTCCCAAAAATCCGCAGCGGAAGCCAAAGCCGAGGGCAACCGAGGTTTCCGGGTCAAACGACAACGCCGCGTCGTTTAACTTCAGCTTTTCGAGCGCGTCCTTGAGGTCGCCGTATTTTGCTCCGTCAACCGGATAAATACCGCAGAATACCATCGGCTGAGCCTCGCGGTAACCGGGCAGCGGCTCGGCAGCAGGGTTTGACGTTAGCGTAACGGTGTCGCCCACGGTGGCGTCGGCAAGAGTTTTGATTGAACCGGTAATGTAACCAACCTCGCCGGCGTACAAGCCTTCGGTTTTTTCCATCTGGGTGGCGTGCATAAGTCCGCACTCAACCACATTGAAAACACTGCCGGTTGACATAAGCCTGAACTCATCGCCCGGATGAATCTGACCTTCCTTAACACGAACATAAATTATTACGCCCTTGTAGCTGTCATAGTAGCTGTCAAAAATCAGCGCGCGGAGCGGAGCGTTAACATCGCCCTCGGGCGCGGGGATGTCGGAAACAACCTTTTCAAGCACGGAATGAATATTGATTCCCGCCTTTGCCGAAATTTTCGGAGCGTCCTCGGCAGGAATACCGATAACGTCCTCGATTTCATTTATAACCCTGTCCGGATCGGCGCTGGGCAGGTCGATTTTGTTGACAACAGGCACAATTTCAAGACCGCCGTCAACAGCAAGGTAAGTATTCGCAAGCGTTTGCGCCTCAATTCCCTGAGAAGCGTCAACAACCAGTATCGCGCCCTCGCAGGCCGCGAGAGAACGCGAAACCTCATAGTTAAAGTCAACGTGACCGGGGGTGTCGATAAGGTTAAACAAATATGACTCGCCGTCGTCCGCCTTGTAAACAACGCTTACGGCGCGCGCCTTGATTGTAATTCCGCGTTCGCGTTCAAGCTCCATGTCGTCAAGCAGCTGGGCTTCCATATCACGCGCGGAAACAGAGTTGGTCTGCTCGAGAATACGGTCGGCAAGCGTGCTTTTGCCGTGGTCAATATGAGCTATTATACTGAAATTCCTGATTTTATCCTGTGGAAAAGACAATTTGCATCACCTTTTTCATAATTATAGTCAAATCTATTGTAGCATAAAAAAACACGGAACGCAATAATTATGTTTACCTTAGAAAAAACACAGGAAATTTATCGAGTTATTTTATCAAAATTTTTAAGTAATCATATTGTTTTTGGGGCGATAATGTTGTATAATTATTTTGTGTGTTTAAAGATTGTGTTGTTTTCAAATTTATTGTTTGGTATTTTAAATAATATCAGGAGGTATAGCAATGAGTGACCGCAATCGCGACGATTACTTTGATCTCGATAACTTTGATGAAACGATTGACAGCAGCGACTACCGCAGAAGGCAGGCGGCAAGGAACAACCGTTCATCCTACGGCAACAGACGCCCAAGCTCAAGACGCAGACCAAGCCGCAAAAACCGCACAAGGACGCGAAACAGGATTGTTATTTTGGCAGGAGGCGCCGCGATTCTGATTTTGCTGATAGTTCTTATTTCGCTGATGTTCAGAGGCTGCGGCAAAAAGGAACCCGAGGAAATCTCAACGGAGACAAAGAGTCAGCAAAGCACTCAGGCTCCCACCGCTGCTCAGCAGGCAAACGCCTCAGGAGGCGACCCGCTGTCCGTTTCATACTTTATGACTCCGGTTATTGAAGACGACAACTCGGCAGGAACCGACTTCGGCACGGTTTACGGCTGGAAGGGCTCGGCATTTGAGCTGTTCGGAGGCAGCGAAGACACCGCTAAAACCTACGCGGACACAGTCACGTCGCTCGCTCCAAAGCTTAACGGCATAAACGTTTACAGTATGATTGTTCCCAACCACACCGAATACGGCTTGCCTCAAAGACTCAAGGACGGCAGCGTGGTTCAGTCAAATTCCCAGGCGGACAACATCAAAAAGGCGTACGAAAGCATGGGCGCCGGAGTAACTCCCGTTAACGCCTATAACTACCTTGGTGAACACAACACCGAATACACCTACTTCCATTCCGACCACCACTGGACGGGACTCGGCGCTTATTACGCGTACAAAGCGTTTGCCGATACACTGAAAATGACTCCGCTTAAGCTTGAAGACTGTACCGAAAAACAGATTGACGGCTTTACCGGAACATTCTCTGACATGGCAACCGGACTTGAACCCGATTCGGTTCACTACTGGGAATTCCCTTATTCGGTATCCATGGAGCTCCACTACGAAAGCGGAACCACCGAAAACTATGACAGTCCGTATTTTGAAAACGCTACGGCAGGTTCAAACACCTACGGCGTGTTTATATTCGGCGATAATCCTCTGACGATTCTTAAATCCCAGTCGGAGGCCGCCGAACCCAACAGAAAAATCGCCGTTGTCAAGGAAAGCTACGGAAACGCTTTTGTTCCTTACCTTACACAAAACTTCAGCGAAGTTCACATTATGGATTTAAGAACCTTCCGCGCGAACTCCGATGTTGACATTGCAACCTACTGCAAAAACAACGGAATTACAGATTTCCTGTTCCTGAACGGCATTATGAGCGCAAACACCCAGGGACAGCTCGACAACATCACGGCATTGTTTAACTAAAACCCGAAAGGAGGCAACAGCATGATATCCGAAAAGGTAAAAGCAACGGTTTTCGGAAATATTTCCGACGGCTTATACTCAGCTTATGTAAGCTCGGCTAACATAAGCAACCGCAGCGCGTATTTGGTCACACGCAAAAATGTTTTTGAGTATACGGATTGTGTTGTAATTGCTGTTGCCGAATTTGAGGGGCTTAACGGCGATAAGCTGATTGTTTCCCAGCCGGGCGAGGTTTTTTATGAACCCGAGCTAAGACAGATTTTGTCACGTCTTTCCAACGTAAAGGTAAAGGCCTTAAAATGCCTTTACGAAAAATCCTGCGGCGGCATAATATTTTACAAGACAAAGCAAAACACCAAAATTTTGCTTGTTAAGAACAACAACGGCAGATACTGGAGCTTTCCGAAGGGTCACATCGAGGACAGCGAAACCGAACAGGAAACAGCCGTTCGTGAAATCAAGGAGGAAACAGGGCTTGACGTTACCATTGTTAAGGGCTTCCGAGAAATAAGCGAATACTGTCCGTTCGGCAAAATCCGCAAACGCGTGGTTTTCTTCCTTGCCCGTGCCTTCACCGACAATGTGAAGATTCAGGAAGAGGAAATCGACAGTTACATTTGGGTTGACCTGCAGCAGGCACGCAAGCTTTGCACCTATGACAATGACCTTAGGATTATCGAAAAGGCGGAAACCGCTATTCACCTGATGAGAAACTGAATTAATACTAATACCTAATAAAAAGTAGCCAATCTTTGCGGTCTATTTTCCGCAATACTGCGTTGTCGTCCTTGCAAGGCGCCAGCCTTGCCGCGTCTATCAGGAATTAGTATAACACAAAATTTTACCCCGAACCGTTTCAACGCCGGTTCGGGGTTGTTTTATCTTTCGCTTTGCTCGTATGATATGTAATACGGGCTGTCGGTGTTTACTTCGCCGTCGCTGTTTATCAGTCCAAGCGATTCAAGAGCGCGTATCGTGTTTACGCTGTCCTCCGTGAAGTAAACCCTCGGATTATTGCGGTCGCTGAGCTGCATTATAGTATGCAAAAGCCGCGAGCTTTGAACCCTGTTTTTGTCGTCATAGATTATGCGAAGCTTCAGATTTTTATAGTTGGATTTGTTTTCCTTCAAATTAACGTTGTCTTTTTTTAGAGCGTCATACAGCTTTTGGCAGTCTTCCTTAAACTTTTCGGCACTCACCTTTTCGTTTTCGGCAAGTACTATTCTGCCTTTGTCGCTGTATAAGCTTTTCTCAAGTGTAAAGCCGCGCAGCATATCGCGGTTTATGCAGTCAATTGAAAAATAGTTTTGAGTGTATTGCTCGGAATCAACTATTTCTTCAATCATTTTTTCACGTTCATAATAACTCTCGCTGCTGCCGCTGCTGCCTATATACCGCATCAAATTCAGGCGGTAATGACGGATTACCTCTGTTCCGTTTTTAAGCTTGTAGCCTATGCAGTATGAACTATCGCTGCCAATTATTTCCTCAAAGCCGTCAAGAAAAAGGTTATACCAAACATTTCTGAACTTTATTTGAGAATTCATATGAAAATCTTCTACGGTTCTTTGGTGAATATCAATAATCTCCTTTATTGTTTCGGCGTCTGAAAAATCATCCGAACACTCCGAAGCTATTCGCGGAATTGTTTTCTCGGCGCCGATTACATCCTTAGGATAAACAATCCCTGCGCTTTCAACCATATTTTCAGACGGAACATAGGTGTTAAAGCCCAAAATATCAACATCGCAAATCACGACCGCCGCCAAAGTAACCGCCGCCATAACCGCAAACGGAATAGAGGTTTTTATCAGGCTGTCAAAATTTTTATAAAAAATAAGGTGAACGATAATGTAAGCCGGAACCGAACCGAGAACAAAGCCGAATAAGAATCCAAGCATTCCGTTTGCCAGCGCGTTTAATGAGCCGAACAAAATTCCCAGCGACATACCGCAAATAAACGACACAATAAGCTTAACGGCATAAGCGGGCAAAAAGTACGCGAACGAGTTTTGCGCGCGGTCCGACCTGCGCTTTTTTGCCAGCACGGCGGCAAACACTGTGCAGGCGGCAGTGAACAAAATCCAGTAAATCACGTTCCTGCCCTGGTACGCCCCAACGGGGTTAAGCGCGTTAATTATAAAATTGTCTCTGGTTATTATACGGGGAATACCGTAGAAAAACGCGTTGACCACCGCTTTTATAAGGTTGAGGGCCATCGGATATGAAATTGCTATCGCCAAAAACGAAATTACGGTGTGAACGGTTGTGCCGCAGCACACGGCAAGCAGACCGTAAAACGCGACGCACGCCGCTGTTCCTATGATAATATGAACATAAAGCTCAAGGGTTTCGGCGACAAGCGGCTGTCCCAAAATCAGCGATATGATTGAAATTACGCTAAAGAAAAACAGCGCAGGAATAATTGAAAACAGAAACGTCGAAGCGGTTTTTGAAAGATAAAGCACGGTTGAGCTTATCGGCAGCGAGCCGTACATATCCACCTTGCGCTTGTTATGAAGATAAGAATAATTTCCCGCGGTATAGATGATTGTAAAAACGGCGGTAAGCGAAAACACGCCGAACGATGAAACAAGCTGAAAAACCAGCGCGGCTTTCTGAATTGCCTTGTCCGCTCCTGTGTTCACACCGACCGCAATACAAAGCGTGAGCACAACTACGGTTAAAACAGCCGACAAAATACCGTAAACGGCAAGCGAGGTGGCGCGGTTCTTCATCTCCCACTTAAACACCGAAAACGCGTTTCTGAGGTTTGCTTTAAAAGACGAGTCTGGCGTCATAACCGTAAACCCCCATTTCACTTATAAATAATTCCTCCAAGCTGAGAGGCATAGCAGAAATATACACAGGCTTCAGCGCTTCAAGGCGCGGCATAAAATCGGCGTCGCTTCCCTTTATGGTGAGGTTGAAAATATTGCCGTTTTGCCAAACGTTTACAACATTTATCCCCTCAAAAATATTTTGAACCTGCGGAATTTGGCCGAAAGCAACCTGTACCTTGCGGTATTGTCCGCGCAGCGCGTCGGTGTCACTGTCAAGCAGCAGTGCTCCGTTATGCATAAGGCACACCCTGTCGCACAAGTCCTCAAGCTCACGCAGGTTATGGGACGCGATTATTACAGTCATACCGCAGTCCGCCACCTGCTCAATAACAAGCTTTTTCAGCAGCAGTCTCATTACCGGATCAAGTCCGTCAAAGATTTCGTCCATAAAAAGGTATTTGGGGCATGTTGAAAGCGCAAGTATAATTGCCGCCTGACGCTGCATACCCTTTGACATATTAATAATTTTGTCGTCCTTGCCGACAGGAAACATAGAGCATAAGCTTAAAAAGCGCTGTTCGCTCCAGTTAGGATACAAATCGCGGTAAAGCGAAGCGGTGTTGTTAATTGTGCTTCTGTCATAATAAAAGGGAAAGTCAGGCACAAAAAAGCAGACTCCCTTTGCCGCGGCATTATTGTAAAGGGCTTGTCCGTCGATAATAATACTGCCCGAATCGGCGGCAAAAACGCCCGAAAGCAGCCTCAGCAAAGTCGATTTTCCTCCGCCGTTGCTGCCGACAAGTCCCACAATTCTGCCGCGGTCAACGCTCATATTCAGATTGCTGACTGCGCAAACATTATCGAAGCTTTTTGTAAGGTTTTTAATCTCTATCACTTTTTAACCTCCAAAGCGGCGCGCTAAGCAAGCAGGTTAATAATCAGCCGGTAATCTTTTTGATTATGGCAATAAGCTCCTCGCTTGTTGTGCCGAAAGTTACCGCTTCTCTGCAGGCATCCGTAAACTTTTCAACCGCAAGCTGTTTTTGGGCAAAGTTTTGCGTTGCCTGTTCGCTCAAAAAGCTGCCTCTGCCAACGGTAGAGTAAATGTAGCCCTTTGCCTCAAGGTCACGGTACGCTTTAGCGGCGGTGTTGGGGTTGATTCCGAGGTCAGACGCAAGTATTCTGACCGGCGGAAGCTTGTCACCCGGCTTAAGCACACCCAGAGAAGCCATTTTGATTACATTGTTGATGATTTGCTCATAAATCGGAATTCTTGAGCTCGGATCAATTTGAAACATTATTCTTCCTCCTGATTGCGGCTTATGTACCCTCTCGCCGCGTTGTAATTCACCGCGTTTTATTGTATTATAAATCGTAGTACATAAATAGTACACCTATTTCACCTAAATGTCAATAGATTTTACAAGATTTTAAATATTTTTCTTATTCCGGAGCTGTATGCGCAAAACAAAGGGGAGAAAGCCTCCCCTTAAAACTTAGAATTGTCACGAACCGGACTTTTTAAGCTGAATTGTATAGCCGTAATCGGAATATATATACAGGTCTTTCTCGGAAGTAAGGGTTCCGCTTACGTCGGAATAATCATCGGAGCTGATTTTTTCCTTTGTAATCTTGCCTGTTTTTAAATCCTTTACTGCTGAATTCTTGAATGTCATCGAAACCACATCAACATCAATTGTAAAGGTACCGTCCTGGGTTACCTCAACCTCGCCGTTGTCATAACCGCCCTTAGCCTTGTAGGTAAAGCTTCCGTCACGCTTGAATTCCATATTTACGTCTGAAAGCTTGTCTCCCTGAGTTGTAATCTGAGGGCCGCTCCACTTGCCGTAAATTCGTTCGTCGCCTGCCGAATCACCCGAAGCATCCGCCGCGGCAAATGTTGACACGGCTGCCGAGGTTGGTTCGGCTGTTGTCTCAGCGGAGGATGAGCTGTTTCCGCCGCCGCAGGAGCACAGCGCAAGCAGCATTGCCGCTGAAATCATCACTGATAATAATTTCATCACTTCACCTCTTAACTAAGTTTTGTAATTGCGGAAAAACACTGAGCGTGCGCGGCAAAATACCCTGCATATAAGCTATAGCGGTACCGTAGTTGGTAAAAGGTACGCCGCTGTCTTCGGCAAAGCTGCGCCGGTACTGAACCTCACGTTCGTTTAACATACATCCGCCGCAGTGTATTACAAGGCTGTAGGGCGACAAGTCGCCGGGAAAGCCTTTTCCGGAGCTGGTTTCTATTGTAATTTCTTTGCCTGTGTAGCTTTTAAGCCAACGCGGAAGCTTTACCGTACCTATATCCTCACACTGGCGGTGATGGGTGCAGCCCTCTGATATCAGCACTTTGTCGCCGTCATCAAGGTTTTCAATCGCCGCCGCGCCTTTCACCGCGGTTTCAAGAAACCCCTTGTGACGCGCCATCAGAATCGAAAACGAGGTAAGCCGGATGTTTTCGGGAACAATATCCTTTACCTTGCCGAAAACCTGGCTGTCGGTTATAACTATAGAAGGCTTTGCTCCGAGCTTTTCAAGTGTTACGGCAAGCTCGCTGTCGCGCGTTACAACCGCCGCGGCTCCCGCGTCGAGCAGGTCGCGAATTGTCTGCTGCTGCGGGAGTATCAGCCTGCCCTTTGGGGCGGACTTGTCAACGGGAACCACAAGCACCGCAAGCTCACCGCAGCCGATTAAATCACGGCAAATTGGAATTTCGGGCTTGCCGGTCTTGCTCAGACGCGCTATTGTTTCCTTTAACAAATTTATGTTTGTGTTTTCGAGGGCGCTGACAGCAATTCCGTCCTCAAAATCCTTATCCGGAACAAGGTCGCATTTGTTGTAGGCGATAATATAGGGTATGTTTTTTTGACGGAATATCTCACATAGTTGATTATCCGCCTCTGTTTTTCCGCAGGTCGCGTCAACCACCAAAACCGCGAGATCCACACGGTTTAAAACCTGCATGGTGCGCAAAACCCTTTGCTCGCCCAAAGCTCCTTCGTCATCAAAGCCGGGTGTGTCAACTATCATTACAGGCCCGAGCGGCAAAAGCTCCATCGCCTTTGTAACCGGGTCGGTGGTTGTGCCCTTTACGTTGGACACAACTGAAATTTGCTGATTTGTAACGGCGTTTACCACGCTGGACTTGCCGGCGTTTCTTCTGCCGAAAAAGCCGATGTGTACCCTCTCTCCCGAGGGTGTTGAGTTAAAGCTCATAGTTTTATCCTCGAATATTAAAAACGGAAGTCGCGCTTGCCTTCGTTTTTGATAGACTCAATATACTCCGCCGCGATTTTTCTTACCTTTTCCTTGGGGATATTCAAAAGCTCGCGCTCAATCATTTTTTCGCCGATTGCGCGTGTTTCTGGGCTTGCGTAGTCCATAAGATACTCCTCAAGCGTCATAAGAGCGTTGGGATGGCAGCAGTTTTGAATTTGTCCGCTTTTGCAAAGCGCCATAAAGCGGTCGCCTGTTCTGCCTTCACGATAGCAGGCAGTACAGAACGACGGAATATATCCGAGCTCCATAAGCCACTTCACAACCTCGTCAAGAGTGCGCTGATCCGATACATCAAACTGTGCCGAATTTTCGTCCTCATCCTCCGG
Organism: uncultured Eubacteriales bacterium; assembly: GCA_900318495.1. Taxonomy (GTDB): domain Bacteria; phylum Bacillota; class Clostridia; order Oscillospirales; family Acutalibacteraceae; genus Ruminococcoides. Next base: position 17,494 of record ONLA01000041.1, read on the forward strand.
CTCAACATAACCGCCGACGCTGGTGCGCGAACCGCCGCTGATCTGGGAAATACCGAGGCGCAAGGCTTTTTCGCGGACGCTTTTGCTCTCGCGCGTTGAGATAATCATTCCGGTGTATGGTACGGCAATGCGGATTATCGCAATAATTTTAGCGAAGGTTTCGTCGTCAATACCGTTATCGAATTCGTCAGGGTCAATGTCGTCAGCCGCCTTTATACGCGGAACGCTGATTGTGTGGGGTCCAACGCCGTGAACCGCCTCAAGGTGCTCGGCATGCATAAGTATTCCGGCAAGCTCATAACGGTAAAGCTCGAGTCCGAACAGCACGCCGAGTCCTACGTCGTCAATTCCGCCTTCCATAGCTCTGTCCATAGCCTCTGTGTGATAAGCGTAGTTGTGCTTTGGACCCGTGGGGTGAAGCTCCTCGTAGCTCTTTTTGTTGTAGGTCTCCTGGAAAAGAATGTAGGTTCCGATACCGGCGTCGTGAAGCTTTTTGTAGTTTTCAACTGTGGTAGCGGCGATGTTTACGTTAACGCGGCGAATAGCGCCGTTCTTGTGCTTGATCGAATATATGGTGTCGATACACTCGAGGATATACTCAATCGGATTATTCACCGGATCCTCGCCCGCTTCAATGGCAAGACGCTTGTGTCCCATATCCTGAAGCGCCACAACCTCTGCCTTTACCTCGTCCTGAGTTAGCTTTTTGCGGCAGATGTGCTTGTTCTTTGCGTGATAAGGGCAATAAACACAGCCGTTTACGCAGTAGTTTGAAAGATAAAGCGGCGCGAACATTACAATTCTGTCGCCGTAAAAATCCTTCTTAATCTGCATTGCCAGTTCATAAATTTCCCTGATTTTTCCCTCGTCCTCGCAGGCAAGAAGAACGCTCGCCTCGCGGTGGGTAAGTCCCTTGCGCAGCTTTGCTTTTTCAATTATACTGTCGATAAGCTCAAAGTTGTCTTTATTATCGTCGGCGTATTTCAGAGTTTCCTGAATTTCCGCGTCGTTAATAAATTCCTCTGCTTTCAGTGATTTTGGGTCGTACTTAATCATTTTTCTTACTCCTATACCAATTTTTCATATCTGTTTAAAGTCACCGCGGCCGGTGACAATTTCATAGCCGATATTTTTCATCCTGTTTGACAGACAGCGTATACACTCCGCCGCCTCGTCGCCCGTACAAATTTTATTGTCGTAAAGCGAATAATCCTTTCTGTGCTCGGCAGGCGAAAGGTTTGGCATAACCACGTTTGCTCCGTGAAGGATTCCAAGCTCCCTGCCCTTTGGGTGAATTGTGCCGAGCGCCGTGGTGGACGGCAGCAAAACGCAGGGATGCAAAAGCCTGATTACCGACAGCAAAACAAGGGTTGTTTCGAGCGCGCCGGCAGGTTTGTCCCAAAACGGAGTATCCTTGTGCGGAATGAACGGGCCTATTCCGCACATTTGAGGTTTTAGTTCGCTGATAAACAGCAAATCCTCCGCAAGGTTTTCGTATGTTTGTCCCGGCGAACCCACCATAAACCCGGCTCCGGTCTGGAAACCGATTTCCTTTAACGCGTAAAGCGATTCCATACGCGTTTTCAGCGTCATTGACTTTGGATGCAGCTTTGAATAATGCTCCGCGTTCGCGGTTTCGTGTCTCAGCAAATAGCGGTCGGCTCCGGCTTCATACAGCCGCTTAAAGCTTTTGTATCCGCGTTCACCGAGCGAAAGCGTAATAGCGCATTCGGGATACAGCCTGCGGATTTCGCCGACTATGCCGCACATTACTTCGTCGGTGTAATACGCGTCCTCGCCGCCCTGGAGCACAAAGGTGCGAAAGCCGAGTCTGTAGCCGTTTTCACAACAGGAAAGAATCCGCTCTTTATCAAGGCGGTATCGCACAGCGTTTTTATTTGAACGCCGCAGTCCGCAGTAAAAGCAGTCGTTTTTGCAGTAGCTCGATATTTCAATCAAACCGCGAATAAATATTTTGTTGCCGAAAACGCTTTGTGCTTTTTCCTGTGCCGCAAGCCTTAAAAGCTCTTTTTCGTCAGCGGTTATTGTCCCGAGCAAAAGCGCAAGCTCGTTTTTTTCGGGAACCGTGCCGTTTTTCAATTTTTCAATAGTATTTATGTTACTCATAGTTTTACTTTTTAGCGTAAGCTGTTTTCGCTGTTACTCCACGCAGCCGTCCGAGCTTTCCGGAAACATTGTTTATTATGTCCTGCGGAGCGTCCATCACTACGCTGATTATACTGATATTCTTCTCGCGGTAAGGTATTCCCATCCGTCCTACGATATATTCCGACGCGGTGTGCAGAATTCCGTTGATTTCCGCCGCGCGTTCGGAATCTTCAACGATAATACTTACCGAAGCAACTCTTTTGTCCATTTTATAATCTCCATACAAAAAGGCGGCGCCAAAATGACGCCGCCGATACATGACTAAAACACCGGACCTTTAACATCCGATTCTTTTCATAAATCTTTGGGGTCAATATAATTTTCCCTTCAGGATATGCTTATGGCAATACCGCATAATTCAGGTGTGCGGTATTGCCTTATATTCAATTTTAAAAATCGCCGCCGCGCGAACCGCCTGAGCTTCCCGAGCCGCCCGAGCCCGACGATGAGCTTGACTGCTGAATCACGCGCGAGGTTGTGTGCTTTGTAACGAAAATATCCTGCTTTTCGGAAAGGTTTGTCTGACTGTTCTCGCTCAGATTATAAGTGTTGTACTTGCCGTTGTACTTATACTTACCGGCGGTAATTCCAAAGGTTGCTCCGCCGGCAATCAACGCGATCAAAGCAAATGCCCACCAGTAATGCTTGAGCACATAGCCGAGTTTTCCGTCGCGCTTTTCGGCTTCGGCGGTAGGTGTATCGTGGAACTTCACCATTTTATCGGCAAAGTCCCCGATTGCGCCGGAAAAATCCTGGTCATTAAGGTCAGCGCGAAGCTTAACTCCGGCTTCGTTAATGCGTCCGTCATCCACATACGCGGAAGCGTCTCCGTTCGCAAAGAACGTGCCCTTGTTCAGCGCCGCGTTAATTACAAGCACAACCGAATTCTTGCTGAAGTCTTTTTTATTATAGTAATTTTCCTCGTAGTAATCCTTTAAGGAATCGTTGAAAACAACCTTTTCGGGATCGAGGAATACAATAAACTGCCAGCCTGTTTTTTTGCTTGCATCCTCAAGCTTTTGCTTTGCCTGTTCAAACTCATTTTCGGTCAGCAGGTTTTTGCTGTCCTCAATGGAATATTGGGAATTGGTAACCGACTGAGCGAAGCAAACGGTAACCGAACCGAAAATAAGCATAAGCGCAAACGCAAGCGCCGAAAACCGTTTTGCTGTTTTAGCTATCATAAGAACAACATACCTCCCAACATTGACAATACAAAGGCAATTACCGCGATAAGCGCCGAAAAAGCCGCAAGCTTTGCGGGATTAAGCGGAAGCTTGCCGTAGGTTTTGCCTGTTTGTCCGTTTATGGCAAACGGCAGAATTTCATCCTTAAAATTGTAGGTTGTTATCCAAACCGGAAGCAAACCGTAGCTCCACGCTTCAAGCTCTGTTTTTTCGTTAAAATAATCGACGTTTACACTGTCATATCCGGAAATTGTGTCCCTTAACAGCTGTTCGGCATACTGATGCATACGCGCGTCAATATTCTGCTTTACATCCTCTTTGCCGAGGTCGCGTTTTTCGGCGGTGAAGCCCGAAAGATAACTCATTGCGAAGGGCTGCATTTTTGAAACATCATAGGGATGAACACCGTTTAGCATATCGCCGAGCTGCTTTGCCTGCTTCTTTTTAAGCGCGTTGTATTTTTGTCTGTCAGCCTCGGTTTTAATGCTCTTGGCGTCCATCTTTTCCTTTTGAACTTCCTTTAACATTCCGTCGTCATCATTGCCCAAGGCGCTTTCGGCAACGTTTTTAATAATAACATTGCCGGCGCGTTCAGCCTTATATACGCTTGTTTCGGTATATTCGGTGTTGCCGCTGCGCCATCTGCGAACCTTTTTGCAGGTAGCGGTCAGCTGAGCCTCCTTTTCCTGATCAACATACCAATAAGGAAAGTACACGCCGCTGATTTTCTGGAAGCGTTCCTTTGAGGCAAAGCCCTTTGGAAGAAAATGCCTCTTTTTGCACATAGCAAGGAATTTTTCAATAGCCTTATCCTTTGTGAGCACAAACGGAAGAACCTTGTCGGGAGTGTATTCTCCCGAAAGTCTGCCGCCCAAAACAACGGGATTGTTACAGTAGAAACAGTGGGTTGCCGCGGTTGTCGCCGACGTCATCACCTCGGCGCCGCAGGTTGGGCAGGTGTAAATAACCGCCTCACCGTCTTCCGATTTCCGCGCCTGAGCCTCCTGCTCCTCAATTTCCTCCGCGTCCACCTTTTTTTCCTGCTGCGCGTACATCTCCTGTACGGTTTTCGCGTCAAATTCCGACATACAGTATTCGCAGGTGAATTTTTGTTTGTCGGGGTTAAATTTAAGCGGACCGCCGCACGCCGGGCAGTCATAGTTAAGTGTAGCCATTGCTTAACCTCTCTTGTCAGAAAGTGCCCGACGTTTTTCAGACGGGCACAACTGTTTATTTTTTTATTTAATTACGCCTTTGTTACGCCTTTGTTCCGCACTCGGGACAGAACTTGGTTGAATCGCCGAGCTCGGCTCCGCAGTTTGTGCAGAAGCGCTTTCTGGGCGCCGCCGGCTTTTGCTTACCGCATTCGGAGCAGAACTTTCCTTGGTTCACCGCTCCGCATTCGCAAGTCCAGCCGCCCTGCTGAGCAGGCTGAGGCTGTTGCTGAGGAGACTGCTGAGGCTGCTGCTGCATTTGCTGTTGCTGATACTGCTGCGGCTGCTGGTTATTATACTGCGGATTCTGCATATAACCGCCCATAATGTTGCCGCCCGCGTTCATGCCCATGCCCATGCCCATAAAGCCTGCCATTGCTCCGTTGGCATTTGAACCGGCGTCTCTGAGACCTTCCGAAATATTGCCGGCAACATAACCCTGCTGTACGGCAGCGTCGCTGAGCATTGCGCCCTTGTTGCGCATATTGATAAGCTCCTGACTCTGCTTGTCGTATGACGGGGGATTAAGACCTACGGACTGAATTTGGAAGCCGCGGGTGTCGTTCCATTCCTGGTCAAGAGCGTCCGCCATATACTTCGCGATAACGGGTCCCTTAGAGGTAATGTAGCTTATGCGGTTGCCGTCGGCTGAATACTGGTTGATGGCAGCGCCGAGAGCGCTAAGGAACTCGTCGTTGTACTGCTGATTAAGTGTTGTAAAGTCAACCGGCTGGTTCTGGGTTATCGCGGAACGCGGAATAACCTCCTGATAGAACTTGAACGGGTCGGTAACCTTGATTGAATATGTGCCGTGAGCACGGATAAACAGCTCGGCGTTGTAGAAATTATCAAAATACTGAATAGGATTTGGCGTGCCGAACTTTAAGTTTTTAATCTCCTGAAGGTTGATAAAGAAAACCCTCTGCTGGTTTGAAGGAATACCGGCGAACTTAACGCGCTCGAAAGCATCTTTAAGGGAATCTCCGAACTGACCGTTAAAGAGCGAGGGCGCCGAGCTCATTGAAACGGTGTAAGGACCGGGCTCGGCTGTATAGTCAACAACCTTACCGTTATCAACCAGCATCATAAACTGATTGTCGTAAACGTGAATTTTTGAACCGTTGGAAACGATATTTTCGTTACCCTTTGTGTTTGAGCTTCTTCCGCTTGTAATAACTCTGCCGGGGCAGCAAACAATATTGTCGCCCATATCGGGAGCCTGGATGGCTTCAAGCCACGAATCCGCAAGCGCTCCGCCAACGGCGTTAATGGCAGCTTTAATGATTCCCATAGTAATCATACTCCTTTGGATAATATTGTATTATACTAATACCTAATAAAAAGCAGCCAATCTTTGCGGTCTATTTTCCGCAATACTGCGTTGTCGTCCTTGCAAGGCGCCAGCCTTGCCGCGTCCTTCTTTCTATCAGGAATTAGTATTAAACGGCGGAATATCACCCAACAGTGGTATTCCGCCTGATAATCACCTTTATTTTATAATATTTCGACAAAAAAATCAATAGTTTTAACACAATTAACCGTGTCTTTTTATGGAATATCTATTAATAAGCTTTTTTGCCGACTGTTTGCTCTTTAATATCATCAAAGCTCCAAACCCTGATGTTAGCCTCAATCACGCCGGTTCCGCAGTGCTCGCAGAACTTTTGACCGAGGTTGCGTATCGGCGCGCCGCAATTCGGACAGTTCAGCCCGATTCCGCTGTCGCCTGCCACACCCATTTTGCGCGCGTCCTGAACATACACAAGAGCTATGTCATAAATCGACTGGCGCTTAAACTCCTTGCTTCCCAGCGCAACCTTGCCGGCGGCGTCCTCAAGGTAGTTATAACAGCCTACCGAAGCGTTAAAAAGCACCGTTACGGTCGCGCCGTTTTTTATGTAACGCGCGATTTGGATATCGTGAATTACAGCTTCGGCAAAAACCTGGTTCAAATTCCGGCGTTCAAGGTCCTCGATTATACCTGTAACCGAATTTTTCAGGGTATCGCTGCATTCTTCCGTAAGCGCCAAAACATTTTTTGAGCTTACGGCTGTAAAGTAACTGCGCAGCACCGACTGAGCCTTGCTTTTATAAAGCTCATAATCAAACTCGGGAAAATCCCTTTGAATTTGCGGAAGGTAAATTGAGGTCATTGAACGCACCGAAACAGGCGATTCACTGACTGTCTTTTTTTGATCCTTATAGCCCTTTATAAGCGAATCGTTCCCGAACATTTCGCGCGAAAAACGGCGAATTCTTGAACGTACAGCCAAAGCTCCGGCAACCACGGCGCCGATTATTACCAAAACGGTAATCAGCGGAATAAAGCTTGTGAAATCCACAAAATCACTCCTGTATAAATATGTATGCGTCAGCGTTATTATTCTTCAGCGTTTTTTATTTGAATTCCGAGCACCTCAAGGCTTTCGCTGTCAACCGCAGCAGGACACGACGACATAAGCTCGCTGGCGTTTTGAACCTTCGGGAACGCGGTTACATCGCGCAGGTTGTCGGCTCCGCACATAAGCATAGTTATGCGGTCAAGACCGATTCCCATTCCGCCGTGGGGCGGAGCGCCGTATTTGTAAGCTTCAACAAGGAAGCCGAACTTCGCCTCAATTTCCTCGTCGCTGAGCTTTAACGCGCGGAACATCTTTTGCTGAAGCTCATAATCGGTAATACGCATTGAACCGCTCGAAAGCTCAACGCCGTTCAAGGTGAGGTCAAACGCCTTGGCGTAAACCTTTGACGGGTCGGTGTCAAGGTACTGAATACACTCCTCCTTGGGCATAGTGAACGGATGGTGCATCGCGACCCATTCGCCGCTTTCCTCGTCCTTTTCAAAGAACGGGAAGTCAACAATCCACAAAAACGAAAATTCGTCGGGAATAATGTCAAGGCGCTTCGCTATTTTAAGACGCAGCGCGCCGAGAGTTGAAAGCACGGTGCTGTTTTTGTCGGCTACAATCAGAATAACGTCGCCTTTTTCAGCGCCGAGGCGGTCATAAACCGCCTTCAGCTCATCCTCTGTCATAAATTTCTTAAAGGAAGCGTTCGGCTCGTCAACCCACCTTACATACGCAAGTCCCTTCGCGCCTATTCCCTTTACATATTCGGTGAGCTTGTCAATTTCCTTGCGAGTGTAAACCGAAGCCGCGTTCTTTGCCACAATCGCACGCACGGAGCCGCCGTTTTCTATTGCGCCGGTAAATACGCCGAAGCCGCAGTCCTTAACCAAATCCGAAATGTCCTGAATTTTCATACCGAAGCGGATATCAGGCTTGTCGGAGCCGTAGTTTTCAACAGCCTCCGTATAGGTCATACGCCTGAACGGAGTTTCAAGCTCCCTGCCCAAAACCTCTTTGAACAGAGTTTTAAACAAGCCCTCGTTGATTTCAAGGATGTCCTCAACGTCAACAAACGAAAGCTCCATATCAATCTGTGTAAATTCGGGCTGGCGGTCGGCACGCAAATCCTCGTCGCGGAAGCAGCGCGCAAGCTGAATGTAGCGGTCAAAGCCCGAGAGCATCAAAAGCTGCTTGTAAATCTGCGGCGACTGGGGAAGCGCGTAAAACTTTCCGTTATGGATTCGCGAGGGCACAAGGTAATCGCGCGCGCCCTCCGGAGTTGATTTTATCATCATCGGAGTTTCAATCTCGATAAAGCCGTTGTCAGCAAAGTAATCACGCGCGGCCTTAGCGATTTTGCTGCGCGTCATAATGTTGTTGAGCAGCGGACGGCGGCGCAGGTCAAGATAACGGTATTTAAGGCGGAGCTCCTCGTTTGTGCCGGTATCGTCAACAATTTCAAACGGAGGAGTCTGGGCTTTTGAAAGCACCCTGAGGTCGCTTACAAGAATTTCGATGTCGCCTGTGGGAATATCCTTGTTTTTGGCGCTTCTTTCGCACACCGTGCCCTTTGCCGCAAGCACAAACTCACTGCGGCAGGAAAAAGCCTTGTCAAAAATTTCCTTGTCTGTTGTATCGTTAAAGGCGAGCTGTACAATGCCGGTGCGGTCACGCAAATCGATAAAGATAAGCTGACCGAGGTCGCGGCAGCGCTGAACCCAGCCGCAGACGGTAACTTCCTTTCCGACGTCGGAGATTCTAAGGTCTCCGCAATAATTTGTACGCTTTAAGCCTGTCATAAATTCTGCCATTTTATTCTACCTCATTTATCAAATTTCAAACGAATTGTTGTCAACAAGCTGCAGCACCGAAAATTTGTCTGCGAAGCTTTCGTCAAGAGTCAGCTCGGTCTGATCGCCCGAATCCATATTTTTAACCTTTGCGGTATTTTGTTCAATTTCATTGTCGCCGAGCACCATCGAATATCTTGCGCCTATTTTATCGGCGTACTTCATCTGAGCGCGCAGTCCGCGTCCCACAACGTCGGTTTCCGCGATTAGTCCGCATTCTCTGACACGGCGCAGCAGCTCAAACGCCTTTACCTTTGCCGCGCCGCCCATTGTGGCGATATACAGCGCGGTTCTGTCGTTGTCCGGAATCTCGATTTTCTGCGCGTCCATTACCATAAGCAGACGCTCCATACCCATAGCGAAGCCGAGCGAAGGCATATGCTTTCCGCCAAGCTCCTCAATCAACCCGTCGTAACGTCCTCCTCCGCACACGGTGCCCTGGGCGCCGATGCAGTCGGTCACAAACTCAAACACGGTTTTTGTATAGTAATCAAGTCCTCGCACGATTGTGGGATTGACTGTATATTCAACACCTGCCGCGTCAAGGTATTTCCTGACTTCGGAAAAGTGGTTTTCGCAATCTTCGCAAAGATAGTCCAAAATTTTCGGAGCGTCCTTTGCGATTTCCTTATCCTCGGGGCTTTTGCAGTCAAGCAAACGCATAGGATTTTTTTCAAGTCTTGATAAACAGGTGCCGCAAAGCCTGTCTTTATACTGAGTGAAGTAGTCCCTGAGCGCCCGGTTATATTTTGCGCGGCATTCGGGACAGCCGATTGAGTTTATTTCGAGGTGAACCTGTGAAAGCCCGAGACGGTCAAGCACAGACTGCGCAAGACAGATTATCTCGGCGTCAGCCGCCGGAGCCTGAGTGCCGTATTCCTCGATTCCGAACTGGTGAAACTCTCTTAATCTTCCTGCCTGCGGCTTTTCATAGCGGTAGCAGGACACAAAATAGCTTGCCTTAATCGGAAGTCCTTCGTTTTCAAGAGCGTGCTCGAGCACAGCCCTTGCCGCGCCCGCGGTTCCCTCGGGGCGAAGCGTTACGCTTTCTCCGCCCTTGGTGTCAAAGGTGTACATTTCCTTTTGTACAACGTCGGTGGTCTGACCTACGCCGCGCGCGAAAAGCTCGGTGTGCTCAAAAACCGGCGTGCGGATTTCCTTAAAGCCGTAAGCGCGCGCTTCCTCGCGCATAATATTTTCAACGAACTGCCAGCGGTAACTCTGCTTGGGCAATACATCCTCGGTTCCTTTAATTTTTCTTGTTATAAGCGCCAAATCAATCACTCCGTCTTATAATAATTTGCATACCGTATTATTATACTACAAAAAACGCCGCTTTTCAATGCGTGCGGCCAAGTTTTTTGCTTCGGATAAATATTGGCAACACCGCACAATTTAAGGCCCGGCAGTTTCAAATTTGCCAAAACAGTTGAAATATATTGTTAAAAGTGATATAATCTTATCAATTTATTCGCATTACCCCAAAAACAAAAAGGCTTCCGAAAAAGCCAAAGAGGTATTAATTTATGAAGCGATTTTTTTCACAATCATTACAATGGCTTTCGGCGCTGATGCTGGCGGTCCTGATTTGTAACGGCGTTTTGTTTTTTTACAACCGTCCTACCGGCTTTATTAACCGCACAAAAGCCTCAACCAACACCATTTTTTATCCCGGGAGCAGTATGCTTCACGGAACCGAGGGACACGGTTTTTACACCGCCGACAGCAACGGTTACCTCAATCCCAACTTACCGATCGCCGAAAAATACGCCGTTATCGTCGGCGCGTCGCACACACAGGGCGAGGAGGTCAGCGCGGGCGAGCGCTACGCCGATGTGTTGAACAGCCGTTTGACCGACGGCTCGTCGCTTGCCGCTTATATATGCGCGCAGGACGGACTTTTCCTGCCGAAAATCATTCAAAATTTTGTTCCCGTTACTCAGGAATTCAGCGACGCTCAGGCAATAATAATCGAAACAGGCCACACCGCTTATACCTCCGGGGAGCTTGATCAGGCGCTTAAACAAAAAGAGTTCGATGAAAAAAATCTGGGCGCGAACATCGCTTCCCGTATGAACGGAAAAGCCAAGCTGATAATCAAGGTAAAAGAGGCGCTTCCGATTTACACAATAGCCAAAAACCAAATTGCCGCTTACAAGGCAAAGGAAAAAACTCAGGGTGAATCCGGCGGCGATGAAATAAACCTTGACGAATACACCTCCAAAATGGACAAAGCGCTTGCCGCGATACGTTCCCAATGGAGCAAGCCGATTATAATTATGTATCATCCGGGCGTAACAATCAACCCCGACGGCACCATGACCGCCGTCGAGGAGCCTACAGACAAAGCCTTTGAGAAGCTTTGTGAAAAAAACGGAATTGATTATATTAACACAGGTTCGGCTTTTGAAAAAGCGTACCGTGAAAGCCACACCGTTCCGTACGGATTTTCCGACACATCAATGGGCACAGGTCACTTAAACAAAGACGGCCACCGCTTAGCAGCCGATTGCTTGTACGGTAAATTAGAGGAGGTGCTTGCCCCGTGAATTTTATGACGCTCGGCTTTGTGCTGTTTATGGCGGTGCTTTTAATTGTAATGCGTTTTTGCAAAAATTTGCGCGCGCAGCACGTTATTCTTTTGATTGCAAGTTACGTTTTCTACGCGCTGGGAGACTGGCGGTTTTTGGCGCTGCTGTTCGGAGTTTCAATTTTAATGTGGGCCTTGGGCAGAGGAATCGCCAAATTTGAAGGCACAGGAAAGGCAAAAGCGCTTTTGGCTGCCGGAGTTGCCGCGGATTTGCTTGTACTCGGCATTTTTAAATACCTTGACTTCTTCGCCGAAAATTTCAGCAGGATATTCGGTATGAGCCACGTTACTCTAAAGCTGGTGCTGCCGATAGGCATTTCCTTTTACATCTTCCAGGCAATAAGCTACCTTGCAGATGTTTATCACAAGCGCGTTGAAGCGGAAGCTTCTCCGCTGAAAATCCTTTTGTATATCGGATTCTTTCCGCAGATTGTTTCGGGACCCATCGTTAAATCAAAGGACTTTCTTCCGCAGCTTTCCGCGGCTCACGCGATAACGGCAGACAACCTTTCGCAGGGTATTCAAAAATTCGCTGTCGGACTGTTCAAAAAGGCGGTTATCGCCGACAGACTCGGCGTTGCGGTTGACGCGGTTTTTTCCGCTCCGGCGGCATATGACAGCATAAGCATAGTAATGGCGGTTCTTTCATATACTATTGAGCTGTACTGCGATTTTTCGGGCTATTCCGATATGGCTATAGGCGTGGCGAAAATGCTGGGCTTTGATTTGGGCGTCAACTTCAATTTGCCGTTCCTTGCCAAAAACCCCTCGGATTTTTGGAGAAGATGGCACATCAGCCTTTCGTCGTGGTTCCGCGACTATGTATACATTCCCTTAGGCGGAAACCGCAAGGGCAGAATCAGAACATATTTAAATCTGTTCATCACAATGCTGTTAAGCGGACTGTGGCACGGTGCAAGCTGGACATTTGTAATCTGGGGTGTTTGCTGGGCAATAGCCTCTGTGCTCCACAAGCTGTTTACGGACATCCGCAAGCGTTTTCAGCTTCAAACACACGGCGCGGCCGCTAAAATAACAGGTATTATTTCAACATTAATAACATTTGCGGTAGCTATATTTTTGTTCACCGTGTTCCGCGCGGACAGCCTTTCCACCGCAGGCGTTATATTTGAGCGAATGTTCACAGGAGCAGGCGGTATTCACTACATTTCGGTATACGCGGTAATATTCGTTATTCTTCTGTTCGCGGTTAACCTTATAGCGGCGCTGTTCAACAAGAGCAACGATTTGTTCCGCCCGCTGAATCTTGCCAAATGGCGCTGTAAGCTGGTGTTCTGCCTTTTCGTTGTTTTCACATTCTGCTTTGCTTATATCGGCAACACAGCTTTTATTTACGCGCAGTTTTAATACTAATACCTAATAAAAACCACAAAACACAAAAGCGCCAAGCGGTTCAAAATCCGCCCGGCGCTTATTTTTTCGCGTTTAAATTTAATACTATTCTCAAATGAAACCCGGAGGAAGTACCTCACCCTAAAACTCGTCCATCAATCTTTTAACTGTTTTTCCGTCGGCGCTTACATATTTCAAGGCAAAGCCGTTGCGGCAAAGGTAAACTCCGCTTTCATCAAGAATATAAATATCATCGGAACAATCTATATCCCTGTAAATCATTTCCGGCTGTCCGCCGCCCTTTACCGCGTATAATCCTTTTTTACCGTTATGGTCTGAATACACAGCAAAATAGAACTTGTCGCCGTAAGCGTTTATATTTCCCAAATCAGCTCCAACCAAATACACTTCGCTCGATTCATAAATCAAATCAAGCTCACCGGTTTTAACGGAGTAGCGGTAAATCAGGGGAATGTTAATATACTCCAAATCTTGAAGCATAGCGTCATCCTCCTTTTCCATATCGTACCACTTGTTTTTGTCGTCATGGCGGATTAGCTTAAAATATATATAATCGTCTACCGGCATTATTTGCGCGATTGTTACAAGGCTTTTTTCGTTAACAAGTCCGCTCAAAAAATCCAGGCTGAGCTTTTCCTCGGTTTTTCCGCTCAGCAGATTGTACTTATAAAGCGACTTTCCTTTTAGGCTTCCCGGTTTTTCTTCCACACTTTCGAATTCTTCCGTAATTAAGTCGGCGTCGGAATAATAGTAGTAATTCTTATAGAATCCTATATTATAACAGCTTGTATCATCAATCAAATTCTTCGGTGCCGCTTTTTTATATCCGTTTTCGGTCAAACGGTACAAGCCCTCATACTGAGTTTCATCGTATACCGGGTACTCATAATCTTCGCTGTAATTATTCTCAAGTTTTGAATCATCTTTTTTAACGGTGTAATAATAAAGCTCACCGCCGGTCGTAAAATAATTGTCGGGAGCCTCACCTTTTGGGCAGTCAAGCTTAAACGCAGGCTCGCCTGTTATCAGTTCGCTGATATAATATTCACCGTTTTTCGAAATCAGGTCGCCAAGCAGTTCTCCGCGATAGGCATATCTAAAAACCGGAACATCAGGGTGTATCGAAGGCGGAGCCGCATACTTCCGGCGCGAGCCTTCCTTTGAATACTCGTAAATTCCCGACAGCAAAAACTTGTTGTACGCGCGGTAATAAACCTTTCCGTCTGTTCCCAGTAAATCACCATATACTCCGTTTCTTTCCGTATTATCAACATAAGGCTTGGGAGTGTAATTTACCGAACCGGGATGCAGGAAAAACTTAACCGCGCAAAGAACAGCGCAAACAACTGCCGCAAGCGAAAGAACAACCGCAGCGGCTAATATAACAACACGCTTTTTTCTTTTCATATTATCATCGCCTTAACATTGCATTAGATGAATTGGTTTAATTATACCACACTCATTGGCATAATGCAATAGTACAATTATGAAAAATAACAACAGTGTAATCTGTCGCTTGTGTTTACCTAAAACGTCAGACGCATCTGATACCAAACTGCTCCGCCGTGTTCGGAAGCGGATTTTCCCTCGTTTTCAAAGCCAAATCTTTGGTAAAACGGAATCAAACGCTCCTTGCAGGTCAGCACAATTCCTTTTCTGCCCTGTTCCCTGCAGTCGGCAATTACCCGGCGCATAACCTTGCTTGCAAAGCCCCTGCCGCGGTGAAGCGGATGCGCGGCAACCGATAAAAGCATAAGCCAGCCGCCGTTTTTATCAAACTTTTCCGGGGTATGGAACATATCGTCGGTCAGGTTTTCCTCTTTTGTAGGGAAACCTTGGATAAACGCTGTAATTTCTCCGTTGTCATCAAGCAGCCAAAAGAAGCTGCCGTCAAGCTCTATGCGGTCTTTGATTTCCTCTTTTTTAGCCGCTTCGAGCTCATTAAAGGACGAAGCTTCTATCAGCGTAACGCTGTCCAAATCAGCTGATGTAGCGTGCCGTATTATCATTTGTTTCTCCTTTTGTGTAAATAATACTAATTCCTGATAGAAAGTAGACTTATATTTTGCGAAGATATTTTTCGCAAGACAAGGCGAAGGACGCGGCAAGGCTGGCGCCTTGCAAGGACGACAACGCAGTATTGCGGAAAATAGACCGCAAAGATTGGCTAC